>JBQGFJ010000042.1:0-26086 GCA_052040085.1 Pseudoxanthomonas sp.
TGTTTGCCGACGGCCCTTTGCGTTCCTTCCATTTGGATCGATAACCGATGACTGATTCCGCTACTGCCTCCCCGCGCTGGTTCGTGTCCGGCGATCTCAATGGATTCTTCGGGCTGGTGGTCGACAACCTCTCCATCCTGGGCTTCATTGCAGCGGGCTTGATCGGGATATTCGGCGTGCCGGCGGACATCGTGTTCGGGAAGATGTTTCCCGGCACGGCGCTGGGTGTGCTGGTGGGCAACCTGATGTACACGTGGCAGGCACGGCGACTGGCGATGCGAACCGGCCGCAGCGATGTCACCGCGATGCCGCTCGGACTGGATGCGCCGACCAGCATCGGCATGGTGTTGCTGGTGCTGGGTCCCGCATTCCTCGCTTACCGGGCGCAAGGCCTGGATCCACAGGCGGCGGGATTGGCTACGTGGCAGCTGGGCATGGCGTCGCTGGTGGTGATGGGGGTGCTGAAACTGGCGCTGTCCTTCGCGGGTGACACGATTACCCGGCTGGTGCCGCAAGCGGCGTTGCTGGGTTCCATCGGCGGGGCGGCATTGCTGTTGCTCGGCTTCCTGCCGCTGGTCGAACTGTTGCGCTCGCCGGTTGTCGGGCTGGTGACCTTCGGATTATTGCTCTATGCGCTGGTGGCGAAAGGGAGGCTGCCTCTGCGCATTCCCGGCGTGCTGTTCGCGTTCCTGGTTGGCACAACGCTTTACTACGGATTGGGTCTGGCTGGCCTGGGTGCGCCCGGCTTTGCATTGCCGCAGGCGGTGTCGTTGTCGGTGACATTGCCATGGCCAGGGCTCGGTTTCCTGCAGGGCTTGCCGGCCACGTTGCCGTACCTGCCTCTGTTGTTCCCGTTCGCCCTGCTGATGGTGGTGGGTGGCATCAATGTCAGCGAAAGCGCGCGTGCGGCCGGTGACGATTACCGCACCCGTGATGTGCTGTTGGTGGAGGCGGTTTCCACGCTGGTGGCGGGTATCTGTGGTGGCGTGGCGCAGACCACGCCCTACATCGGCCAGCCTGCCTACAAGCACATGGGCGCACGGCACGGTTACACGCTGCTGACGGGCCTGTTCATTGGCCTGGGCGGCATGCTGGGCATCGTGGCGGGCCTGGTGCAGTGGCTGCCGCTGGCCGTGCTGGCGCCCATCATCGTCTACGTGGGACTGGATATCGCGGTGCAGGCGTTCCAGAGCACCCGGCGTGAGCATGCCATCGCGGTGGCATTGGCATTCCTGCCGGCCGTGGCCTATCTGCTGACCATCAAACTGGGCAATCCGGCATGGATTGCCCCGGAACATTTCGCCGCACTGTATGCGGACAGCAGCAGCCATGGGTTCCCGGAACTGGCAGTGATCGTGGTGCTCGGCAATGGCTTCATCATCACCGCCCTGTTGTGGGCAGCCACGCTGGTGGCACTCATCGACCGTCGTCATCTGCAGGCGTTGGCGTGCCTGCTCATTGCTGCCGTGCTCACGGCGTTCGGGGTCATCCATTCCGTACACCCGCAAGGCGCGGTCTACCTGCCCTGGGAACTGCAAGGCCTGCAGCGCAGCCTTGCCTGGCAGTTTGCCGGTGCCTATGCGGTACTGGCAGCGGGGGTCGCATGGCTGGCATGGCGGCAACCTCGAACCCGTGAGGCGTGAGTCGGGAGCTTCGGCTTTGCTCTTGATCTACCTCGCCCTAAAGCAAGCCGAGCATCGCAGGTCGATGAGGCCGAAGAGGCCCCCTTGTCTGAGCGCAGCGAGTTTGGGGGCCGGGCCTCATTGACCGAGAAGCGCAGGGCACCGATCCGGCAACGCCGGATCGGCTAGCGTCAGGCGAAGGGCTTTTGGTTCCTTTTGGCCTCAAAAGGAACTCGGGCGCATAGCGCACGAAACGCTCTTCGCATGATGCATCGACAATGGATAGCCCCGGGTGCGCTTCGCTTACCCAGGCTACGCCAGCTAGAAGGGGTAACGGCAACAGAACCACGATTCCCGTAGTGGGCCAGGCGCCTTGAAACAGGGTCCTGCGTCCCTATCTCGTCGGTATTGCCGGGCGCATCCGCCCGGCCACGCTATCGAGGCACTCCCATGAGGATGGACAAACTCACTTCGCGTTTCCAGCAAGCGCTGGCGGACGCACAGTCGCTGGCCGTGGGCCGCGACCACAACATGATCGAACCCGCACACCTGCTGGTGGCACTGCTGGATCAGCAGGGTGGCGGCACACGTCCCTTGCTGGCACAGGCCGGTGTCAACGTACCGGTGTTGCGTGAACGGCTGGGCGAGGCGCTGGACAAGTTGCCCAAGGTGACCGGCCAGGCCGGACAGCTTTCAGTCGGCAACGACCTCGGCCGCCTGCTCAATGTCACCGACAAGCTGGCGCAGCAGCGGGGTGATGCCTTCATCGCCAGTGAACTGTTCCTGCTCGCGGCGCTCGATGACAACGGCGATGCGGGCAAGGCCTTGAAAGCGGCCGGTGCCAACAAGCAGAGTCTGGAAGCAGCGATCGACAAGGTGCGTGGAGGCGAATCGGTGAAGGACGAGAATGCCGAGGAATCACGGCAGGCGCTGGAGAAATACACCATCGACCTGACCGCGCGCGCCGAAAGCGGCAAGCTCGATCCGGTGATCGGCCGCGACGAGGAAATCCGCCGCACCGTGCAGGTGCTGCAGCGGCGTACCAAGAACAATCCGGTGCTGATCGGCGAGCCCGGCGTGGGCAAGACCGCGATCGTGGAAGGCTTGGCCCAGCGCATCAGCCATGGTGAAGGGCCCGCAGGTCTGCGTGGCAAGCGCGTGCTGTCGCTGGACATGGGCGCACTCATCGCAGGCGCCAAGTTCCGTGGCGAATTCGAGGAGCGGCTGAAGGCTGTGCTCAACGATCTGGCCAAGAACGAAGGCCAGATCATCCTGTTCATCGACGAACTGCACACCATGGTGGGTGCAGGCAAGGCGGAAGGGTCGATGGACGCGGGCAACATGTTGAAGCCGGCGCTCGCGCGCGGTGAGTTGCATTGCATCGGTGCGACCACGCTGGACGAGTACCGCAAGTACGTGGAAAAGGACGCCGCACTGGAACGGCGTTTCCAGAAGGTGTTCGTGGGTGAGCCGAGTGTCGAAGACACCATCGCCATTCTGCGCGGCCTGAAGGAGAAATACGCCGTCCACCATGGCGTGGAGATTACCGACCCTGCCATCGTGGCCGCAGCCACGCTGAGCCATCGTTATATCGCCGACCGCCAATTGCCGGACAAGGCCATCGACCTGATGGACGAGGCGGCCTCGCGCATCCGCATGGAGATTGACTCCAAGCCGGAAGAGCTCGACCGCAAGGAGCGCCGGTTGATCCAGCTCAAGATCCAGCGCGAAGCGCTGAAGAAGGAAAAGGACGCCGAGTCGAAACAGCGCCTGGCTGATCTCGAAGCCGAGATCGAAGGCCTCGAGCGTGACTACAACGATCTGGAGGAAATCTGGAAGGCCGAGAAGGCCACCGTGCAGGGCGCGACCAAGATCAAGGAACAGATCGAGGCCGCCAAGCTGCAGCTCGAGGCCGCGCAGCGCACACAGGACTACGCGAAGATGAGCGAAATCCAGTACGGCACGTTGCCGGCACTGGAGAAGCAATTGGCTGCCGCCCAGGAAGCCGAAAGCAAGGATTTCAAGCTGCTGCAGGACAAGGTGACCGCGGAAGAAATCGCGGAAGTCGTCGCGCGCTGGACCGGCATTCCGGTCAGCAAGATGCTGGAAGGCGAACGCGAGAAGCTGCTGAAGATGGAGGACGCATTGCACGGCCGCGTGGTCGGGCAGGAGGAAGCCATCAAGGTCGTCTCCGATGCCGTGCGCCGTTCGCGTGCGGGTCTTTCCGATCCTGACCGTCCGAGCGGGTCGTTCCTGTTCCTCGGCCCGACCGGCGTGGGCAAGACCGAGTTGTGCAAGGCGCTGGCCGAATTCCTGTTCGACAGCAGCGATGCCATGGTGCGCATCGACATGAGCGAATTCATGGAGAAGCACGCGGTCTCGCGGCTGGTCGGTGCACCCCCGGGGTACGTCGGTTACGAGGAAGGCGGCTACTTGACCGAAGCCGTGCGTCGCCGTCCGTACAGCGTGATCTTGCTGGATGAAGTCGAGAAGGCGCATCCGGACGTGTTCAACATCCTGTTGCAGGTGCTGGACGATGGCCGCCTGACCGATGGGCAGGGCCGTACGGTGGACTTCCGCAATACCGTGATCGTGATGACGTCCAACCTGGGCTCGCAAATGATCCAGGAGTTGTCGGGTGACACGCCGGAGAGCTACACGCAGATGAAGGCGGCGGTGATGGGCGTGGTGCAGGCGCACTTCCGCCCCGAGTTCATCAACCGGCTCGACGATATCGTGGTGTTCCATCCGCTGGACAAGGCGCAGATCAAGTCGATTGCGCGTATCCAGCTGGCGGGCCTGGAGAAGCGGTTGGCCGAGCGCGGCCTGAAGATCGATGTTTCCGACAGGGCTTTCGACTTGCTGGGCAACGTCGGCTTCGATCCTGTGTATGGCGCCCGGCCGCTCAAGCGCGCGATCCAGCAACAATTGGAAAATCCGCTGGCGCAGAAAATCCTTTCCGGTGAATTCGCCAGCGGCGATATCGTGAAGGTGGATGCGGAAGGCGGGCACCTGGTGTTTTCCAGGGGTTGAGCCGGCGCGCAAATTGCGCAAGATCGGAAACGCGCGCCACGATGGGATGGGGCATGCTTCACCGCATGCTCCCTTCCCATGACGAGGCTTGAATGAAAACGGTGACCCGCAATGACCATGCCCGTCGCGTCGATGACGTGCTGGCCTACCTGCAGCGTTCCATTGAGCGAGGTGATGACCTGCCTGACCTGGAGACGTTGGCGGGCGTTGCCCATTTGTCGTCTTTCCACTTCCACCGTCTCTGGCGCGCACTGACCGGGGAAACCATCGGACGTACCGTGGCACGCTTGCGCCTGTTGCGTGCCCTGCACCTGCTTGCCGATCCTGAGGTCGAAATCGCGGCCGTGGCGCAGGCCGCAGGTTACGAAACGCCGCAGGCTTTCGCGCGGGCTTTCCGCGATGCATTGGATGCCAGTCCATCCGGGCTGCGTGGACAGGCCGTGCATCTCGCGGAAGCCGCTGCACGGCTGGCTCCCGATGCGCGGCAGGATGCGGCTACGCCGGTGCCATTGCAGGTGGAGGTGGTTTCATTGCAACCCTTCGAGGTGGTTGCGCTGCGTAATCGCGGTGCTTTCTCCGATCTCGACCAGGTATATGGGCAATTGTTCGAATGGGCCATGGAAGCAGGAAGGGTCGAATCGATCATCGGCCTGCACGGCATCCCGCGGGGTGACCATCGCGAAGCTGCACCGCATGAGCTGGAATTCGACTGTGCCATTCGCCTCTCGGAGGCTGCCGAACCGCTTGCGCCAATGCGGCTGCTGGAACTGGGCGGCGGCGACTACCTGCGTGTTCGCCACGTGGGAGCCTACGAGGGCATCGAAGACCTGGTGGACCGCGTACTGGCCGAAGGCGTGCCTGATGCAGGACTGCTGCTGCGCGACGCCCCCATTCACTACGACTTCCTGGATGACCCCGAACAAGTGCCGGAATCGATACTGCGTGCGGATGTATTCGTGCCGGTCATGGTGGTGCAGGACTGATGAGGCTCATTACCCGCGCGAATGAGTTCATGTCGCGCGGGAATCCGTTGCGATTGAAACCGTAGCGCATGCATGTGGATTCTTCGGCTATCGTCGCAGGCCCGAACCCGCCTGCGAGATGCCGCCGTGACCGATACGAACTGGAAAGCCGAAACCATTGCCGTCCATGGCGGTTACACGCCCGACCCGACGACGCGTGCGGTGGCGGTGCCCATTTACCAGACCGTGGCTTATGCCTTCGACAACACCCAGCATGGTGCGGACCTTTTCGACCTGAAGGTGGCGGGCAACATCTACACGCGGATCATGAACCCCACCACGGATGTGCTGGAGCAACGGGTAGCGGCGCTGGAAGGCGGTATTGCAGCACTTGCGCTGGCTTCGGGCCAGGCCGCCATCACCTATGCCATCCAGACCATTGCCGAGGCCGGTGACAATATCGTCTCGGCCAGTGCGCTGTACGGCGGCACCTACAACCTGTTTGCCCACACGCTGCCACAGTTCGGCATCGAGACCCGCTTTGCCGATCACCGTGATCCTGATGCCTTCGCCAAACTGATAGACGAAAAAACCAAGGCCGTGTTCGTGGAGTCGGTGGGAAATCCACTGGGAAACATCACGGATATCGAAGCGATTGCCAAGGTGGCACATGCACATGGTGTTCCGCTGATCGTCGACAACACGGT
Source organism: Pseudoxanthomonas sp. (assembly GCA_052040085.1). Taxonomy (GTDB): domain Bacteria; phylum Pseudomonadota; class Gammaproteobacteria; order Xanthomonadales; family Xanthomonadaceae; genus Pseudoxanthomonas_A. The sequence goes on from JBQGFJ010000042.1 coordinate 6,325, forward strand.
GCCATCGCCTTATCTGCTTCGACCCATCGATCACGGGGCCGATATCGTGGTGCATTCGCTCACCAAGTACCTGGGCGGACATGGCAACAGCATCGGCGGCGCGATCGTGGATTCGGGCAAGTTCCCTTGGGCCGAACACAAGGCACGTTTCCGCCGCCTCAACGAGCCGGATGTGAGCTACCACGGGGTGACCTATACCGAAGCCCTTGGTCCGGCCGCCTACATCGGCCGCGCACGGGTAGTACCGCTGCGCAACACCGGTGCAGCACTTTCGCCCTTCAACGCGTTCCTGATCCTGCAAGGCATTGAAACCCTGGCCCTGCGCATGGACCGGATCAATGCCAATACCCTGGCCGTGGCCGAATACCTGAAGGCCCACCCGAAGGTGGGCTGGGTGAACTACGCGGGCCTGCCGGGACATCCGGACCACGCCTTGGCAAAGAAGTACCTGCCGAAGGGCGTATCGGGCTTGTTGACGTTCGGTCTGCCCGGTGGACGTGAAGCGGGGGCGAAATTCCTGGATGCGCTGCAACTGTTCACCCGCCTGGTGAACATTGGCGATGCCAAGTCGCTGGCGACGCACCCGGCTTCCACCACGCATCGCCAGTTGGCACCGGAAGAACTGGAGAAAGCCGGCGTCACGCTGGACACCGTGCGCTTGTGCGTGGGCATCGAACACATCGATGACCTGCTCGCGGACCTCGAGCAGGCGCTGGCGGCTGCCTGATACCTGATGGTTTCGAACCGGTCCGGTCTCAGACCGGATCGGGCGCGGGATCCGGCGAGCTGACTGGCAGGATGTCCTTGCGCGGCTCGCGGTAGGGCGGGGTGGCCATCACCATTTCGGCCAGCGAATAAGCCAGTTCGCGTTCGGCCAGGATGGCTCCGTCGGCGCCACGCTCCAGCAGGTGCTTCACTTCGAATTCGCTGTGTGCCCGTGCCAGCAGGGTGAGTGCCGGGTTGATGGCGCGCAGCTTGGCCAATGCTTCGCCGGCTTCCAGCGGTTGCGGAATGGCCAGCACTGCGATCTTGGCTTTCGCCGGCCGTGCCTCGGCCAGCACGGCATCGGCGGCCGCACTGCCACGGATCGCGGGAATGCCGGCTGCGTGCGCGCGGGCCACGTGTTCGGCGCTGTCGTCGATGACCATGACCGGGACCTTGCGATCGGCCAGCACATGGGCCAGTTGGCTGCCAACCCGACCGTAACCGATCACGATCACGTGGTCTTCGATGTCCAGCGACGGTCCCGGCGCAGGCTCAGGTTCCGGGGCTACCGGCGCGGTGGCCTGGTGCTTGGCCTGCCAGCGGTCCAGCAACTGGAAGATCATCGGGTTGAGCATGATCGAGATCAGCGCGCCGGCCAGTACCAGGTTCTGGCCTTGCACCGGCAGGATGTTCAGTGCCACGCCCAGCCCGGCGATGATGAAGGCGAATTCGCCGATCTGCGCCAGGCTGGCGGAAATGGTCAGTGCGGTCGACTTGGGGTGGCCGAACGCACGCACGATCAGGAAGGCCGCCAGCGACTTACCGATGATGATGATGAAGACGGTCGCCAGTACCTGCAGCGGGTGTTCGACCAGGATGGCCGGGTTGAACAGCATGCCCACCGAGACGAAGAACAGCACCGCGAAGGCGTCGCGCAGCGGCAGTGAATCATTGGCCGCCTTGTGGCTCAGCTCCGATTCGTTGAGTAGCATGCCGGCGAAGAACGCACCCAGCGCGAAGGACACGCCGAACAGCGCCGCCGAACCGAATGCCACGCCCAGTGCGATGGCCAGTACCGAAAGCGTGAACAGTTCGCGTGAGCCGGTCCGGGCCACGCGTTCCAGGCTCCATGGCACCACGCGGCGGCCCACCACCAGCATCACCACCACGAACAGGGCGACCTTGATCATGGTCCAGCCGATGCTGGCCAATACGCCGAATACGCCGACTTCCTCGCCACCGGTATTGTTGACCACCTCCGCCAACACCGGCATCAACACCAATGCCAGCACACAGGCCAGGTCTTCCACGATCAGCCAGCCCACCGCGATGCGGCCGCGGGTGGTATCCAGCAGGCGTCGCTGCTCCATCGCGCGCAACAGCACCACGGTACTGGCGGTCGCCAGCGAGAAACCGAACACGATGCCGTGCACCGTCGACCAGCCCATTGCCCAGGCCAATGCCCAGCCAAGCAGGGTGGCGACCGACAGCTGGGCCACGGCGCCCGGGATGGCGATCGATTTGACCGCCATCAGGTCCTTGAGTGAGAAGTGCAGACCCACGCCGAACATCAGCAGCATCACGCCGATTTCGGCCAGCTGGTTGGCAAGCTCTTGGTCGGCCACGAAGCCGGGGGTAAATGGCCCCACGACGATGCCGGCGACCAGATAGCCGACCAGCGGCGACAACCGCAACCGGTTGGCGACCATACCCAAAATGAAGGCCAGACCCAAGCCGACGGCAACGATGTTGATCAGGTCGGTGTTATGGGGCATCGAGGGCAGGGGGCCAGTGTTTTGTCAGTCCCGCAGTTTGGCGGATGCGCTGCGAACGGGCAAATCGTTCCTGACCGTGGTGTTCACATCTGATTGTGCGCGATGCATGCGGAGCCGGTGCTGCAATGAAAAACGCCCCGGTTTCCCGGGGCGTTGGCTTCATGTCTCCTTCGTGGAGCAACGGTCCGGCATCACCACCGGTACCCGACACGTGCGTATGCGAAGGCGCCGTTGAAGCCGAACGGCGAATAGCTGCTGTAGCGGAACAAGCCGCTCGGCGCGCTGGCTGGATTGCCCCAGTTGGCCGCAATGGTGGGGTCCGGATACTCGTTGAGCACGTTGTCGCCGCCCAGGGTGAACGTCCAGTTGTCCAGCTTGTAATCGAAGGCCAGGTCCAGCAGCCACTTCGCGCCCAGGGTCTGGTCCAGTAGCGGATTGCTGGCGTGGCGCACGGTGACGTCGCCATGACGGGTCAGGCCGGCACGTGCACCCCATGCACCGATCCGGTAGTCGGCACCCAGGGTGAGCTTGTCACGCGGCGTGCCCACTTCGATGCGTCCGGTTTCGGCACGGCCCACGCGCTGCAAGCCACCTAGTGCATTCAATTCCGGTGGATTGGGACGGATGTGGGTGATCTCGGTCTTGTTGTAGTTGTAGCCGGCGGACAGGTCCAGCAGGCCCTGGCCAAGTTCCGTACGCCAGTTCGCCACCACGTCCACGCCCTGCGTGCGGGTGTCCAGGGCGTTGGTGAAGTAACGGCCGCCACGCACGCCCGGGAAGCCCAGGTTTTCCAGATACGCTTCGACCAGGTCGCCGATCAGGTTTTCCGACAAGGCGATGCGGTTGTCGATTTCGATCCGGTAGGCGTCGATGCTCAGGGTGAAGTTGTCGGTCGGCTGGGCCACGAAGCCGAGGCTGTAGTTCAAGGACTCTTCTGCTTCCAGCGGTTCGGCACCGAAGGCGCGGGCCACGTCGGTATTCACCGGGAACGTGCGCGTTTCGTAGATCTCGCCGCCGATCAGGACCGACGACGTGGTCGAGTAGCGTTGCTGTGCCAACGAGGGTGCGCGGAAGCCGGTGGAGACCGTGCCGCGCAGGGCATAGGCGTCGTTGAAGGCATAGCGTGCCGACACCTTGCCCGATGTGGTGCTGCCGAAGTCGCTGTAGTCCTCGTAGCGTGCCGCGATGGAGGCATTGAATTTGTCGGTGAAATCGGTATCGAACTCCAGATAGACCGAGGTGTTGTTGCGCGAACTGGAGCCGGCATCGCTGGGCTGGAAGCCCGGGAATACCTGGGCGCCACCGGCGCGCGGCGGTGCGTACGGACCCAGCACGTAGGAGGCGGTTTCGCCGGCGACGATGCTGTAGGTCTCTTCCCGGTACTCGGCACCGAAGGCGACCGTGGTAGGCAGGCTCCATTCGAAGTACTTGGCCACGTCGGCGTTGAACAGGGTCTGGCGATTGCGCAGTTGGCCGGCATCGAAGCTGGTCTGCGATGTCGGACCGAGCGAGGCATTCAAGCTGTTGTTCACGCCGAATGCCAGCGAATTGCTACCGTAGTTGGCACTCACGTCCCAGCGCCAGCCGCCTTCGGTGGTGCCCTTGACGCCGGCGACCAGCGAATTGTCACGCGAGGTGGTGGCGATCAGCGGCAAGAAGCCTTCCGGATAGATTTCACGCCAGTTGGCGGCGTTGCCGGCCTGGCGGAAGTTGCCGGCGGATTCGCTGTCGCGTTCGCTGAAATTGGCGAAGGTGTAGAGCTCGATGTTCTCGCTCAGATCAATGCCGCTGTTGATGAAAACGCGTGCATTGGTGGTTTCCGGGTCACCGAAACGGTGGTTCTTGCGGCCGTAGGTGATGTCGCCCGGATTGCGGAAGTCGACGCCTGCACGATTGGTCGGGTCCGAGTCGGTGTATTCGGCGGCCAGGCGCACCCAGCCGGCGCCATCCAGGTCGATGCCCACGTCGCCGTTGATGTTGGTCTGCTTGCCGTCACCGGCGCTGTACTGGCCGTACTGGGCGCCCAGGCTGCCGCCTTCGCCGCCACTCTTCAGCACGATGTTGACCACGCCGGCGATGGCGTCGGAGCCGTACTGGGCGGCTGCGCCGTCACGCAGCACTTCCACGCGCGCAATGGCGGAAATCGGGATGGCATTCAGGTCCACCGGCGAAGAGCCGCGGCCCTGGGTGCCGTTGACGTTGACGATGGCCGAGGTGTGGCGGCGCTTGCCGTTCACCAGCACCAGGGTCTGGTCCGGGGCCAGGCCGCGCAACTGGGCCGGGCGCACGGAATCGGTGCCATCGGTCAGCGACGGGCGCGGGAAGTTCAGCGAGGGCAGGGCGCGGGCCAGTGCGGTGGCCAGTTCACCGGTACCGGTGGCGGCGAGGGTTTCGGGGGTGATGATGTCGATCGGCGAGGCGGATTCGGCCACGGTGCGGTCACTGACGCGGGTGCCGGTGACGATCAGGGTGTCCAGGGTCCTGGCGCTTTCGCTTTCCGGGGCGCCCTGGGCGAAGGCGGGCGAGGTGGCGATGGCCAGCGCAATGGCGATGGTCAACGTGGATGGCTTGCGGATCATGGTTACTCCGGGAACGTGGGTACGGGGTGATCGGTGTCGTTTGGAACGACCCGGCAGCAGGTGGGGGATGCGTTCTGTTGGCTGACCGATGCGCCTGCTGCGGCACATCGCAATGTCAATTCTTCGTTAAAGGTAGAATCGCCCGACACTGATATCTGCTCATATCCTTATTCCAACGGCGCAATCGGGCTTCCATCTTCATGATTTCATTACGTAATTTCGCCATGCGCCGGGGCGAGCGCCTACTTTTGTCCAATGTGGACCTGACCTTGCACGCCGGTTACCGGGTGGGCGTGGTGGGCCGCAACGGGACCGGCAAGTCGAGCCTGTTCGCCGCCGTCCGCGGTGAACTGGAAGCCGACAAGGGCGATGTGGAGTTGCCGGGCAAGCTGCGCATTGCCAGCGTGGCGCAGGAAACCCCATCGCTGCCGGACCCGGCGCTGGATTTCGTGCTGGGTGGCGATACCGACGTGGCGGCGGCACTCAAGGCCGAAGCCGATGCGCTGGCGGCCGAGGATTGGGAGGCAGTGGCCAACGCCCATCACCGCATCGAGGAGTTGAACGGCTATGACGCCAGTGCGCGTGCCGGCAAGCTGCTGCACGGGCTGGGCTTCCCGGCGGATACCCACCAACGTGCGGTGTCTGCTTTCTCCGGCGGCTGGCGGGTACGGTTGAACCTGGCGCGTGCGCTGATGATGCCCAGCGACCTGCTGCTGCTGGACGAACCCACCAACCACCTGGATCTGGACGCAGTCTATTGGCTGGAGCAGTGGCTGCTGAAATATCCGGGCACGCTGTTGCTGATCTCGCATGACCGCGAGTTCCTGGACAACGTGGCCACCCACACCCTGCACCTGCATGGCGGCAGCGCGAAGTTGTATGTGGGTGGTTACACGGATTTCGAACGCCAGCGTGCGGAACAACTGCGCCAGCAGCAGATTGCCCACGAAAAGGAACAGGCCGAACGCGCGCACCTGCAAAGCTTCATCGATCGCTTCAAGGCCAAGGCGTCCAAGGCAGCGCAGGCGCAAAGCCGCATGAAGCGCCTGGCCAAACTGGCGGGCACCGAAGCGGTGCGCGTGGAGCGCGAGTTCCGGATCGAGTTCGCGCCTCCCAGCAAGCTGCCGTTCTCGTTGATCCGCTTGAACCATGTGCAAGCGGGGTATGGCCGTGATGCGGTGATCCTCGACGATGTCGGCTTCGGTCTGGAAGCGGGTGATCGCATCGGTCTGCTGGGCCCCAACGGCGCCGGCAAGACCACCCTGGTACGCACGTTGGTGGGTGACCTGCCGGTAGTGGCGGGCGAGCGCAGTGCGCATCCGGACCTGCGCAACGGCTACTTCGACCAGCACACCGAGGAGTCGCTGCACGAAGGCCAGTCGCCCATCGACCACTTCCGCGAGTTGTCGCCGAACTCGCCGACCCAGGCTTTCCGCGATTTCCTGGGTAAATGGAATTTCCCCGGGGACCGTGCCTTCGAAGTGGTGGATGGTTTTTCCGGCGGGGAGCGCGCGCGTCTGGCGCTGGCCTTGATTGCCTGGCAGCAACCGAACGTGCTGTTGCTGGACGAACCCACCAACCACCTGGATCTGGAAATGCGCGAGGCCCTGGCCGAGGCACTCAGTGATTTCGATGGCGCCATCGTGATGGTCTCGCATGACCGCCACCTCATCGGACTGGTCTGCGATACCTACTGGCGCGTGGCGGATGGCGTGGTGGAGCCATTCGATGGCGACCTGGACCAATACGCCGCATGGTTGCGTACGCGTCCGGCAGCGCAGGGCACCAAGGCGAAGATGGCCGAAGCGGCCCCCGCGCCACCACCGCCCACCAAGCCGCTGCCGGTCAGGAAACCGCCCAATCCGCACAAGTTGGCCCAGGCCGAAGCGAACATCGCCGCACTCGAACAGCAATTGAAGGATCTGGATGCCGCCTTGGCTGATCCTGCCAGCTACCAGGACAGTGCCCGGGCGGCGTTGCTCACCCGCGAACGCGAAGAGACACAGGCCAGACTCGAACAAGCCGAGCAGGCATGGGGTGCACTCTACGAGTAACCGGTTCCGGTATATGGCAGGGATCTGCGGCTACACTCGGCCATTCGATTTGCATGTGGGGATGTCCGGAATGAAAAGAAGCACGATGCTTGCCGTGCTGGCGCCGTTCGCGTTGGCCCTGCTGGCCCTGGGTGCGGTGCCTGCCGCATCGGCCAGCGACAGGAAGCCGTTGTCCGCCGAAGCCATGTGGGAGCTCAAGCGCCTGTCCTCGCCGGCGGTATCGCCGGATGGACGCTGGGCCGTGGTGGGCGTGGCAACCAACGATCGCAAGAAGGACCAGCCCTCCACGCGGCTGTGGCTGTTCGATACGCAGGGCGGTGCTCCCCGTCCGCTGACGGCCGAAGGCTTCAACAGCGGCAACCCGGTCTGGTCGCCGGATGGCAGCCGCATTCTGTTCGAATCCAGGCGCGGCGATGACGAGGTTTCGCAGCTCTACGTGATTGCACTGGGCGGTGGCGAAGCCGTGCGCCTGACTCGCGTACCAACCGGCGCAGGCCGTGCGCAATGGTTCCCGGATGGCCGGCAGGTGGCCTTCGTCAGCCGGGTATGGACCGATCTCGATACGTGGGATGCGCAAGCAGCGCGGCAGAAGGAGCGCAAGGAATCCAAGGTGTCCGCCAAGGCGTGGAACAGTGCGCCGATCCGCTACTGGGATACCTGGCTGGACGACCGCGAAGCCCATCTTTACCGCATCGATGCCAATGGCGGCGAGCCGGTGGCGATTAGCCGTGGCCGCGGCATCAAGTTGCAGAACGAAGGCAGCTACGCCATTTCGCCTGATGGTGCGGAAATCGCGCTGACGGTGGATACCGACAAAACCGGCGTGCAGTCCAACAGCGACATCTTCGTGTTGCCGGTATCGGCCGGGCAGGCGCGCAACGTGACTGCCGACAATCCGGCCTCGGACAGCGCCCCCAGTTTCAGCCCGGACGGACGCTGGCTGGCGTATTCGCAGCAGAGCATCGTGGGTTTCTACGCCGACCGCCAGCGTTTGACCCTGCTTGATCGCAGTACCGGCGAGCGCCGCGTCATCACCGATGCCATCGACCGTTCCATTGCGGCTCCGCGCTGGGTGAAGGACGGCAGTGCGGCCGTGGTGGCGGTGGACGATGCCGGCACCCAACGGCTGTACCGCATTGCGATTCCGTCCGGCCAGGCGACGCCCATCACCGGCGAGACCAGTTTCGGTTCGCCCGCGTTGTCGGACGATGGCAAGGTGCTGGTGGCATTGAATGAAAGTTTTGTGTTGCCGCCCACGCTGGTTCGCGTGGATCCGGCCACGGGCGCTGCCACCAAGCTGTCCTCGTTCAATGACGAAGCACTGGCCAAGTTGGATTTCGGCACCTACGAAAGCGTGACCTATGCCGGTGCTGGCGGTGCGCCGGTGCAGATGTGGGTGAACTATCCGCCCGGCTTCGACAAGAAGAAGAAATACCCGCTGTTCCTGCTGATCCATGGCGGCCCGCACAACGGCATCACCAATGGCTTTGCCTGGCGCTGGCAGGCGCAGGTGTTCTCCGGCTGGGGTTACGTGACCGCTTGGCACAACTTCCATGGGTCCTCGGGCTTCGGCCAGGATTTCGCCGATGCCATCAACCCGGACTGGGCCACCAAGCCCTACGAGGACACCCTCAAGGCCGCCGAATGGTTCCAGTCGCAGCCATGGATCGACAGCTCGCGCATGGCCGCGGGTGGCGGCAGCTACGGTGGCTACCTGACCACGTTGATCCTGGGCCGCGAGCATCCATTCAAGACCCTGATCGCACATGCCGCGGTCTACAACCTGTACACCCAATACGCAGCGGACTACGGCGCCAGCAAGCGCCGCCACGGCGAATTCTGGGAGCAGCCGGAACTGTTCCGGGCGATCTCGCCGCATTACCAGGCCGGCAATTTCAATACGCCCACCCTGGTCATCCACGGCGAACTGGATTACCGCGTCCCGGTGAACCACGGCATCGAACTGTTCAACACCCTGCAGAACCGGGGTATCCGCAGCCGCTTCGTGTACTACCCGGACGAGAACCACTGGATCCTCAAGCACAACAATTCACTTCGCTGGTACAGCGAGGTGGATGACTGGCTGAAGACCGAGTTGAAATGAGAAAGCCAGGAGTGAGTGGAGAGGAGTGAGGAGTGAGTAGGAGCAGTGAAGCCATGCTTTTCACTCACTTCTCACTCCTCTTCGCTCACTCCTGCTCTTGAAAAGGCGCCTCCCATCCCCATCCCTGCACGCAGGCCAATCCGATCCCCGTTCCCGCCATGCCGATCTACGCTTTTGAATGCACCGAATGCGGTCATGCCTTCGACCGTTTGCAGAAACTGTCCGATCCGGACCCGGATGCTTGCCCCGAATGTGGCCGGGCCGGGGTCAAGCGGCAGATCACTGCGCCGGCGTTCCGCTTGTCCGGCAGTGGCTGGTACGAGACCGATTTCAAGAAGGATGGCGACAAGAAGCGCAATCTGACCGGAAGTGGTGACAGCGGTTCGTCGTCGACGCCTGCATCCCCGGATGCAGGGGCTTCCAAACCTGCGGAAAGCAAGCCGGCGACGACGCCCTCGACTTGAGCCGCCATGCCGCAGCGGTTAGGGTGCGGGCATGACTACTTTCCTGAAACCCAGCCTGATCGCTGCCGCGGTGCTGCTTGCCGCGTGCTCCCCGTCCACTGAACCTGCCGCTCCGGTGGCAGCCGAGCCCGTGCAGGAAGTCGCACCCGCCGACCAGTTCCTGGCCGCCATCGCCAGCCATTGCGGGCAGGCGTTCGCCGGCCGCATCATCGCCAACGAACCCAAGACCGATACCCCGGATGCCTTCGAGGGCAAGACCCTGGTGATGCATGTGCGGGGCTGCGAAAACCCGACCCAGGAGCTGCGCGTTCCCTTCCATGTGGGCTACGACCATTCCCGTACCTGGGTCATTACCCGCACCGAGGGTGGCTTGCGCCTGAAGCATGACCATCGCCACGAGGACGGCAGCGACGACGCCGTGACCATGTACGGCGGCGACACCGCGGCCGCAGGCACGGCGCAACGGCAGGAATTCCCGGTGGATGCTGAATCCATCGAGGTCTTCGAGCGTGAAGGCCTGGCGGCTTCGGTGACCAATACCTGGGCCATGGAAATCAACCCGGGCGGGCGTTTCCTGTACGAGCTCAGCCGTCCGGGTGGCCGCCTGTTCCAGGTGGAATTCGACCTGGCCACCCCGGTGGAGACGCCGCCGGCCCCGTGGGGTTCGGAAGACGTGGCAAGCGCCGAATAAGCACCATATGGCCGATTCCGGCCAGCCATCCGGCTGGCCGGATTTGCCCGCAAGCGCCCGGGACTTCAAAATGGCGGGCTTGACCCGTCTTTTGCTGTCGTCACCCTTTCCGGCGCGCCCTGCGCCGGTTCCCGGAGCTCCCATGCGTACCCACTTCTGCGGCCTCGTCAACGAGGCCCTGATCGGCCAGACCGTCACCCTGTGCGGCTGGACCGATGTTGCCCGCGATCTCGGCGGCCTGTGCTTCATCGACCTGCGTGACCACGAGGGCATCGTGCAGGTGGTGGCCGAATCCTCGGATACCGAAGGCAATGCCGAAGTCGTCGCCACGGCCGCGCAACTGGGTTACGAAGACTGCCTGCGCGTGACCGGCACGGTGCGCCGGCGCGAATCGCCCAACGCGAAGATCGCGACCGGTCAGGTGGAAGTGGTGGCCACGAAGATCGAGGTGTTGAACAAGGCCGAACCGCTGCCGTTCCACCATCACGAAAACCCGGGCGAAGAGACGCGGCTGAAGTATCGCTACCTGGACCTGCGCAGCCCCGACATGCAACGCAAGATGCGCACCCGCACCCGCTTGGTCAGTGCATTGCGCCACTGGCTGGATGCGAAGGGTTTCCAGGACATCGAGACCCCGATCCTCAACGGTCCGACGCCGGAAGGTGCGCGTGACTTCCTGGTGCCGGCACGCATGCATCCGGGCGAGTTCTATGCGTTGCCGCAGAGCCCGCAGTTGTTCAAGCAGATCCTGATGATGGCGGGCTTCGATCGCTACTACCAGGTCGCGCGCTGTTTCCGCGACGAAGCCCTGCGTGCCGACCGTCAGCTTGAATTCACCCAGCTCGACATGGAGTTCGCGTGGGTATCCGAGCGCGACGTGCAGGACACCGTGGAAGCCATGATCCGCGACGTGTTCCGTGACGTGGCCGGAGTGGAGCTCGCGGCCGAGTTCCCGCGCATGACCTGGGCAGAGGCCATGCGCCGCTACGGCTCGGACAAGCCCGACCTGCGCATCCCGCTGGAGCTGGTGGACGTGGCTGACTTTGTCAAGGACAGCGGCTTTGCCGTGTTCACCGGTCCTGCCAACGAGGCGGGTGGTCGCGTGGCCGCGTTGCGCATCCCGGGCGGTGCAGCGCTCAGCCGCAAACAGATAGACGAGTACGGCGCACACGCGGCCAAGTACGGCGCGAAGGGGCTGGCGTACATCAAGATCGGCGAGAACGGCGAAATCACGTCGCCCATCCAGAAGTTCTTCGACGAGGCCGCATTCGCCGCGCTGGTGGCACACGTGGGTGCCGGAAATGGCGACATCGTGTTCTTTGGCGCGGGCAAGTATTCGACCGTCAGCGACTTCATGGGCGCGGTGCGCCTGAAGGCCGGCAAGGATTTCAGCCTGGTCGCCGAAGGCTGGGCGCCGCTGTGGGTCACCGACTTCCCGATGTTCGAATGGGATGAAGAGGCGCAGCGTTACGTCGCCCTGCATCACCCCTTCACCGCGCCGGCCGTGGACGATGAGGCCGGCCTGCGTGCCAATGCTGCCACGGCGGTGTCGCGCGGCTACGACATGGTGCTCAATGGCAACGAGATCGGTGGCGGTTCCATCCGCATCCATCGCTCTTCGATGCAGAGTGCAGTGTTCGAACTGCTGGGTATCGGCCAGGAAGAAGCGCAACTGAAGTTCGGCTTCCTGCTGGATGCCCTGAAGTACGGTGCGCCGCCGCATGGTGGCATTGCCTTCGGCATTGATCGCATCGCCGCACTGATGGCAGGCACCGACTCGATCCGCGACGTGATCGCATTCCCCAAGACCACGTCGGCACAATGCCTGATGACCGGCGCGCCCACGCCGGTGCCGGATGAGCAGTTGGCCGAAGTGCACGTGCAGGTACGGCGGAAAGACTGAGGAACGAGTGATGAGGAACGAGAAACGAGTGAAAAGCCGGTTTCGTTGCGTTATCGCACCTTCTCGTTCCTCGTTCCTCTCCACTCGTTCCTGACGCTATGTTTCTCCGCCGCGCCACACCCAACGATGCCGAGGCCGTATCGGTCGTTGCCTCACGCACCTTCATCGAAACCTTCGGCCATCTGTATCCGCCGGAAGATCTCGATTTCTTCCTGCGCGATGCGTATGCGCCGGAGACGCAGCACATCATCCTGTCGCATCCCGATTACGCCATCTGGCTGCTGGAGCGCGATGGGGAAGCCATGGGTCATGTCGCTGCGGGTCCTTGTGGATTGCCACATCCGGACGTGTGCCAGGGTGACGGCGAAATCAAGCGCTTGTACATGGTGCAAGGTTTGCAGGGAGCCGGCCATGGTGCCCAATTGATGCAAACCGCCATGGACTGGTTGTTGCGCGATGGGCCGCGGAATCTGTGGGTGGGCGTGTGGTCGGAGAACTTCGGGGCGCAGCGGTTCTATGCGCGGTACGGGTTCGGAAAGGCCGGTGAATACAAATTCCCGGTGGGCAATACGCTGGACGACGAGTTCATCCTGCGGAGGCCTGCGGGCACATGAGCGAGCGGGTACTGCTGCTGCATGGCATCTGGAACGCCCGGTCCTGGGTTGCGCCGCTGGCAGTGCGGTTGCGCCGGGCGGGTTTCCGGGTGGACGTGTTCGGCTATCCCAGTGTTTCCGGTGGCCCGCAGGTGGCAGTGCCGCGATTGATCGAAACCCTGCGCGAAGGGCCTTCCACATCTTTGGTCGGGCATAGCCTGGGGGGACTGATTGCGCTTGAAGCCCTGCGGCGCGAGCCCGGATTGCCGGTGCCTCGACTGGTCTGCCTGGGCTCGCCGTTGTGTGGCAGCCATGCCGCCCAGGGGTTGGCACGGCGAGGCTGGGGCGCGCCGTTGCTCGGGCGCAGCGGAGAACTGCTGCAATGCGGCTGCGGAGGCTGGGACGGGGCTACGGAAGTGGGCATGGTGGCCGGCAATGTGTCCCGCGGCCTGGGCCGCCTGTTCGCACGATTCGACGGTGAATCGGACGGCACGGTGGCGGTAGCCGAGACCCGGCTGCCCGGACTGACCGACCACTGCGTCGTGCCATCCAGCCATACCGGACTGGTGTTTTCCGCCGAAGCGGCACGCCAGACCGTGGCCTTCCTGCGCAACGGCAGGTTCCTGCCCTTGTAGGAGCGGCCTTGGCCGCGACCGGGCATTCCGCAGTAAACGATATTGCGGCCAAGGCTGCTCCTGCGGGCAGGCGTATAATTTCGCGATCTTCCCTGCACAAGTACCGGAACCCATGGGTCGTGGTCCCTCCATCGAAGCACGCAAGAACGCCAGCGATGCCAAGCGCGGCAAGATTTTCACCAAGATCATCCGCGAGATAGGGGTGGCCGCGCGGGCAGGCGGGGGGGACCCGACCAACAATCCGCGCCTGCGGGTGGCGATGGACAAGGGCCTGGCGGCGAACATGTCCAAGGACGTGATCGAGCGTGCCATCAAGAAGGCCACCGGTGAACTGGAAGGCGTGGAATACGAGGAAATCCGCTACGAGGGCTACGCGCCGGGCGGCGTGGCGGTCATCGTGGACAGCCTGACCGACAACCGCGTGCGTACCGTTGCCGATGTGCGCCATGCCTTCAGCAAGTGCGGTGGCAACATGGGTACCGAAGGCTCGGTGGCCTTCATGTTCAAGCGCCTGGGCGTGTTGAGCTATGCCCCCGGTGCCGACGAGGACGCGGTCACGGAGGCCGCCATAGAAGCCGGTGCCGACGACGTGGTGGTGTACCCGGAAGATGGCGCCATTGATGTCGTCACCGCGCCGGAGAATTTCTCCACGGTCAAGGATGCGATGGCCGCCGCCGGCTTGCCGCCGGGCCATGCCGAAATCACCTTCCGCGCCGACAACGACATCGTGGTGGAGGGTGAGACCGCACAACAGGTCCAGAAATTGCTGGACATGCTGGAAGACCTGGACGATGTGCAGGCTGTCTATTCGAATGCCGACACCGGCGCGTATGCGTAACCTGCCGTGACGCGGATCCTGGGCATCGATCCCGGTTCGCAGCGCACGGGCGTGGGCATCATCGACGTGGATGCCACCGGCAAGGCGACGCATGTGCATCATGCGGCGCTGGTACTGCTGGGGGCGGAGGATTTTCCGCAGCGGCTCAAGCGCTTGTTGAACGGACTGTCCGAGATCATCGACACCTGGCAGCCACGGGAAGTGGCGATAGAGCGCGTGTTCATGGCGCGCAATCCGGATTCGGCGCTGAAACTGGGCCAGGCGCGTGGTGCAGCCATTTGCGCTGCCGTGCTGCGTGATCTGCCGGTGCATGAATATGCGGCCAAGGAAGTGAAGCTGGCCGTAGTGGGCAAGGGTGGTGCGGAGAAACAGCAGATCCAGCACATGGTCGGCATCATGCTGGGCCTGCACGGCAAGTTGCAGGCCGATGCCGCCGATGCACTCGCCATCGCGCTGACCCATGCACACGTGAGCGCCACGGCCCGCCGCATCGGCGTGGATGTGCGCCAGGCCTGGAGCCGGAAATGAGTGCCCTGTCGCCGTCATTCCCGCGCAGGCGGGAATCGCTTTCCAGCTTGTTCAAAAGCGATGACCAGCTTTTCAGGCGGTTGAAAAATGATGACCAGCCTTTGGGGCTGTTGAAAAGCGACTCCCGCTTGCGTGGGAATGACGGAACCAGTGTCTGCGGAGAATGCAAATGATCGGACGCCTGCGTGGACTGCTGGCCTACAAGTCGCCGCCTTGGCTGGTGATCGACGTCAATGGCGTCGGTTACGAGCTGGAAGCGCCGATGAGCACGTTCTACGACCTGCCGGACGTGGGGCGCGAAGTGACTCTGTTCACCCACTATGCGCAGAAGGAAGACAGTGTTTCGCTGTATGGCTTCCTGCGTGAGAACGAACGGCGGCTGTTCCGGGATGTGCAGAAGGTCAGTGGCATTGGCGCGAAGATCGCGCTGGCAGTGTTGTCCGGGACCAGTGTCGATGAGTTCGCGCGCTTGGTGCAGACCAGTGACGTGACCGCGTTGACCCGCATCCCCGGCATCGGCAAGAAGACGGCGGAGCGCATGGTGGTGGAGTTGCGCGATCGCGCGGCTGACCTGGCGGGTGGTCTACCGGGATCGACCGGGTTGCCGCACGACCCGCAGTCGGAAGCCGTCATCGCCCTGCAGCAGCTGGGCTACAAGCCGGCGGAAGCGGTCAGGATGGCGCGGGACGCCACCGCCAGCGGCGATGATGCCGCCACCATCATCCGCAAAGCCCTGCAGTCGGCCTTGCGCTGACCTCTTCTTCCGTCACGCGCGTGCCCGTTGCACGCGCTATCCTTGCGCGCCATGTCCAACCCCCATTCCCCCCAGACCCCCTCCGGCAGCCATGGGCACGGCCAGATCGGCCTCGCCGGCCTGGTTGCAGGCGCCATCGGCGTGGTGTTCGGCGACATCGGCACCAGTCCGCTGTACACGTTGCGCGAGGCTTTCTCCGGGCACTACGGACTGGTCGCCGACCATGACACCGTGCTGGGAGTGCTCTCGCTGGTGTTCTGGGCGCTGACCCTGGTGGTCACGGTCAAGTACGTCACCATCATCATGCGTGCCGACAACGACGGCGAGGGCGGCATCATGGCGCTGATGGCGCTCGCCCAGCGCAGTCTGAAACCGGGTTCCAGATCGGTCTACCTGGTGGGCATCCTGGGTATCTTCGGGGCATCGCTGTTCTTTGGCGATGGGGTGATCACGCCGGCCATTTCGGTGCTGTCGGCGGTGGAGGGGCTGGAGGTGGTGGCCCCGCAAATGCACAACTGGATCGTGCCGATCACGCTGGTGGTGCTGGTGCTGTTGTTCGCCACCCAGCGCTACGGCACGGCCAAGGTGGGCAAGGTGTTCGGTCCCATCACCATGCTCTGGTTCATTACCCTGGCGGTGTTGGGGGTGGCCAACATCACCCATGAGCCGGAGGTGCTGCACGCCATCAATCCGTGGTGGGCGGCGAAGTTCTTCATGGAGCACAGTTGGCACGGCGTCTTCATCCTGGGCGCGGTGGTGCTGGCCGTCACCGGTGGCGAAGCCATCTATACCGACATGGGCCATTTCGGCGCACGGCCCATCCGGCTGGCGTGGTACTGGTTCGTGCTGCCATCGCTGATGCTGAACTACCTGGGGCAGGGTGCCCTGATTCTGGAAGACCCGGCTGCCATCAAGAATCCCTTCTACATCGGCGTGCCCGAGTGGGGGCGGATCCCGATGATCGTGCTGGCCACGGCGGCTACGGTGATTGCATCGCAGGCGGTGATCACCGGTGGTTTCTCCATTGCGCGCCAGGCCATGCAGTTGGGCTACATCCCGCGCATGCGCATCAAGCACACCTCCAGCGACACCATCGGCCAGATCTATATCCCGGGCATCAACTGGATGATGATGATCATCGTGGTGGGGCTGGTGCTGACCTTCCGCAGCTCATCCGCACTGGCCACGGCCTATGGCATCTCGGTGTCGATGACGATGCTCATCGACACCCTGCTGCTGGCCATCGTGGCGCGCGCGCTGTGGCCCAACTGGCGGCGCTGGGTGCTGCCGCTTTGTGGCGTATTCGTGCTGATCGATATTGCCTTCGTGATTGCCAATGGTGCCAAGATCCTGCAGGGAGGCTGGTTCCCGGTGGTGCTGGGCCTGGTGCTGTTCACCCTGCTGCGTACCTGGCGGCGTGGGCGTGAACTGCTCAGTGCCGCGATCCGCAAGGACGGCATCCAGCTGGACAGCTTCCTCCCCGGCCTGATGCTGGCCCCGCCGGTGCGCGTGCCGGGCACGGCCATCTTCCTGACCACGCAGACCGGGCTGGTACCGCACGCCATGCTGCACAACCTCAAGCACAACAAGGTGCTGCACGAACACAACGTGTTCCTGACTGTGGAAACCCTGCCGGTCCCGTTCGCGCCCGCTGGCAAGCGGCTGGGCATCACGCCCATCGGCAATGACTTCCACCGGGTGGTGGTCCGCTTCGGTTTCATGGAAACCCCGGACGTGCCGCAGGCGTTGATGGCGGCCTGTGACCAGGGTGGACCGGATTTCGATCCGATGGACACCACGTACTTCGCTGGCCGCGAAAGCGTGGTGGCCAGTTCACAACACGGCATGGCCATCTGGCGCGAGAAGCTGTTCGCCGTCATGCACCGCAATGCGGCCCCGGCCACCGGGTTCTTCCGCATTCCCGGCAACCGGCTGGTGGAGCTGGGCGCGCAGATCGAGATCTGACCGGACAGGCGCTGGAAGCACGGTCGTTCCGCTATGCTGGCGCGGATGCCACCGGGGTCTCTTGGGTGGCCTGTCCCGGGACCCTGCCATGTCGTTGCCATCCTCCCGATTGCTGGTGCTCGATGTCCTGCGCGGCATTGCCATCCTCGGCACGCTGGCCACCAACGTCTGGGTGTTCACCAACCCTGCCGGTTCGATTGGCGACTTCAACGGCCCGCCGCCGACGGATACGCTGGAAATCGTCCTGCGCCAGCTTTCCACCGGCAAATTCCTCGGCTTGTTGTCGATCATGTTCGGGGTCGGCCTGGCGATCCAGCATCGCGCAGCATCAACCGCTGGGCGGCAGTGGCCCGGCAACTATCCCTGGCGCGCCTTGCTGCTGTTCCTGGATGGCGTACTGAACTATTTCCTCGTCATCGAATTCGACGTGCTGATGGGATATGCGGTCAGTGGCCTGGTGGTCGCATGGCTGCTGTGTACCAGCGAGCGTGCGCAATGGCGCTGGCTGTGGGGACTGGTGGCGGTGCACCTGACGATCCTGACGGCGGCATCGGTGGCGCTGTCGCCGTTTCCGCCACCGGAGTTCGCGGACCCGTTTGCGTTTGCAGCGAGCCTGGAGTGGAACCCGTTCCGTGATGGCAGTTGGTGGGAACTGGTGAAGTTCCGTGCCGAAAACCTGTTGATGTACCGGATGGTGGAACCCACCCTGATCATGCCGATGACGATTGCGCTGTTCCTGCTGGGCGCGCGGTTGTTCCGTGCCGGGGTGTTCGAGGAGCGGGGCACGCGGCTGCGCAGGAAGCTGATGCTGGTTGGCGCAGTGGCGTTGCCCGTGGATATCGCGATTGCGCTGTATGCCGGCATGCCGTGGTGGTTCTTCACCCGCTGGGGCACCGCGGCACTGGTGGCGCTGGGGTTGCTGGGCGCGGTGGCGGAGTTCCATATCCGCCGCCCGGCACCCGGCTGGATGGGGCGGCGGCTGGGCGAGGTGGGGCGCACCGCATTGAGTTGCTATGTATTCCAGAACATCCTGGCCACCGCCATCTGCTATGGCTGGGGCCTGGACCTGGCCGGGCGCATCGATGAGTCCCAGCGCCTGACGGTAACGGTGTTGCTCTATCTGGCACTGTGTCCGGTGATCATGCTGGCGGCACACCTGTGGCTGCGCAGGTTCGAACGCGGGCCGCTGGAAATGGCGTGGAATGCCTCCTATCGCGGCTTGTCAGGCCGCAATGGGCGGGCAGGTGGGACCACGGGTGCCGCATAATGTCGCCATGACCGAAGACCGCATCATTGCTCCAGGTGCCACCCGCGAAGACGACGCCATCGAGGCCAGCATCCGCCCCAAACGGCTGGATGACTACCTGGGCCAGCAGCCTGTCCGGGAACAGCTCTCCATCTACATCGAAGCGGCCAAGGGCCGTGGCGAGGCGCTGGACCATGTGTTGATCTTCGGGCCGCCCGGGCTGGGCAAGACCACGTTGAGCCACGTCATCGCCAACGAGCTGGGGGTGAACCTGCGGGTGACCTCCGGTCCGGTCATCGAGAAGGCCGGCGACCTGGCCGCACTGCTCACCAACCTGCAGCCGCACGACGTGCTGTTCGTGGACGAAATCCATCGTCTCTCGCCGGTGGTGGAAGAAGTGCTGTATCCGGCCATGGAAGATTTCCAGATCGACATCATGATCGGCGAAGGGCCGGCGGCGCGTTCCATCAAGCTGGACCTGCCACCCTTCACCCTGATCGGCGCCACTACCCGTGCAGGTTTGTTGACGGCACCGCTGCGTGACCGCTTCGGCATCGTGCAGCGGCTGGCGTTCTACACGCCGGAGGAATTGACCCGCATCGTCCGGCGCTCGGCCCAGATACTGGGTATCGACTGCGTGCCCGAGGGGGCCGCGGAGATCGCCCGCCGTTCGCGCGGTACGCCACGCATCGCCAACCGCCTGCTGCGGCGGGTGCGCGACTACGCCCAGGTGAAGGCGGGTGGCCATATCGACGTGGCGGTCGCCCAGGCGGCCATGCAGATGATCAAGGTCGACCCGGAGGGCTTCGACGAGCTCGACCGGCGCCTGCTCAGGACGCTGGTGGACTACTTCGACGGCGGCCCGGTCGGCATCGAATCGCTGGCCGCCGCGCTGTCCGAAGAGCGCGGCACGCTGGAAGACGTGGTC
>JBQGFJ010000043.1:0-4650 GCA_052040085.1 Pseudoxanthomonas sp.
CCACCAGATCGACGACGTCTTCATCCGCCTCGTCCAGCCGGGTCCTTTCCACTTGCAAACCCAAGCGTGCGGCACAAGCCAGCATTTCCCGCTTGAGGCCCGGACCCAGTGCACCACCCCAGGCCACGATCATCGGGTAGCCGCAGCCCGGCATGGTCTGCAACAAGGAAAGGATCGAATGCAGTTCGCGGGGCGACAGGCGATGGACGTTCGCCGGCATGCTGGCGCCGGGTGCTTCTGCCCGCGCGCGCCGAATGAGTTGCTGCAGCGTGGGTGGCAGGACGTCTGGCGCACCCCGTTCGCTGACCGGTGCAGATCCTGCGGCCTTGCCTGCGGATGCCGGGGCACTTTCCGCCGTCCAGCGACTGAAGAAACGGTTGATCCAGTCGGGCTGCTCTTCTTCCTGGCGAAACTCTTCGGGCTGGTCTGCCGTGGGAATTTGCTTGCGCCGGCCCTTGCGTGCCATCTGGAGCGATGGCCCGGCCTGCGCGATATGCCGCAGGTGCTCTTCAAGGGCGATGTAGATCTTGCCTACCGAAACCACCAGCGCCTGTTCGCAGGCAAGGATGATGGCCAGCCGCACCTTGGGCGCCAGCATCACCTCGGCGAATGCCTCGTGGACCGCCACGCCGACATGCTCCGCACCCAGCGGGTTCATGTCCGCATCGACCTTCAGTCCACCGGAAATCCAGCCCACGTACTGTTCCAGCCGGCTCAGCTCGCTCCGGGAAGAATGCGCGATGGCACCCGCGAGGGAGCGGATGGCCAAGCGGATTTCCAGCTCGTCGGACGACAACAGCTTCACGCCGCCCGTGGATTCGGCCAGCAGCCGGTCCGCGGAAAGCAGGCGTCCGCCATTCAGGGCCTGCCAAACGCGGGCGCCATGCTGGTTGAAACGCGCCAGGATACCGTCACGCTGCCGGCGAACCTGGCCCGCACCCGTGGCCGCATCGGTCTGGGCAATCAGACCACGGTCGGCAAGCTTGAAGAGCGCCTCGCCCAACTTGTCCAGTTCCGCGGCGAACGCCTTGCCCAACGGCACCTGGAAGCTCTCCTCCAAGTCCGCGAGGAGCTCCGGATTTGCTGTTCGCGAAATTGACATGGAAGACGTAGGAAGCATTTGCCGGAACCTGGAACTGGGAAAACAACCATGCCAATGGGATATCGGAACACGTGTTCAATACCCGTGATCCGTTGCGGGAAGCAGGGCGTTGATTGCTTGCCCCGCTATACTCGCACCCGACGACCGAACCCCGGATGACGGACTCGAAACAGTGACCACCAGCACATCTTACCTGTTGCAAGCACTGGACAACCGCCGCTCCGTACCTTCGCGTCAACTGGGGGAACCGGGACCCGACACGGACACGCTCCTGCGCATCCTGCAATCGGCATCGCGTGTGCCCGACCACGGCAAGCTGGTGCCGTTCCGTTTCATTCGCATTGCCGGCGATGACCGCCACGCACTGGGCGAAAAACTGGCTGCGCGCAGCCGCGAACGCGACCCCAACGCACCGGAACCGGCCATCGAAAAGGATCGCACGCGTTTTTCACATGCGCCCGTAGTCATCGCCGTGGTAGCACGTCCCGTTTCCCATCCCAAGGTGCCGGAACTGGAGCAACTGCTGACCGCCGGCTGTGTCTGTTTTGCCTTGTTGCAAGCCAGCCAGGCCCTGGGTTTCGGTGCGCAATGGCTCACCGGCTGGCCGGCCTTCGACAACGTGGTCGCGCGAACGCTGGGCGTGCAGGAAGGCGAGCAGATTGTCGGTTTCGTGCATATCGGCACGCCGCGGCTGGATGTTCCCGAACGCGAACGCCCGGACCCGGCCACCCTGTTGAGTGACTGGCATGCCGATGGCTGAAGCAGGCATACCCGCGGCGGCAGCGCCGCTGTACCTGGTGGATGCCAGCCTCTACGTCTTCCGCGCCTGGCATTCGATGCCGGACGAATTTCACGACGCCGAAGGCTGGCCCACCAATGCCGTGCACGGTTTCGCGCGGTTCCTGCTGGAACTGCTGGAAAAAGAGCGCCCGCAGCATATCGCCATCGCCTTCGACGAGGCCCTGGACAGTTGCTTCCGCAACCGCATCTACCCGGCCTACAAGGCCAACCGCGACCCGGCACCGGAAGAGCTGCGCCGCCAGTTCACCCACTGCAAGGCCCTGTGCGCGGCCATGGGCCTGAACGTGTTGGCGCATTCGGAATACGAAGCGGATGACCTGATCGGCAGCGCATTGCATGCAGCCCGGCCACGCGGCTTCCGTGGCGTGATCGTGTCGGCGGACAAGGACCTCTCGCAACTGCTCCATGGCGACGATGAGCAATGGGATTTCGCTCGCGGACAGCGCTGGCGCAGCGCCGGGGTCAAGGCACGGCATGGCGTGGAGGCACGCCAGATCGCCGATTACCTGGCCCTGTGCGGCGACAGCGTGGACAACATTCCCGGCGTCACCGGCATCGGCCCCAAATCCGCCGCCATACTCCTGTCCCACTTCGGCGACATGGACACCCTGCTGTCACGCGTGGACGAAGTCGCTTTCCTGCGTCTGCGTGGCGCGGCACAACTGGCTGCACGCTTGCGCGAACAGCGCGAACACGCCCTGCTCTGGCGTCAACTGACCACCATTGCACTCGATGCTCCCGTCGATTGCATTGAACCGGACTTCCTGCGCTCCACCCCCGATGGCGACATGCTGGAAGCACTTTCCGATGCCTTGCGTTTCGGCCCCATGACCCGTCGCCGCATGCAAACCGCTATCGGCCTGGACCGTCCTGCCGGCTGAGAACCTGTCCCCGATCTTGCTGCGCTTGCCGGATGACGTGCGTGCGGTGCTCGAAATGCTCATGTACCCCCGTACATTGCGCTTTCTGCGCTCCACCACACGCCATCCACCTGCGCTCGCGACAGATCGTGAACAGGCTCTGAGCACGGACGCCGGCCATCCCGGTGCGGTAGCATCAGCGGATGGCAACTTCTTCCAATGACAACATCGAACTGCTCTACCAGGGCGAATGGCTGCGTATGGTCAAGCGCGGCCACTGGGAGTCCTGTGAACGCACCCACGGCAAGGACGGACTGGCCGTATTGGTCATCGCGGTCACGCCCGACGACCACGTCCTGTTCGTCGAGCAATACCGCGTACCACTGGGCGCAAAGACCATCGAAATGCCGGCCGGACTGGTCGGCGATGACCACGACGACGACTCGCTGGAAGCAGCCGCACGCCGTGAACTGATCGAGGAAACCGGCTGGGAACCGGGCCGCGTCGACGTGCTGCTGGTCGGTCCCACGTCATCGGGCATGAGCAACGAGCGCATCGCCTTCGCCCGTGCCCGCAACCTGCGCAAAGTAGGCGAAGGCGGTGGCGTGAACGACGAGAACATCACCGTCCACGCAGTGCCACGGAGCGAAGCGCCCGCATGGCTGATGCAGAAGTACCGCGAAGGCTACGAACTGGACCTCAAACTCTGGGCCGGGCTGTGGATGATCGAGTACAACCCGGACGGGTCGAGGGCAGATCCAGCATGAGGAAACGGCGCCGATTCACCCCATTGGTCGTTTCGGCAGCATTGGGCATGGCGGCATCCGGCGCGAATTCCCAGCCCTCCGAGCCCGGCATCGATGCGTTTTCGGTCCTATTCGCGACCACCTGCATGCAGCACTACTACGCACGGGATGCCTTGCAGGCCACGGTAGCCACTCTTGGGGGACAGGAAGTACCAGTGGAAAATGCCTCGTTCTTCCTTGCGGGCACCGGAGGATCAGCATGGATCCTCATGACTGAAGAAGGACGCTTCGTAGTGTCGTTGCGAGAAGACGGCACTTGCGCTGTCTTCGCCCAGCATGCGGATCCTGACATCACCAAGGCCGCCTTCGTTCCACTCGTATCGACGACCCATCCACCGCTACTCGCGGAACCACGCACCCTGCCGTCCACTCCCAACAGCAAGCACACATCCACGCTTGCCTACGCATGGTTCCGGCCGGAAGACGACAGCGAGCTGCTGTTCGTATTGACTACCTCCAGCGACCCAAACGCAACTGTCCAGGCACTTGCAACCATGTCTCTCATGGCGCGCAAACGTTGATCGCCCCACGTCGACTCCCGGACTGCTGTCCGAGAATCGTGGGACCTGCATCATTCACACGAACGAATCCGTTGCCCGTACCAGGGCATCGGTGTTCTCGGCTTCGAACGCGGAATGCCCCGAGGCCGGGGTGATGACCAGGTCCGCCTTCGGCCACGCCTTGTGCAGGTCCCATGCGTTCTGCACCGGGCAGACCACGTCATAGCGGCCATGCACGATCACGCCGGGGATATGGGCGATGCGGTGCACGTCGCGCAGCAATTGGTCATCGACTTCGAAGAAGCCCTTGTTGACGAAGTAGTGGTTCTCGATGCGCGCGAATGCCAACGCGAAATGGGCATCCTCGTGATCGGTCAAGAAGTCCTGGTCCACGTGCAGGAACGAGGTAGCGCCTTCCCACACGCTCCATGCGCGTGCCGCCGCCAACCGCGTGGCCTCGTCATCGCTGGTCAGGCGCTTGTGGAACGCGGTGACCAGATCACCGCGCTCGGCCTCCGGAATCGCCGCGATGTAGTGCTCCCACGCATCCGGGAACAGGCGCGAGGCACCCTCCTGGTAGA
>JBQGFJ010000044.1:0-3656 GCA_052040085.1 Pseudoxanthomonas sp.
GCCCGCCGCCTGGTCGAGGTGCGCCTGCCCAGCGGCAAGCCGGGCAAGGACGGGGCCGAGGTGATCAGCCAGTTCTGCGCCAACCCGGCGCCGGACGTGGTGCTGATGATCAGCGCCAACGAATGGAGCAAGGCCCACCAGGGCAAGTGGGCCGAGGCAGTCAACCGCATCGGCGTGCTGTCGGTGGCCTGGGCGATCAAGCCCCACGAACTGCCGGACTGGATCGAGCGCCGCCTGCGTGGCAAGGGCCTGCGTGCCGACCCTGCCGCGGTGCAGCGGTTGGCCGAGCGGGTGGAAGGCAACCTGCTGGCCGCCGCACAGGAAATCGACAAGCTGGCGCTGCTGGCCGACGGGGAAACACTGGATGCCGGCGCGATGGAGTCGCTGGTGGCCGATGCGGCGCGTTACGACGTATTCCGTCTCACCGACAGCATGCTGGCGGGCCAGCCGGTCCAGGTATCGCGCATGCTGGCAGGCCTGCGTGCCGAGGGCGAACAGGTGGCCGGGCTGATGCCCATGGTGGCAAAGGAACTGTTGCGCACCTCGGCGCTTGCCCAGGCCCAGGCCCGCGGCGACAACCTGATGGCCGAAATGAAACGCCAGGGCATCTGGGAATCCAAGCAGGCACCGTTCAAGCGTGCGCTGCAACGACATGCGACGCCCGCCCGTTGGGAGCGCTTCGTGGCGGAAACCTCGCGTATCGACAAGATTGCCAAGGGGCGCGCTGCCGGCGATGCCTGGCTCGCGCTGGAGCGGCTGATGCTGGCGGTGGCCGAATCCCGCGCGGTGCGCCTGCTGCGGGCATGAGCAGCGCAATACCGGTGTCCTTGCCCCTGCTGCTGTTCTATGGGGGCACATTCGATCCTTTTCACAATGGCCATCTGGCCATTGCGCGCTCGGCACGTGATGAGTTGCAGGTGCCTGTCCATCTGCTGCCATCGGCGGACCCGCCGCATCGCCCGCCTCCGGGTGCCAATTCAGTGCATCGCGCCGGGATGCTGGACAGCATTGCGGATGCCGAACCCGGGTTTCAGGTGGACCGCCGCGAGCTGGTGCGGGCCGGAAGGGTGCCCGGAAGCCGTTCGTACAGCGTGGATACCCTGCGTGAATTGCGCCGGGAATATGGCGGGCAACAGCCGTTGGCCTGGTTGATCGGGGCCGACAGCTTCGTGTCATTGCCCAGCTGGCGCGAGTGGGACGCCTTGTTCGGGCTGGCCCACTTCGTGGTGGCGGAAAGGCCCGGGATTTCACTGGACCGCGATCTTGCGCCCGGTCTGGCCGAGGCATTGGCAGGGCGTTGGGTAGCCGATCCGACGGTGTTGTCCGCATGCCCGGCTGGCAAGCTGTTCAGGCTCCACCAGCCCTTGCAGCCGGAATCGGCAACGGAGGTGCGGCGGCGGATCGCCAGTGGCCAGCCGTGGCGGGATCTGGTTCCGGAACCGGTGGCAGGCTATATCGACGATCACGCGCTGTATGCCCGGTCCGGCGAATCCGGTCCGGTATAATCCCCACTCGTTCCAGGAGCCCTGCATCCTTTGTCCAATCAAGCAAAAATCATCAAGACGCGCCTTCCCAGTCCGCCGCCGCCGGTAGAAGCATTGCTCGCCAGCGTGCAGGCCGCCGTCGAGGAACTGAAGGCCAAGGACGTGGTTGAAATCGATGTGCGCGGGAAATCCAGCGTCGCGGATTACCTGGTCATCGTCTCCGGTACCTCCACCCGCCACGTCAAATCGATTGCCGACGAAGTGGTCAGGCACGTCAAGAAGCTGGACCTGATGCCGCTGGGCGTGGAAGGCGAACGCGAAGCCGAATGGGTGCTGGTCGATCTCGGCGATGTCATCGTCCACGTCATGCTGCCGCGCGTGCGTGAGTTCTATGCCCTGGAACGCCTGTGGACAGTGGGTGACCAGGTGCCGGAAGGGCAGGAGTGAGTGCCGAGGAGTGAGAAGTGAGCGAAGGAAGCCCGCTTTTGCTTTCACTCACTCCTCACTCCTCTCCACTCACTTCTAGCCTTTAATATGAAAGCGCGACTGATCGCCACCGGGGAACGTGCGCCATCCTGGGTAGCGGAAGGATTCGCCGAATATCGCAAGCGTCTTTCGCACTGGCTGCCCTTGGAGCTGGTGGAAGTGGAGCCGGGCCTGCGTGGCAAGGGGCGTGATGCCCAGCGTGCCATCGAGGACGAAGGCAAGCGTGTGTTGGCCGCTTTGCCTCGCAATGCACATGTGGTGGCGCTGGAAGTCACCGGCAAACCTTATTCGTCCGAGCAGCTGGCACAGCGGCTGGAGCATTGGCGCGGACAGGGGCGTGACCTTGCCTTCCTGATTGGTGGGCCGGAAGGACATGCGCCGGACGTGCTGGCCGGCGCACATGAAACCTGGTCACTGGGACCGTTGACCTTGCCGCACATGCTGGCCCGCCTGCTGGTGGCGGAGCAGCTCTATCGTGCGGCGGCGATGCTGGCCAATCATCCCTACCATCGCGCCTGAATCTCCGCCCGGGCTCCGTGGTGGCAGACCGGGCGGTGTACTCATTGAAGACTGAAGACGATCGGTACCAGTCCGTAGGCGCGGACCCGCTGTCCGTCCTGCATCGCTGGCTGGAAGCGCCAATGTTGCCGTACATGTTTGATCGCTTCGCGATCCAGTGAGCGGTTGCCGCTGCTCTTTTCCAGGGTCACTTCAAGCGGCGAGCCATCCGTGTCCACCAGTACTTTCAGTAGCACGGTGCCCTGGGTGCCGGTACGCAAGGCATCGCGCGGGTACAGCGGTGCGGGGGCACGGACATAAGCCAGACTGGAGACGCTTAGGGGAGTGCCAATGCCTGGCTTCACATCCCCGCCGTCCTCTGCTGTGGCAGTGGTGTCGGTGGCCGGCAGGGCGTGGTCGGCAGGGACGCTGTCGATGACCGGCGCCGTGATCTGCGGAACCTTGCTGGGCAGTGTTCTTTGTGGTGCGGGTGTGATCATCGGCTGCACCACCGGAACGACTTGTGGAGGTGCGGGAGGCGGCAACATCACCACTTTCTGCACCCAGGGGACGGTGCGTGGCTCGGCAACAGGGCCATCTTGCCGGTATTGGGTCATCGGGATCAGCAGCAGCAACAGCGCCAATACATGCAGCAGGATGGCGGTGGCCATGGCCATCACGCGGGCGCTGTCGGGACGATCGGACGTACGGAAGGATAGTGCGCGAACCATGATCCACCTCCATCAGCAGGACTGTGAACGGAACAACGCACGGCTGCGGCAAAGGGGGTTGATGAAACGCCGCACCGCAGTACAGGACTCTACGCTTGTGTCGGGTACGTGCAAGTGGGGTGGACCGACTTCACGGCGAAGTCCAGGTCTACAAACAACAACGGCGCCTGTTGGCGCCGTTGTCCCTGCTGCAGGTTCGTGGACTCACTTGCCCAGTTCGAACACCACGTCCAAACCTACCGAGAGCGTGGTTTCGCCCGGCAGGATCGGGGTATCCATTTCCGCCTTGCCGCGCGAGGCCATGGCCATCATCGGTACCGGGCGGAAGACGCCGCTGCCGCCCTCGCTGATGCTGACGATGCGACGGACGCGCAGGCCCAGTGCATTGGCGTAGGTCTCGGCGCGGGCCTGTGCCTGCTTCAGGGCCAGCAGCCGGGCTTCGTCCTGGACGGGCTCC
>JBQGFJ010000045.1:0-2347 GCA_052040085.1 Pseudoxanthomonas sp.
AGGCCGCATCGTGGGTCAGGGGCGCGGTGGCGACAACCCGTTCCGGGGACCGAATACGTATGCAAAAGCGCAATGGATGGGCAGCAGCAGTGCAATCCATGCCTGGTTGAATTGCAGGCTGGGCGACAGCCAATGGATGAACCACATCAACAGGGCGCACAGGGCAATGGCCAGCAACAGCCAGCCGAACCACTTGCCGGGTTGCCGCCTGCGCAACAACATCACGGCACCGGGCAGCAACAGCAGGCACAAGGGATTCAACAACAGCAGGTTGTAGTTGGCCCAGGCTGCCTGGTGGTCGGTGAAACCCCACAGGAACAGCAACAGCGCGCCACCCAGTCCGCACAGCAGCCAGAACAGCGTGCCAAAGGACGCGGCGACGCGTGGATGGCGGCGTGCGCTGCCGATGATGGCGATAGCCACCAACAGGCCTGCTACCAGCCAAGGCCACCAGGAGCGGGGGGCGTCGGCGGGTTCCGGCGCGATCCGGTGCGGCAGGACGGCTTGTTCGGATTGCACCAGGGGTTGTCCGGCAGTGTTGCGGGCTTCGCGCAGGCTTTCGGCCAGGCGCATGGGCACGTAAGCCTCCTCCCAGCGTGACATCGGGCGATCGGCACCCGGTCCCAGGCCCAGGTCGAAACCGAGCCACATCCACGGTGCCGGCGAAGCCAGCCGCACGGCTTCACTGCGCAGCGTGTTGCCGCGCGAGCGTGCGGACAACTGGGGTTTCAATGCGCCGCCCATGGCTTCGTCGAGGACGTCGCGGACCTGGGTGGAACAATTGGCAGTGAAATAGTCGTAGCGGTAACGCGCGTTCTCGGGCTTGGCGCGCTCGGCGAGGATGCTGGCGACGGCGTGTGCCTGTTCCGCGCTCAGGTCCAGCCACTGGATGTCCACGCCGCGGCCACTTTGCTGGTACTGGTACAGGTCGATTTCCACCGGCAGTGCGACCAGCGAGTAGCGCATGTCGCCACGGATGAAACGGGTCAGGAAATCAGGCTCTTCCGGATCGAAATAGCCGAAGTTGTACGACGTGGCGCGTTGCGTGGCCGGGTCCATCACGATGATGGCGTTGTGGCCGAAGCGCTCGAAGAAGATTTCGCCCGGCTGCATGGTGGCCACGCCAATGCGTGGCGCGTCGGGTGCGGGGATATCGTCCGCCCACACCGTCGTGGCGGCCAGCAGCCACAGCAACAGAAGCAAGGCGGCCCGCATCAACACGGATCAGGATTCTGCAAGTACGCTGACATGCAGGGCATGCACGCGCCGTGCATCGGCCCGCGCCACCCGGAACACGAAGCGGCCCAGCGCGAGTTCCTCGTCGGTCTCCGGCAGGTGGCCAATGGCCGCCGTGATGAAGCCGCCGATGGTGTCGTATTCGTCGTCCGAGAAATCGCTGCCGAAGCGTTCGTTGAAGTCGGTGATCGGCGTCAACGCATCCACCACGTACTGACCATCGGCCTGTGCGGCGATCAGTGCGCTGCCATCCTCGGCTTCGTCGTGTTCGTCATCGATCTCGCCGACGATTTCCTCCAGCACGTCCTCGATGGTGACCAACCCGGCCACGCCGCCGTATTCGTCCACCACGATGGCCATGTGGTTGCGCGACAGGCGGAATTCCTTGAGCAGCAGGTTGAGCTTCTTGGATTCGGGGATCAGCACCGCCGGACGCAACAGTTCGCGGATGCTGCCGGGGCCGTTGTCGGCCACCACGCCGCGCAGCAGGTCCTTGGCCAGCAGGATGCCGAGGATTTCGTCCTTGTTGTCGCCATGCACCGGGAAGCGGGAGTGACCCGACTCCACCACTTCGTGCATGAGCTCAAGGAAGTTGCCGCCGACGGGCAGGGAGACCATTTGCGAGCGGGGCACCATCACGTCGCCGACACTGAGTTCGGAAATGGCGATGGAGCCTTCCATGATCCTGAGCGTGTCCTGGCCAATCAGGCCATCGGCCTGGGCATCACGGAGCAGCTCGACCAGATCGTCGCGGGTATCGGGTTCGCCGGAGAACGCGGAACTGATGCGATCCAGCCAGGAGCGCCGTTTTTCCGAAGGTTTCTCGGAAGGTTCCGGCGCGGGGGTACTGTCGTCTTCGGACATCTCGTGTAAGTGGGCGCCCATGCGCAGGGCGACGGCGGCAGTCTAGCAGGATGTGCGGGCCGGCTGCAGCCGTTCAGCCGGAGGGGGCGGCTGCCTCGGTTTCTTCCTCTTCCAGCGGGTCGATGCTGTAGGTGCAGCCGACCAGGGTCTTGCCGGGGTGGGAGGTGACATTGGAGACATTCAATATCGCCGAGCGTATCCACCACTCGCCGGTTTCCGGGTCCTGGACGTCCTGGCTGAGGACTTC
>JBQGFJ010000046.1:0-8576 GCA_052040085.1 Pseudoxanthomonas sp.
CTGGCCTGGAAATCACAGGACTTCAGCGCGCGCTTTGCCGAGATGGGCAAAGCCACGTTTAACGCCCGCGAGGGGCGCACGACGATTTTGTTCTCGCGTTGGCGTTAGCCGTATTTGGCCTATCCCGGCCGGACCCTGTGGACGCCGTGCAGGTCGAGTGGGCGCGTTAAGGCTCAGTCTCACGCCATGCGATCTGGTATGGTCTAATGAGCCGTTTCATACGGGGCGATGGGCTGGCAAACGTGGAAGCGCTGGAGTTTTCCCGCGATGTGCTCGACTGGGCTGCTGAAAAGGCGGGCCAGACCTTGCATTCTTTTGCCGAGAACGTAGCCAAGCGTGAGAAGGATAGGGAGCGCATCACAGAAGGGCTTCTAACCGTGCCGCAAGCCGAAAAGCTGGCGAAGGCCGCGCACATTCCATTCGGTTACTTGTTTCTCTCTGAGCCGCCTGAATTCGCACGCCCTAATATTCCGGACCTGCGGCAGATTCAAGAAGCCCAACCTTTAAGTGGGGATTTTTACGAGACGCTTGAGGATGTGCTGGCCAAGCAGAGTTGGCTGATCGAGTATCTAACAGAAGCTGGTGCAGCAGAACTTCCCTTTGTTGGGAGGTTTGCGAATGACGCTCGCCGAAATGCAGATGACATCGTGGCTGATATGCGCCGCGAGCTTGGGATAACCGACGATGATCGTCGAAAAAGTCCTGACGCTGCCACATATTTTTCTGCGCTTAGTGCTAAGGCGGAAGCTAAGGGTGTGCTGGTCTTTAAGACGAGTTATGTCAAGTCCAATACGCGACGCCCGATCTCCGAAAAAGAATTCAGAGGCTTTGCTGTCGCGCACAAATTGGTCCCGCTTGTGTTCGTTAATGGTCGAGATGCTGAGGTTGCGGCGGTCTTTACGCTTGTTCACGAACTGGCGCACATCTGGCTTGGCATAACGGGAGTTTCGGACGTTACGCCAAGTCGATTCGGAAATCCGACAGAGCGCCTATGCAATCGCGTCGCCGCCAATTTTTTGGTTCCAATCGACGCTTTCTTGGAGCGTTGGGGTGGCCCGCAAGATGTGGACAGGCTCGCTAAGTATTTCCGTGTGAGCAAATTAGTCATTGCGCGTCGTGCGTTAGATAGCAACCTTGTCGATCAAGCGTTCTACGACGAAGTTGCAGCAAATACAAAAAAGGTAAAGTCCAACGGCAAGCCGACTGCCCTTATGACCATTCCGATCCGAAATAGCAAGAAGTTCACGCGAACAATTGTGGCGAGCGCGATGAGTGGTCAAACGTTGCTGCGTGACGCTGCGAGTCTATTGAACGTCAAGCCAGATACGGTTGTGGCTTTGGCTAAGGGGCGGGCCGAGAATGGCTAACAAGTACATCATCGATTCGAACGTTTTCATCCAAGGCAAGAACTTTCATTACCACTTCTCCTTTTGCGAAGGGTTTTGGGATTGGGTGCATGAAGGTTTCGACAAGGGCATGGTCTACAGCATCGGCAAAGTTCGTTCGGAATTGCTTGCTGGAAAGAAGGGCGACGAAGCCAGGAAGTGGGCTGAAGATATGCCCGACGGCTTTTTCTTGGAAGATGTTGGCGATGCTGCTGTGATGAAGCAGTACGCTCACTGCATGACGTGGGCTGCTGGTGACAAGCACTATCAGCCAGCGGCGTTGCCCCGTTTTGCTGAAGCGAAACGTGCTGATGCGTTCTTGCTCGCCTACGCCCGCGCGCACGGGCATATCGTGGTGACTCAAGAGTTGTCGCAGCCCGACAAGAGGAAAGAAGTACCTATTCCCGATGCTGCACTGAAGATTGGCAACATTAAGACGATGACGATTTACGAGTTGCTCAGGGTGCACGCGCAGCCGACGTTCGTATTCAAGCCGTAAGCGAAGAGTTGCCGCCTGCCAGTTTGCACCGGACAGGGCCCACGGCCCCGCTGTGTTCGCGCTGCTGGTGGCTGTGGTGTCGGTGGCCGTGCTTTCGCAGTGGCAGGCAAGCCCGTTGCTGGTCGGGTTCGTCGTGGTCGGACGCTGGGTGCCAGCGTTGGCCCTGACGGCCACGTTTTGGCTGGTGCAGTGGCAGCGCGGCCAAGGATTCGATTGTCCACGTTGCGGCGGCCCGCTGGGGCACGAGCGTGTCGGGCATGCACGTATGGGTGGGGCTTATCGGCGCTGTTATGCGTGCGGCGACAACGTGAACCATCGGCACTATGAGCGACAGGTTGTAGCGCTGCCTACGGGCTACAGGTAGTACAGACAAAACAAAAGGGCCAAGCCGCGAGGCTTGACCCTTTGTTTTTTGGTGCCGAAGGTGGGACTCGAACCCACACGCTTTTAAAGGCGGCGGATTTTGAGTCCGCTGCGTCTACCATTCCGCCACTTCGGCAAGGCCGGGAAGTATAGCCGAGTTGCCGGGTCTCCCGACAGGGGGCTGCCAAGATCGTGGATCAGGGCTGGTCCAGGGCGTCGGTGTCCAGCAGGCGCTCGCTGCGGCGGTACCAGCCATCACCGCCGTCTTCCGGCAGGAAGATGCTGCAACGGTCCATGTGGCTGCCGTAGACGTGCAGGGAGACCGCCACCTTGTCCGGGCTGGGGTTCTCGATCACGTGGTACTCGTGGGGCGGGATCAGGTAGCCGGTGGAGCCGGTGTCTTCCACCACGGGAGGCTCGGCCAGCAGGCGGTAGCGGTCGCCGTCCTGGGCGGCGAGGGCGTATAGCGTCACCTTGAGCTGGCCCTGCCAAATGCCTTCCGCACACCACAATCCGGAATGGTCATGCAGCGGCGTGCCCTGTCCGGGTCCCCAGACCATGGCGATGACGCTATAGCCGTGCTCCGCGCTGGTGTACAACTCGCGACGCGCGTAGTGGTCCGCCACCGGGGCCAGCAAGGCGGGCGGCAACAGCACGTCGCCCTGGCGGATCATGCGCTGGAAGGCTTCGCACAGCCGGTTCACGACGGCGGTGCTGTCACCTAGTGCAACGGCATCGTCGATGGTGGAGATCAACAGGTCCCGGCCGGGGAATTCCAAGGGCATAGGCAGTGTTCGTATTGCGATGGCCCCATTCTAGGGGCGGTCCGTTAAAACTTCGGAAGCCTTGCCAGACAAGGCTTTGGCGCACAGTGGCGTGTGTTTTCCGCAGTTCCTGTGGTTACAGCGACTGCAAGAAGCGCGCGACGGGCGGACCGAAATGATCCATATCCACCAGGAAAGCATCGTGTCCCTGCGGGGAGTCCAGCGGCACGAATTCGGTTTGCGCGCCGCTCGCACGCAAGCCCTCGGCAATCTGCTCCTGTTGTTGCAGCGGGAACAGGATGTCCGTGCTCGCGCCGATGGCCATCGCCTTGTCGATGCGCAATCCCGATAGCCCGCGCATCACATCGCCACCGGCGTATTCGCCGATGTCGAACCAGTCCATGGAACGGCTGAGGTACAGATAGCAATTGGGATCGAAGCGGCGCACGAAGCGGCGTGCGTGGCCTTCCAGGTAACTTTCCACCTGGAATTCCAGGCCGAAGGGTTCCTCGTCCGGATCCGATTCCAGGCGCACGCGGCCGAAGCGGCCATCCCATTCCAATGCCGAGCGATAGGTGATGACGCCCAGCTTGCGTGCCATGCGCATGCCGGATTCCGGATACGTGGCTTCGTCGTAGTGGCCGTTGTTCCAGTTCGGGTCCAGCCGGATGGCTTCGCGTTGCAGCGAGCGCACGGCGATGGAGAACGGCAAGGCCTGTGCGCTGCCGGAAATGTTGATGTGCGAACGCGCCACGCCGGGATGCCGCAGCAGGAAGGCGAGTGCGGTCATGCCGCCCATCGAATTGCCGATCACGCAGGCGAGTTTTTCGATGCCGAGTCCACGGATCACGTCGCGCGCGGCATCGGCACCGTCTTCCACCGAGAGTTCCGGGAAGTCCAGCCGATACAAGTCGCCGGTCGCCGGATTGATCGACGCTGGTCCGGTGGAGCCTTTGCAACTGCCGAGTGAATTGACGCAGACCACGAACCAGCGCCGGGTATCGATGTACTTGCCGGGACCAAGCATGGCTTCCCACCAGCCGGGTTCCGGATTGCCGTCATGGCTGGCGGCGTGCGCGTCGGGTGATAGCCCGGTGACGATGAGCACCGCGTTGTCACGCGCCGCGTTCAATTCACCCCAGGTCTCGTAGGCAATGCGGGCGCCATGCAACTCGCCGCCGCGCTTCATCGGGAAAGGGGAAGGCAGGTCGTGGAAGCGGGTGCCGGGCGGGATGAATTCGGTCATGGGCAAGAGTGTAGCGTCTGCGTGGTATTCGCCATCCGCTCCTCGCAGAGCGGCGTGCGGTTCACTGTTTGCCGGGAAGCAGGCTGACGCCTTTCATGCCCAGCCATACCGCCAGCAGGCCCAGCATCACGCTGCCGGTGACATACAGGGCGGCGAGCAGCAGTTCATCGCGCCGCAACAGCGTCATCGTTTCCAGGCCGAAGGCGGAGAACGTGGTGAATCCGCCCAGCAATCCGGTGAACAGGAACAGGCGTGCGTTGGGGCCAATCACGCCGTGTTTTTCCGAGAGGCCGGCGAGGATGCCGATGATCAGGCAACCGGTCAGGTTGACGACGAAGGTACCCAGCGGGAATTTCTGCACGGCGGAGGCTTGCACGATCCAGTGGCCCAGCAGGTAACGGGCAATGGAGCCAATGAAGCCGCCAAGGCCGACCAGCAGCAGGCCCTGCATGGTTCAGATGCCCCGGGCCATGGACCAGCGCGGTGGCTGGATACCGAAGGCCTGCAAGCGGGGCGTCTTCATGGCACGCGTTGGTCGATGCGCAGCACGTAGGTGTCGCCGCTGCCCGGTTGTGCAATGACGGGGCTGGCCTGCAAGTCGCCGCTCTGGGCGCTGGCACTGCCGGAACGTGAAATCCGCGCCACCAGTTGCACCTGTTCCAGCTGCGAAAGTTTCAGGGTGGGCATGGGACTGTCGTCATCGCTGAGTTGCACGCTTAGCGGGAAGCCGCTGGCGGGCAGGCGCTTGGCGGCGACGGGCATGGGCGGGCCTTCGAGCTGCCGGGCGAACACGAACAGGGTGTCGCCATCGGCGAGTCCGGCTTGCAGTGCCGGGTCCAGTTCCACGTTGATCGTGAGCAGGGTGTTTGCGGTGGCGACAGGTGCGGCTTGTTCGGCAACCGGGGTTTCCGTCAGCAAGGGCAGGCCGGCGGCGGTGCGCGCCTGATTGATCTGTTCGTGCAATGCGGCGGCAGTGCGTTCGTCCACCTGCGGCAGGATGGCTTCCCAGGTGGCGGCGGCTTCGGCGTGCTGGCCGCGCTGGCGCTGCGCGATACCCAGGTACCAGTGGGCGCGCTGGTGGTTCGGGGCGATCGACAGGGCTTTTTGCAGCAGGGCGACGGCTTCGTCGTCCATGAGCTTTTCCGGATCGGCCATGGCGCGGACCTGTGCGGCTTCCACCAGCAGATCGGGGTTCTCCTGCTCCAACTGCAACAGCCGGGTCATGGCGTCGCGGGCTTCGGGATAACGCTCCTGGCTGGCGTAGGAACGGGCCAGCAGCAACCAGCCCTCGGCGGCATTCGGGTTGCGCTCCAGTTCCGCTTCCAGCCGTTGCAGGGCTTCATCCAGCGTGGCGGGAGTAGAGGCGGTGGCTTGTTCCAGACCGGCGGGCGTGCCGATCATCCGGTACAGGGCGAAGGTCATCGCCACCAGCACGGCGCCAAGTGCAACCGCGCCGCGGCGTGATTGGCGCCACAGCGGCAGCAGCACGCCGACGAGGACCGCCAGCGCGAGTACGCAGGACAATGCAATGAAAAGCGCCATCACCACTCCTGGTCTTCGGGGGGCAGCGCGACATCGGTGCGGCTGCGCTTGCGCACGATGCGGAACACCACCAGGCCGCCGCCCAGCAACAACAGCGCCGGGCCGAACCACAGCAGCCACGTGCCCGGTTGCAGCTCCGGCTTGTACAGCACGAATTCGCCATAGCGCTCCACCAGGAAGCGCTTGATCTCGGCGTCGGACTTGCCTTGCTGGATCATGTGCAGCACTTCGCGCCGCAGGTCCTGTGCGACCTGGGCGTTGGAGTCGGCCAGCGACTGGTTCTGGCACATCACGCAGCGCAAATGGCTGGCGAGGTCATGGAAGCGGGCTTCCTCGGCGGCATCGGTGAACTGCAGCGGCGTGGGATCGCTCACTTGCGCTGACGCGCCAGCGCATATCAGCAGCAACAAACCAAACAGCAGGGCGCGCAGGATGGACAAATGGCTTCCGTCATTCCCGCGCAGGCGGGAATCGCTCCTGCTTCTGTTTTTGAAGTGGCTTCCCGGAAAGCGGAAGAGCTGGAGGAGCGATTCCCGCCTGCGCGGGAATGACGAAGGAAAGGACTGTGGTTGGGAGGGAGTCATCGTCCGGCTTCCGCAGCTTCCAGTGCCGGGATCAGTTGCTCGGCAATGATTTCGTCGGTCACCGCGCCCACGTACTTCCAGCGGATGATGCCTTTCGCATCGACCAGGAAGGTTTCGGGTGCGCCGTAGATGCCCCAGTCGATGGCGGCGCGGCCGTCTTCGTCGGCAATCACCACCATGTAGGGGTTGCCGTACTGCTCCAGCCAGCGCAGGGCTTCGTCGCGGTCGTCCTTCAGGTTGTAGCCGATGAAGCGCACGCGCTTGCTCATCGCGAAGCGGCTGATCACCGGGTGTTCGGTGCGGCACTCCGGGCACCAACTGCCCCAGACGTTCATCACGTAGGGTTCGCCGGCCAGGTCGGCCTGGGTCACGCGGATGTCGGGCGCGTGCAGGACGGGCAGGTCGAATGCCGGCGCGGCCTTGCCGATCAGCGGCGAGGGCAGGGCTTCGCGATTGGGCTGGTCGGACTGGCGGATGCCGTAGAGCAGCAGTGCCATCAGGCCGATGAAGAACAGCCCGCCGATGACGGCGGCGAAGATGTAGGGCGCGGTGGAGGTCCGGCCGGGCTTGGGATCCGGTGTGCTCATGTGGGCATCATCCAGCCTTGGTTGCAGGCTTGTTTTCGGAATGGCGACGGAAGCGCCGGTCGGCCGCGGTGACGAATCCGCCCAGCGCCATCAATCCGGCACCGAACCAGACCCAGCGCACGAACGGCTTGACGTGCACGCGCACCGCCCAGGCATCGTCGCCGAGGGATTCGCCCAGCGCTACATACAGATCGGCGAACACGCCGGGCAGCAGGCCCACTTCGGTCATCACCTGGCCACCGGAAGCATAGGCGCGCTTTTCCGGGTGCAGCAGGGTGATTTCCTTGCCATTGCGCAGCACGGTGACGTGGCCGCGGTCGGCGAGATAGTTGGGTCCCTGGATCTGGTCCACGCTTTCGAAGCGGAAGGCATGGCGGCCCACTTCCAGGGTCTGGCCGGGCTTCAACGGGACTTCGCGCTGCACGTTGAGGGCTTCGACCAGCAGTGCGCCCATCAGGAACACGGCCACGCCAAAGTGCGCCAGCACCATGCCCAACATTTCAGGGGTGAAACGGCGCCCGGTAGCCTTCATCCGTGTCCATACGAAGCGCAGGGTGCCTGCGCCCACCCACACGGCGGCAGCCACGCCTACGGCGGCTTTCCACGAACCTTGCGGTGCCAGGAAGAACGCGCCTGCGCCAAGTACTACCGCCAGCACCGCCCACGGTGCCAGCATAGCCAGCGGACGCGAGGGTTGTTCGCGCTGCCAGCGGGTCAACGGACCGAACGGCAGCAGCAGCACCAGCGGGGCCATCAGTAACAGGAACAGCAGGCCGAAGTAGGGCGGACCCACCGAAATCTTGCCAAGGTCCAGCGCATCGGCAATCAGCGGATACAGCGTGCCCAGCAGGATCATGCCGCTGGCCGACACCAGCAGCACGTTGTTGGCCAGCAACAGGGTTTCGCGCGAGAACGCGGCGAACGGCGTGCTGTCTTCCAGTTGGCGCACGCGCAGTGCGTACATCAGCAGCGAGCCGCCGATCACCAGCGCCAGGAACACCAGGATGAACAGGCCGCGTGATGGATCGGAAGCAAAGGCATGCACGCTGGTGATCACGCCAGAACGCACCAGGAAAGCGCCCAGCAGCGACAGCGAGAATGCGGAGATGGCCAGCAGCAGGGTCCAGCTACGGAAGCTGCCGCGCTTCTCGGTGACCGCCTGCGAGTGCAACAGGGCAGTACCCACCAGCCACGGCATGAAGCTCGCGTTTTCCACCGGGTCCCAGAACCACCAGCCACCCCAGCCCAGTTCGTAGTACGCCCACCAGCTGCCCAGGGCGATACCGATGGTCAGGAATGCCCAGGCCACGTTGGTCCATGGCCGCGCCCAGCGCAGCCAGCGCGCATCCACGTGGCCATCGATCAACGCCGCGATGGCGAAGGCGAACGGCACCACGAAACCGACGTAGCCCATGTAGAGCATCGGCGGGTGGACGATCATGCCCACGTCCTGCAGCAGCGGATTCAGGTCGCGGCCGTCGGGTGCGGCGGGCAGCAGGCGCTCGAACGGATTCGACGAGAAGAGGATGAAGGTGAGGAAGCCGACGCTCACGAGGCCCATCACCGCGAGGACGCGCGCGACCATGCGCTCGGGCGTGCTGTCCTC
>JBQGFJ010000047.1:0-6518 GCA_052040085.1 Pseudoxanthomonas sp.
CACCACCACGCGCCGCCTGATCGTGCACGAATCCATCTACGACACCGTGCTCGCCACGCTGATCAAGGCGTACAAGCAGGTGGAAGGCAAGATCGGCGATCCGCTGGATGCCGCCAACCTCATGGGTCCGCTCAACAGCCCGCATGCAGTGCAGCAGTTCCTGGCCTCGATCGAGAAAGCCAAGGCCACCGGCGGCACCGTCGAAACCGGCGGCACCGCCATCGACCGCCCGGGCAACTTCGTGTTGCCGGCGATTGTCACCGGCCTGAAGAACACCGACGAAGTGGTGCAGCACGAAACCTTCGCGCCCATCCTGTACGTGATGAAGTACAAGACGCTGGATGAAGCCATCGACATGCAGAACGCGGTTCCGCAAGGCCTGTCCTCGTCCATCTTCACCCAGAACCTGAAGGCGGCCGAGCAGTTCCTGTCCGCTGCCGGTTCCGACTGCGGCATCGCCAACGTCAACATCGGCACCAGCGGTGCCGAAATCGGTGGTGCATTCGGCGGCGAAAAGGAAACCGGCGGTGGCCGTGAGTCCGGTTCGGATGCATGGAAGGTCTACATGCGCCGCCAGACCAACACCATCAACTACTCGGATTCGCTGCCGCTGGCCCAGGGCATCAAGTTCGACCTGTAACCCCTGTCAAAGACAACCAAGGAAACCCCGATGAACACGACCGTCCGCCAGACCAGCACGCTGGCCATCGTCAGCCTGGTATTCGGCATCCTGGGCTGGACGCTGTTGCCGTTCATCGGCAGCCTGGTGGCGGTGTTCACCGGCCACATGGCACGCAAGGAAATCCGCCGCAACCCGGCAGGCATGGAAGGCGATGGCTTGGCCATCGCCGGCCTGATACTGGGCTGGATATCGCTGGCGTTGTGGCTGATCGGCATCCTGTTCGTGGTGTTCGTACTGGGCGGCTTGGCCTGGTTCGGT
The DNA here is from genome assembly GCA_052040085.1 of Pseudoxanthomonas sp. Lineage (GTDB taxonomy): Bacteria > Pseudomonadota > Gammaproteobacteria > Xanthomonadales > Xanthomonadaceae > Pseudoxanthomonas_A. The sequence goes on from JBQGFJ010000047.1 coordinate 941, forward strand.
TTCAACAGCATGTAATTGATGTACCACGTTGCCCGCCCCTTCCTGTTTGGCCTGGATGCCGAGCGTGCGCATACGCTGGGCCTGAAATCCATTGACCTGGCCTGGCGCACCGGCACCAGCCGCTTGCTGGCGCGGCGGCCCGAGCCGCTGCCGACACGCGCCTTCGGCCTCACGTTCCCCAATCCGGTGGGACTGGCCGCGGGCCTGGACAAGAACGGCGCGCATATCGATGCCTTGCTGGCGCTGGGCTTCGGCTTCGTGGAAGTGGGCACGGTCACGCCGCGACCGCAGGCCGGCAATGCGAAACCGCGCATGTTCCGCCTGCCGGAGCACAACGCCATCATCAATCGCCTGGGCTTCAACAACGAAGGCGTGGATGCACTGGTGCGCAACGTGGAGCGTGCACAACGCAAGCACGGCCTGCTGGGCATCAACATCGGCAAGAACAAGGACACGCCCAACGAAGACGCGGCTTCGGACTACCTGCACTGCCTGGAACGCGTCTATCCGCTGGCCGACTACATCACCATCAACATCTCTTCGCCCAATACCGCCGGCCTGCGTGAACTGCAGGAAGAGCAGGCGTTGCGACAGCTGATCGGCAGCCTCCGCGATGCACAGGAAGCACTGGGCGCCCGGCACGGCAAGCGCGTGCCGCTGCTGGTGAAGGTAGCCCCGGATCTTTCCGATGCCGATATGGATGCCATGACCCGCGTACTGAGCGATCTGTCCGTGGATGGCGTCATTGCCACCAATACCACCGTCACCCGGATGGGCGTGCAGAGCCACGCGCTGGCTGGCGAAACCGGGGGCCTCTCCGGCGCGCCGCTCAAGGAACAGGCCACGCTGGTCCTACGCCGGTTGCGCACGCGCCTGCCGGAGAGCATTCCCCTGATCGGCGTGGGCGGCATCCTTTCCGGCGCCGATGCGGTAGCCAAGACCGTGGCTGGCGCCACCCTGGTGCAGTGCTACACCGGCCTGGTCTACCGCGGCCCGGAACTGATCAATGAATCCGTCGAAGCCATCCGCCGCCGGCGCGAAGCCCCCAGTGGAGGCGTCGTCCCGCCGGTATGAGCACTGCCTGCCGCCTGTTGGAAAACATGCCGCTGGAAACGCGCAACACCTTCGGCGTCCGCGCAAATGCAAGGTGGTGGCTGGAAGTGGCCGATGCCGGATCCTTGCCTTCCGCATTGGCGCTGCTTTCGGCGGAAAGCCCCCGGCCGCTGGTCATCGGCGGTGGCAGCAACCTGCTGCTGGCGGGCGACATCGACACGCCTTTGCTCGCCATGACCGGCCGCGGCATCCGCATGCTGGAACGCCACGAAAGCCACGGCATTGTCCGTGCCGAAGCCGGCGTGCCCTGGCATGGCCTGGTGATGTGGACGCTGTCGAGCGGCTTGGCCGGACTGGAAAACCTGGCGCTGATCCCCGGCAATGCCGGTGCGGCGCCAGTGCAGAACATCGGCGCCTATGGCACCGAAGCCGGTGAATTCGTGCATGCGGTGGACGCTTTCGACCTGGAGACCGGCGCCACGGTGCGCCTGACCCGGCAGGACTGCCGCTTCGGTTATCGCGACAGCCTATTCAAACATCACCCGGGGCGTTACATCGTCACCTCGATCGAACTGGCCCTGCCTTGGCGGCATGAACTGCGTCTGGACTATGCCGGCATCCGCGAAGAACTTGCCGCCATGGACATCACCGCGCCCACGCCGCGCGACGTGGCCGAAGCCGTGATCCGCATCCGCACGCGCAAGCTGCCGGACCCGGCGGTCATCGGCAATGCCGGCAGTTTCTTCAAGAATCCGGTGGCCGCACGCAGCGTGGCGCTGGCATTGACGGAACAGCATCCGGGCTTGCCGATGTACCCCAGTGGCAACCCGGACACCGCCAAGCTGTCCGCGGCCTGGATGATCGAAGCCTGCGGCTGGAAGGGTTTCCGCGAAGGCGATGCCGGCGTGTCGGCCGCGCATGCACTGGTGTTGGTCAACCATGGCCATGCCAGCGGCAGCGAGTTGCTTGCACTGGCAAGACGCATCGCCGCTTCGGTCGAACAACGCTTCGGCATCGCCTTGGAACCGGAACCGGTGATCCTGGGGGCCGACTGGTCACCATGAGCAAGGCCAGCACGCCCGTGACCACCCGCGCCGCCCTGTTGATGCTGGGCAGCACCGCGCTGTTCGGCATGATGGTCGTGGCCATCCGCCTGGCGTCGGAAACACTGCATACCTTCGAAATCGCGTTCCTGCGCAATTTCTTCGGCCTGATGGTCGCCCTGCCCTTGCTGTTCCGGCATGGTCCCGGTTTCCTCAAGACCGCCCAGTTCCCGCGTTACCTGTTCCGCTGCCTGCTGGGCGCCTGTTCGATGCTGGCGGGATTCTGGGCCATTGGCCACCTGCCATTGGCGCAGGCGGTGTCGCTTTCCTATTCGACACCATTGTTCGTGACGATTGCCGCTGCCGCGATGCTGGACGAAAAAGTCCGCGCACGCCGCTGGACGGCAGTGATCCTGGGCTTCATCGGCGTGCTGATCATCGTGCGCCCGGGCACGGCCGAATTCAGCGCCGGCACCATGGTCGCCATCCTTGCCGCGGTGTTGAGCAGCATCGTGGCGATCCAGATCAAGCTGCTGTCGCGGACCGAGCCCGCCGACCGCATCGTCATCTACACCGTGCTGCTGTGGGTACCGCTGACGTTCTTCCCGGCCCTCAGCGTGTGGCAATGGCCGCAAGGCATCACCTGGGTCTGGGTGATTGCCACCGGTATCCTGGGGACCGGCGGGCACATGCTGTGGACGCGCGCGCTCAGCTTGGGCGAAGTCTCCGCACTGACCCCCATCAGCTTCATGCAGTTGCCGCTGGTGGCCGCGTTCGGCTGGTGGCTGTTCGATGAAAGCATCGACCGCTGGACCCTGATCGGCGCCACCATCATCTTCGGCGCCAACGCCTACATTGCCCACCGCGAAGCCGTCCTCGCCAGGAAGGCGTCCTCCGAAGCCCCCTCTTCCGCCGCCAAGCCCGGCGAATAGGCCCAAGTCGCGATCCTCGCGACAGGCCACGCATAGAATGGCGACAGAACGTCCACGGAAATACAGATGACCGATACCATCCGCCCCACTTTCCACGGCTTCGAGCAGATCCCGCTGCGCGAATACGCCGAACGCGCCTACCTCGACTACTCCATGTACGTGGTCCTGGACCGCGCACTGCCCTTCATCGGCGATGGCCTGAAGCCGGTGCAGCGCCGCATCATCTATTCCATGAGCGAACTGGGCCTGGGCGCAGGCGCGAAACCGAAGAAGTCCGCGCGCACCGTGGGCGACGTGATCGGCAAATACCACCCGCATGGCGACAGTGCCTGCTACGAAGCGCTGGTGTTGATGGCGCAGCCGTTCTCCTATCGCTACCCGTTGATCGATGGCCAGGGCAACTTCGGTTCCAGCGATGATCCCAAGTCGTTCGCGGCCATGCGCTACACCGAATCCAAGCTGACCCCGATCGCCGAAGTGCTGCTTGGTGAACTCGGCCAGGGCACGGTGGACTGGACCGGCAATTTCGACGGCACCCTGGAAGAGCCCAGCTGGCTGCCGGCACGCCTGCCGCACCTGTTGCTCAATGGCACCACCGGCATTGCCGTGGGCATGGCCACCGACGTGCCGCCGCACAATCTCAACGAAGTGGTCAGCGCCTGCATCCGCCTGCTGGATGATCCCGATGCGAGCGTGGCCGACCTCTGCGAACACGTGCGCGGACCGGACTACCCCACCACCGCCGAAATCATCACAGCCGCCACCGATCTGCGATCGCTCTATGAAACCGGCAATGGCAGCGTGCGTGCACGTGCCACCTGGCAGAAGGAAAACCAGAACATCGTGGTGACCGCGCTGCCGTACCAGGTGTCGCCATCCAAGGTGATCGAGCAGATCGCCGCACAGATGCGCGCCAAGAAACTGCCGTGGCTGGAAGACCTGCGTGACGAATCCGACCACGCCAACCCCACCCGCATCGTGCTGATCCCACGCTCCAACCGGGTGGATGCGGAACAGCTGATGGGCCACCTGTTCGCCACCACCGACCTGGAAAAAAGCTACCGGGTCAACCTGAACATCATTGGCCTGGATGGCCGTCCGCAGGTCAAGAACCTCAAGGTCCTGTTGGCGTAATGGCTGCGTTTCCGCACCGACAACCTGACCCGCAGGCTCAAGCACCGGCTGGACAAGGTGGAACGCCGCCTGCACCTGTTGGAAGGCTTGCTCGTCGCCTTCCTCAACCTGGACGAAGTGATCCGCATCATCCGCACCGAGGACGAGCCCAAGGCCGTGTTGATGGCCCGCTTCGAATTGAGCGAGGAACAGGCCGACTACATCCTCGAAACCAAGCTGAAGCAACTCGCCCGCCTGGAGGAAATGAAGATCCGCGGCGAACAGGACGAGTTGGACAGCGAGCGCGACCGCCTGATTTCCACGCTGGAATCCAGAACAAAACTGAAGAAACTGCTCAAGGACGAACTGCAAGCCGACGCGAAGAAATTCGGCGACGCACGCCTGTCACCGCTGGTGGCACGCGAAGCCGCACAGGCACTGGATGAAACCGAACTGGTCGCCAGCGAACCGGTCACCGTGGTGATCAGCGAGAAGGGTTGGGTCCGTTCCGCCAAGGGCCACGACGTGGATGCCGCCAGCCTGTCCTACCGCGATGGCGACAGCTTGCTGGCGGCGGTGCGCGGACGCAGCAACCAGCAAGTCGCGTTCCTGGATTCGGAAGGCCGCAGCTATTCAACGCCTGCCCACACCTTGCCTTCGGCACGCGGCAACGGCGAGCCCTTGACCGGCCGTTTCTCGCCGGCCTCCGGCGCCTCCTTCCTGGCCCTGGCCACCGGCGACAACGACACGCGCTACGTGCTGTCCTCGTCGCATGGCTACGGCTTCGTCACCCGCTTCGAGAACCTCACCGGCCGCCAGAAAGCCGGCAAGGCGATGCTGTCGCTGTCGGAAGGTGCCAAGGTGTTGCAGCCGGTCACCGTGGGCAGCGTGGAAGGCGACCGCATCGTCGCCGTCACCAGCGCCGGTCACCTGCTCGCCTTCCCGGTGTCCGAATTGCCGGAACTCGACAAGGGCAAAGGCAACAAGATCATCGACATTCCCAAGGCCAAGCGCGGCACCGAGCACGTCGTGGCGGTTGCCGTGGTGCCTGAGGGCGGCACCCTGCTGGTGAAGTCCGGCGCACGCACCATGAGCCTGTCGTTCAAGGACCTGGGTGAGTATGTGGGCGCGCGTGCGAGCCGTGGGGGATTGTTGCCGCGGGGGTGGCAGAAGGTGGATGGACTGGATGTCCAGTAGTTCGCCATCCGGACGCGCTGCGGCGCGCTCATCATTGCCTCAACCACACGCTATCGAGGCGCGGCAGAAATGATGGATTGGATTCCAGTAGCCGCCATTCCCTTCCGGGAGGAAGCCTTTGCTCGTCATTCCCGCGCAGGCGGGAATCGCTTTACAACGGACGCATGTCCGGTCATCGCTTTACAACGGACGCACGTACGGTCATCGCTCATGTCTTTGCTCTTCCTCACGGCACCAACA
>JBQGFJ010000048.1:0-3874 GCA_052040085.1 Pseudoxanthomonas sp.
ATCGGCGCCCGCGCTGCATTGCAACCGCGGGGAATCAAGCAGGAAAATCAGTTACCCGCAATCGAGACCTGCAACTTCGAGGAATCGACTTTCTTCACGCCCTTGATCTGCTTCGTCACGGCGACGGCCTTGTCCACCTGCTCCCGGCTTTGCACGGTGCCGGAAAGCGCCACCACACCATTGACGGTATCAACGCTGATATCGGCGGCCGGGATATCGGACGTGGTCAGCAAATCGGCTTTCACCTTGGTGGTGATCCAGGTATCGGTCACCGGCTGCTCCGAATCACCGGCCTGCTCCACTTTGGCGGGAGCATGCGTGCCCTTGTGATCCTGGGCGGATGCAAATACCGGTGCCGCCAGCAGACCCGAGACCAGTACCATCGCGATGGTGGCCGCAAGACGATTGACGGGATTGTTCGACTTCATGTTCATGCGGGATGCTCCTGTTGTGGGTGATGGAGGCTGCAGCATCCCCAACCGCACCGTGGCATCGCGTGAAATTCCATTGATTCCATGGTTCGCGGTAGGTCGTGATTCATCGATGGCAACGCGATGTTGGAAAACCGGCAAGACGGCGTCACGGAATCGTGATGTTTTCGTCAATCGGCGATTCCGGTGCCTGTGCAATGAACATCAAGCGGGCATTTCCCTGCACGGCGGGGGCACCTTGCAAACACTCATTCCACGCCAATCCGCCTGAAGGAAAAAAACGAAGCCAGTGGATGTTCACGGCGCTCGATCAGGGCGCGCAACAATCCCGCTCCCACCATGGAATAGGCAATCCCGTTGCCACCGTAGGCCATCGCGAACAGGACCCGTCGCCCATGTCCGCATTGATTGCAGGCACCAAAGAATGGCAGGCCATCCCTGGTCTCGGCGAACGTGCCGGCCCATGAAAATGCCGGGCGAAGTGCCAACCGGGGAAACAACTCTTTCACTTGCCTGATCAACTTTTCCGCCTTCTTTTCGACGCGGGCATCACGACGGGCCGGTACATCGATAGTGTCGTCCGCCCCTCCCACCAACAAGCGGCCATCGCCGGTAGTCCGCATGTACAGATAGGGGCGCGCGGACTCCCATAGCATCGTGTCCTTGAGTGATCCCAGCTCGGCATCCGTTATCGGATCGGTGACGAATGCATAGCTGCTGCGATTGCTGGCAACGCGCCGGTCCAGCCATTTCGCGTTGGCGTAACCCGCCGCCATCACCACATGCCGGGCATTCACCCTGTGGCCATCGGTTGTCCAGAGACTCACGGATCTCGAGGTGGATTCCATTCTGGCTACCTGCGTCCGGTCGAAAATCCTCCCGCCCTTCGCCCGCAATCTTTCAAGCAGGCGATGGGTCATCCGGTAAGGATCCACGCTGGCGGCAAGATGGCTCAGGATCCCTGCGGGCGCGTCAAAGCCATAGCGTTCCCGCAACGCATCAGGCTCCAGCCACTCCATCTCGAAACCATGTTGCTTTCGCAACAGGAACTCATCCATCAAAACCTGGCGATGACGAGATTTGCTGGCGAAATACAGGCTCTTCATCGCGGCGAAATCAACGTCCCCCAGGCTTTTGGCGAGCTTCCCGAGTGCTGGAATGGCCTCGGCACAGGCCCGGTAGGCCAGTACCGCATTGTCTTCGCCGTACTTCTTCGCCAGGTCGACCATGTGGGTGTCGATCTCGTATTGCAGCAATGCCGTACTCGCTGCCGTACTGCCCCAGCCGATGTCACGTTGTTCCAGCACCACCACATCGTGCCCGTGACGTGCCAGCTCATCGGCGATCAATGCACCGGTGATACCGCCCCCCACCACGGCCACATCGCAGTGAGCGTCTTCCCGCAACGGAGGAAATGCCTGCATCAGGCCGTTCTTGATTGCCCAGAACGGATAACCGCTTTTCAGATCCATGACATGCCCCTCAATCAGGAAGGCCGGACGAAAGCTTACAGACGAAGCATTGCACCGCCTCACGCCATCTTTACATCGGCCGGGCCACCCTCCTGATCACGACGCACACAGGAAATCCGTGATTACGGCAGCACGACAGGAGAGCCAGCCATGCCGCAAACCCTCTACGACGCTTTGCGTGAAAGCCACGCCATCCAGCGTTCCCTGTGCCGGAAACTGCTCAGGTCACCCGCCCACAGCGAACGCCGCATCACGCTGTGCACCGACCTTCGCATCGAGCTGGCCGCCCATGCCGCGGCCGAGGAGCGCTTCCTGTATGCGCCCATCCTGATGGATGACATGGGCCTGGACGTTTCACGCCATGCGCTGCACGAACACCACGAGCTTGATGAATTGGTGGAGAAAATGCAGGCCAGCGATCACAATGGCCGTGGCTGGATGGCCCATGCACGCAAGTTGTCGGAAAAGGTCCATCACCACTTGCGCGAGGAAGAGAAGAAGTTCTTCCAGGTATCAGGCAAGATCCTTTCCCGCACGCGAAAAGCCGGGCTGGCAAACCAATACCGCAAGGATTACCAGCGGATGCTGGAAACCCTGAGGGAAGAATGACCCCTGGCATCCTGGTGAGTACCGGCCCGGGTCAATCGGCCTGCATATTCGTGCGGACTGACCTCGGGGATCAACGGCGCGCTGGGTTCGCCTGACGCCCTGCTTACCGGGAAGCGCGCGAATAACGGGTTTCCACGTATTCGTCGATCAAGCCGATGAAATCCTGCGCGATGTTCTCGCCACGCAGGGTGATTTTCTTCTCGCCATCCACGAATACCGGTGCGGCCGGCGCCTCGCCGGTACCGGGCAATGAAATGCCGATGTTGGCCTGGCGCGATTCCCCCGGTCCGTTGACCACGCACCCCATCACCGCGAGGGTCATGTTCTCTGCACCCGGATGACTGATGCGCCACTCCGGCATCTTCGCGCGGACGTGGTTCTGCACCACCTTGGCCAGTTCCTGGAAAAATTCGGGAGTCGTGCGACCACAACCCGGACATGCGGTGACCATGGGCGTGAAGGCACGCTGGCCAGTGGTCTGCAACAGCTCCTGCGCCACGATCACTTCTTGCGTGCGCGACTGTCCCGGCTCCGGCGTCAGCGAAATGCGGATGGTGTCGCCAATGCCTTCCTGCAACAGCACCGCCAGTGCCGCGGACGACGCCACGATACCCTTGCTGCCGATACCGGCTTCAGTCAATCCCAGATGCAGGGCAAAGTCGCTTCGCTGGGCCATGTCGCGATACACCGCAATCAATTCCTGCACACCGCTGACCTTGGCGGACAACACGATGCGCTCGCGCGGCAAGCCGATTTCCACCGCCCGCTGCGCGGAATCCAGTGCCGAACGAATGAGCGCTTCGCGCAGGACGTGCGCGGCATCGCGCGGATCATCCAGCTTCGAATTCTCGTCCATCAACTGCGCCGCCAGCGCCTGGTCCAGCGAACCCCAATTTGCTCCGATCCGCACCGGCTTGCCATAACGGATGGCGAATTCGATCAACTGGGCAAACTGGGTGTCCTTCTTCTTGCCGAAACCGACATTGCCCGGGTTGATCCGGTACTTGCCCAGCGCCTCGGCACAGGCGGGTTCCTTCTCCAGCAACTGATGGCCGTTGTAGTGGAAGTCGCCGATCAACGGCACGTCGATGCCCATCATGCCCAGTCGGTCGCGAATGCGCGGAATCGCGGCAGCCGCCTCGGGCGTGTTCACGGTCAGTCGCACCAGTTCGGAGCCAGCCCGCCACAACTCGGCTACCTGCTTGGCGCTGGAAGCCACGTCGGCGGTATCGGTGTTGGTCATGGATTGCACCACCACCGGACGCCCTCCTCCCACGATCACCCCGCCGACATCCACGGCATGGGTGAGCTTGCGGGACCAGAGACCGGAAGGGGGCGTTGGGCGGGTGACGGCGTCGTGCA
>JBQGFJ010000049.1:0-7953 GCA_052040085.1 Pseudoxanthomonas sp.
CCGTGCTTCAGCACCTCGGCCCAGCCGGACCTCACCTGGCGTTCCGGCAACGTCGCCAGCACTCCGGCCAGGATTACGGGCAGCTACACCCAATCGGCCAATGGCAATTTGGGCGTGTGGCTGGGTAGTCCGCTCAACGTCCAGGGTACGGCGACGCTGGCCGGGCAGGTGTCCATCCTGGGTGTGAAGAGTGGCTACACCACCGCGGCGAGGGAGACCCTGCTGAATGCCGCGGGAGGCGTCAACGGTACCTTCTCCACGCTGCGTTCGGCACCAAGCGTTTATCTGGATGCCGCGCTGGCATATGACGCCAACAACGTCTTCCTCAACATCAATCGCATCAATGTTGCCAATGCCGTGGCGGGCATGGGGATTTCCGGCATCACGCTGATGTCGGCGACGCGCATGGAGAATGCGATGCAGGCGATCGACGGGCAATTGACCGGTGGTCTGCCCGGCGGCATCGATGGCAGCTTCATCGGCAATGCGGGTGCCTTGCAGCAAGCTGCCAGTCTTGAACAGGCGGCGCAGGCCTTGCGCAGTCTTTCCGGTGAATTGCATGCGCGTGCCGATGCCATGACCTTCGATGCCATCGACATGAACCGGCGTGCGTTGTCGTCCCGTTTCGATGCACTGGTGGGCGTGCCGAACAAGGGCGGGGACTGGTTCCAGTCCCTCGGGAGTACCGGCAACGGCATCTACAGTGCGGCCGATTTCAATGTGGATGGCTGGATGTTGGGCAGTGACCTGCGGCTGGGCGAACACGGCGTGGCCGGTTATGCATTTGGCGAAACCCGTGCCGACAATGCTGCAGGGAATAGCCTGGACCTCAGCCAGGACAGGCAAACGCAGAGCCAGTTCTACCTGGGTGCCCTGCGCGGTGATACGTATGCACTGGGACAGATGGGCTTCGGGCGGTATGACCGGCAGATGCGCCGCCAGTTGATGTTGGGTAGCCAGTACCAGGGCGTTGCCAGTGAATACTCGGGTGAGTTCGTGGCCACCAACCTGGAGGTTGGACACCGCTTCGGCACAAGGGCCGCATCACTGACGCCGTATGTGGGCGCAGGCCACGTGCGCGTGCAGCGCGACGGCTTTGCCGAAGCGGGCGCGCATGGTTTTGGCCTGCGTGTCATGGACAGCGTGGCTGAACGCACCCAGGCCATCACCGGACTTCGCTCCGAACAAGCATGGACACGCCCGGGTGGACTGAGGCTTGCCGCCCATGGATACATGGAGTGGCAGCAGGTCCTGCATGCCAGCGGCATGGAGCAGGAGGCCAGTTTCGTCGGCGTGGAAGCCTGGTCGCCGCTGGCGGACAGTTACACCGCCGGATCCGGAGGCATGTTTGGCCTGGGCTTCGACATGCACCTGTCGCGAAAGGCCAGGTTGTCGTTCGGTTATGACCAGCGCTTCGGACCGCGTGAGCCGATGCGTGCCGTGCGTACGCTGTTCACTTACGGGTTCTAAGCCTATTCAACTGGACCTTGCAGGAGTGGCCAAGGCCGCTCCTGCAAGGTCAGCCGCGGCCTTCGAAGAGTTCGCGGCCTATGAGCATGCGGCGGATTTCGTTGGTGCCGGCGCCGATGGCGTAAAGCTTGGCGTCGCGCAGCAGGCGGCCGGTGGGGTATTCGTTGATATAGCCGTTGCCACCAAGTGACTGGATGGCTTCCAGCGTCACCTGTACGGCGGACTCGGAAGCGTGCAGCAAACAACTGGCGGCGGCGGCGCGGGAGACATTGCCTTCGTCGTAATTGCGTGCGACCTGGTAGGCGAAGGCGCGGCTGGATTGCAGGGCGGTGTACATGTCGGCGATCTTGCCCTGCATCAGGCCGAACGTACCGATGGCGGCGTCGAATTGCTTGCGTTCGCGTACATAGGGCAGGGTGATGTCCAGCGCGGCCTGCATCAGGCCGATGGGGCCGCCGCTCAATACCAGGCGTTCGGTATTCAGACCGCTCATCAACACACGCACGCCCTGGTTCACTTCACCCAGCACGTTTTCCTGCGGAATCTCGCAGTTCTCGAACACCAGCTCGCAGGTGTTGCTGCCACGCATGCCCAGCTTGTCCAGCTTCTGCGCGGTCGAGAATCCCTTCATGCCCTTTTCGACGAGGAAGGCGGTCATGCACTTGCTGCCCGCGTCCTTGCCGGCGGTGCGCATGTAGACCACCAGCACGTCGGCCTCGGGGCCGTTGGTGATCCACATCTTGTTGCCGTTGGCGATCCAGGTATCGCCCTTGAGTTCCGCGCGGCAGCTCATCGAGCCGACCACGTCGGAACCGGCACCCGGTTCACTCATGGCCAGAGCGCCTTTCCATTCGCCGCTGCACAGCTTCGGCAGGTATTTCGCGCGTTGCGCTTCGTTGCCGTTGACGTACAGGTTGGACACGCACAGGTTGGAGTGCGCGCCATAGCTCAGGCCCACCGAGCCGGAGGCGCGCGATATCTCTTCCATTGCCACCAGATGGGCCAGGTAGCCCATCTCGCTGCCGCCATGTTCGCCGGGCACGGTCATTCCCAACAGGCCCAGTTCGCCCAGCTTCGGCCACAGGTCCTGCGGGAACACATTGTCGTGGTCTATCTTGTCGGCGCGTGGTGCGATTTCGGCATCAGCAAAGCGGCGCACGGCTTCGCGCAACGCATCGAGCTCTTCGCCCAGCGGGAATTCATTGATTGAAAAGGGTCGCATCCGGTTCCTCCTTCCTGATGCCGGCCTGATGGGTACGTGGCGGTCAGTGCTCGCCGCGCAGGTGTCCCATGAAACGCGGCACGGCGCGTCCCAATGGAAGTTTGAGCTTGCCGATGGCGGCAATCCGCGCCTCGGCAATACGGTCCGCCGCGTATTGGGGCGCGATGCCTTCGCGTTCGGACAGATCGAAGATGTTGTTCACCGTGTGGTAGATGGTGCGCATCATGCGCATGGCACGTTCACGGTTGTAGCCATCGATTTCCAGTGACACGTTCATCACGCCGCCCGCATTCACCGCATAGTCCGGGGCGTACAGGATGCCGCGTTTGGCGGCTTCCACGCCGGTGGCATGCGACATCTGGTTGTTGGCGGTGCCACAAATTACCTTGGCCTTGAGGCGAGTCAGGTTCTCCTGATTGATGGAACCTTCCATGGCGCAGGGGCAGAACACGTCCACCGGCAGGTCGTGGAGGTCACTGCAGGCCACCGCTTCGGCGCCGTGCTCTTCCACTGCGCGTGCCACCAGCTTCGGGTTCAGGTCGGCCACGAACAGCTTGGCACCGCGCTCCTTCAGCAACTTCACGAACTCCATGCCGATGTGGCCCAGACCTTGCACCGCATAGGTGTACTTGCCCACTTCCTCGTTGCCGAACTTGCGGTTCAGCGACGCCATCAGGCCCTGCATGGCGCCATAGGCGGTGAACGGGGCAGGGTCCCCGGAACCGCCATGCACCTGGTGCACGCCCACCACGTATTCGGTCTCGCGGTAGACGTTCTCCATGTCGTTCACATCGGTGCCTACGTCTTCGGCGGTGATGTAGCGTCCGCCGAGTGCATCCACGCTGCGGCCGAAGGCCCGGAACAGCACCTCGCTCTTGTCCGCAACTGGATCGCCGATGACCACCGCCTTGCCGCCGCCCACGTTGAGCCCGGCCAGTGCGTTCTTGTAGGTCATGGTGCGGCTGAGCCGCAGCGCGTCGGTCAGTGCATCCTCGTCCTTGACGTAGGTACGCATGCGTACGCCGCCCAGCGCCGGTCCCAGCACGGTGCTGTGGATGGCAATGATCGCCTTCAGCCCGAGATCCGGGTTGTTGCAGAAAACGACCTGTTCATGGCCGGAGGATTGCAGGGTTTCGAACATCTTCGTCGGCTCCGGATTGCGCGGACGTACGCCTTGGCCTGATGTAGCAGGGACTTCCCAAGCATTTGATTCAAAACAAAAAGCGACGCACCCGGATTGCTGCCCAGCTCGTCGCACCCAGCCAGTCTAATCCAATCGGCAGGGGCGGGTGTTGCTGCCCCGGCCCTTGCTCGAGGTGCCGCCGCATCCGCTGCCGTATGTCCGCAGGTTCACCGGGAGATTGCCGGGCGGACGCTACAATCGCGTTTCGATTGCATGCCGTGGGAGAGGACGCGCATGAACACCAGGATTTCCGATATTCCGGCCGCCCGTGCCGATACCACGCCATTGCGTTTCGTCACCGCGGCCAGTCTGTTCGACGGCCACGACGCCGCCATCAACATCATGCGCCGGCTGATCCAGTCGCAAGGCGCCGAAGTCATCCACCTGGGCCACAACCGTTCGGTCGAGGACGTGGTGCGCGCAGCCCTGCAGGAAGATGCCGATGCCATCGCGCTGTCTTCCTACCAGGGCGGCCACGTGGAGTACTTCAAGTACATGGTGGACATGCTGAAGGAGCATGGTGCCGACCACATCCGTGTCTTCGGCGGTGGCGGCGGCACCATCACGCCGGAGGAAATCCGCGAACTGCAGGGCTACGGCGTGGAGCGCATCTACCACCCCAACGACGGCATGCACATGGGGCTGGTGGAGATGATCGAGGATGTGGTGCGCCGCGCAGATGCAGCGCGTTTGCACTCCACATCACCCGGACAGGACACGACGGCCGTGCCGGGCATCGGTGACGAGATCGCCGTGGGCCGGGTGCTTTCCGCCATCGAGGATGGTGCATTCGGCGAGGCCGAACTCGCCCGCATGCGCAAGGAATGGCAACTGGCGGGTGGCCGCACGCCGGTCATCGGCATCACCGGCACTGGTGGCGCCGGCAAGTCCAGCGTCACCGACGAACTGCTCAATCGTTTCCTGGCCAGTTTCCCGCAGATGCACATGGCGGTGATTTCGGTGGATCCCACCCGGCGCCGCAGCGGCGGTGCCTTGCTGGGTGACCGCATCCGCATGAACTCGCTGCGCAGCCATCGCGTGTACATGCGCTCGATGGCCACGCGCCGGCAGAACGTGGCCACCAACGCGGTGTTGAAGGACTGCATCGGCTTCCTGAAATCGCTGGGCTTCGATCTGGTGATCGTGGAAACCGCGGGTATCGGTCAGAGTGATTCGGAGATCGTCGATCTGGTCGATTTCCCGCTGTACGTGATGACCAGCGACTACGGTGCGGCCAGCCAGTTGGAAAAGATCGACATGATCGATTTTGCCGAGCTGATCGTGCTGAACAAGTACGACCGGCGCGGCGCCGAGGACGCCCTGCGCGATATCCGCAAGCAGTGGAAACGCAATCGCGCCGCGTTCCAGTTGAAGGACGAGGAGATTCCCGTCTATCCCACCATTGCCAGCCAGTTCAATGATCCGGGCATCAGCTGGATGTTCGTCAACCTGTGCCGGTTGCTGCGCGGCAAGCTGGGCAATGCCGGACCCGTGGGCTGTGATTTCACCCCCGTGCTGGATACCAGCTTGAAGGAGCCGCGCGCGACCGTGCTGATCCCCGGCAGCCGCGTCCGCTATCTGGCCGAAATCGCCGAACAGGGGCGCGGAATCAATGCTTCCATCGTGAGGCAGGCAGAAGCTGCCGACCGTGCACAGGCCTGTTGGCAGGCCCTGCACGAGCTGGAAGATCCGGAGCTGCCAAGAGCGTTGGACTTATACGAGATCGCTTCCCTTCTCCCGGAGGGAGAAGGGCTGGCAGTTCCGGATCGCTCCCTGCTGTTGCTGCGTCAGCGTTACAACGATGCCCTGCAATCCCTGTCCAGCGAATCCCTGCGTCTGCTGCGCGAATGGCCGCAGCGGCTGAAGTCGATCACCGATGAGCACTATCAATACTTGGTGCGCGGCAAGACGGTGGAGGGCGACAACTACCGCACCTCACTCAGTCACCAGAAGATTCCCAAGATCGCCGCACCCACCTACAAGAGCTGGGGCGAGTTGCTGACCTTCCTCGGCAAGGAAAACCTGCCGGGCAGTTATCCGTACACCGGTGGCGTGTATCCGTACCGCCGCACCGGCGAGGATCCCATCCGCATGTTCGCGGGCGAGGGCACCCCGGAGCGCACCAACCGCCGCTTCCATTACCTGAGCGTGGGCCAGCCCGCCGCGCGCCTGTCCACCGCGTTCGACAGCGTGACCTTGTATGGCGAAGACCCGGCGCCACGGCCGGACATCTACGGCAAGATCGGCAATTCCGGCGTCAATATCCCCACACTGGATGACATGAAGAAGCTGTATTCCGGCTTCGATCTGTGCGCCCCGACCACCAGCGTGTCGATGACCATCAATGGTCCGGCACCGATGATCCTGGCGATGTTCATGAACACCGCCGTCGACCAGCAGGTGGAGAAATACCTGAAGGAAGACCCGGCGCGTTGGGAAGAAGCCAGGCGCAAGATCGATGCCTTCTTCGAGGGTCGTGATCGTCCGCAATATCACGGCGAATTGCCGCCCACCAACAATGGCTTGGGCCTGGGTTTGCTGGGCGTGACCGGTGACCAGTTGGTGGATGCGGATACCTATGCCCGCATCAAGACCGAGACACTGGCGACTGTGCGCGGCACGGTGCAGGCGGACATCCTGAAGGAGGACCAGGCGCAGAACACCTGCATCTTCAGTACCGAGTTCGCGCTGCGCATGATGGGTGATATCCAGCAGTATTTCGTTGACCACAAGGTCCGCAATTTCTATTCGGTCAGCATTTCCGGCTATCACATCGCCGAGGCCGGGGCGAATCCCATCAGCCAGTTGGCCTTCACCCTCAGCAACGGCTTCACCATCGTGGAGTACTACCTGGCGCGCGGGATGCACATCGATGATTTTGCCCCGAATCTGAGCTTCTTCTTCAGCAACGGCATGGACCCGGAATATACGGTGATCGGCCGGGTGGCGCGGCGCATCTGGGCACGGGCCATGCGCGAGCGCTACGGCGGCAACGAGCGCAGCCAGATGATGAAGTACCACATCCAGACCTCGGGCCGTTCACTGCACGCGCAGGAAATCCAGTTCAACGATATCCGCACCACCTTGCAGGCGCTGTATGCGTTGTTCGACAACTGCAACAGCCTGCACACCAATGCCTATGACGAGGCGATCACCACGCCCACCGAGGAAAGCGTGCGGCGCGCGGTCGCCATCCAGATGATCATCAACAAGGAACTGGGGCTCAATTTCATCGAGAACCCGTGGCAGGGCAGTTTCGCTGTGGATTACCTGACCGATCTGGTGGAAGAGGCGGTGTACAAGGAATTCGAGGCCATCAGCGAACGCGGCGGTGTGCTCGGTGCGATGGACACCATGTACCAGCGCGGCAAGATCCAGGAAGAGTCGCTGTATTACGAGCACAAGAAGCACGACGGCTCGCTTCCGTTGGTCGGTGTGAATACGTTCCTGCCGAAGGAGCATGGCGGCGAGATTGCCACGGAGATCGAATTGATCCGCTCCACGGAAGAGGAGAAGGGCCAGCAGATCGTCAACGTGCAAGCCTGGCAGGCCAGCCGGAATTCACTGGCCCCGGAAGGCGAGACCGAGCACGGGCATGTAGTGGAAGACGCCGCGGCGGAGGGCGAGGTGCACGATGGACACGGCCTGGCGTATCTTCAGCGCACGGCGCGGGAGAGGCGCAATGTGTTCGAGGCGCTGGTGGAAGCGGTGAAGACGCATAGCCTGGGGCAGATCAGTCATGCGTTGTATGACGTGGGTGGGGAGTACCGGAGGAATATGTAGTGCCACTCGTGCCGAGGTAGTATCGGTGCACGGGTAGGGACTTGATATCCATCTATCGCTGAAAGCGACAGATGGTGCGAAGGGGAGTCGCGATGTCAACACATGAGGTCATGGCGCTGGTCACGGAGGCATTGCGGGGGCAGTTGCAATCGGTATTGGCAGCAGGCGCTACGGTGGTCGTCGGTGAGCTGTCGCCAGATAGGCTAGTGGTGCCGGGTATATTTTTACAGCCATTGCGCAACGCGTCGTCGCGTGCCCTGCGCAACATGTCGTTCGCTGCACTTATTGAATATAA
>JBQGFJ010000050.1:0-3709 GCA_052040085.1 Pseudoxanthomonas sp.
CGCTGACCCAGCGCTGCTCCTTGCAATGCTCGAACGCCGCCATTGGCGCGGCTTCTCGCGCCTCGTCACCGGTGGCGAACTCTTTGACCTCGTAGTAGGGATGGATGTCCTCGAACGGCGCTTGCGCGCCATGTGCCAGTACATGGTGCAGGGCGCGGTCGGTGAAGAACTCGAAGGCTTCCAGTTGCAGGCGCTCGCGGAACGCGGCGAACACCTTCATCAGCACATCGAACGACGGCAGTGCCAGCAGCATGACATTGGTGGGCGGCGGCGAATCGGTCAACCGCAGCGTGGCCTCCACCACGATGCCCAGCGTGCCTTCGGAGGCAATCATCAAATGGCGCAGATCGTAGCCACTGGAGTTCTTCAGCAGGCCGCGGTTGAGCTCCAGCAGATCGCCGTTGCCTGCCACCACTTTCAACCCGGCAATCCACTCGCGGGTATTGCCATAGCGGATCACCCGGATACCGCCGGCATTGGTGGCAATGGTGCCGCCAATGGAACAGGAACCGCGCGCGGCAAAGTCCACCGGATAAATCAGGCCCTGCTCGATGGCGGCATTGTGCACGGCCTCCAGCGGCATGCCGGCCTGCACGGTCAGCAGGCGATCGACCGGATCGAAGGCCAAGGGCTTGTTCATCCGCTCCAGGCTCAGCACCAGTTCGCCGTGGGCCGCCACGGCACCACCGGACAGGCCGGTCCTCCCACCCGAAGGCACGATGGCAATGCGATGCTGGTTGGCCCAGCGAACGATGGCCTGCACCTCTTCCACGCTGCCCGGCAGCGCAATCGCCAGTGGCGCCGGCGTCCAGCGCCGGGTCCAGTCACGGCCGTAATGCTCCAGGTCGGCAGCCTCGGTCTTCAGGCGCAGGCCGGGGGCGGCCTGCAGCAGATCGGCAAAGCGTGGGTCGGTCATCGCAGGTGCGATCGAATGTGGGGGCGTCAGGGTGCCAGCGATGACGGCATCAGTCCAGAAGTCACCATGCGCCGATGACAACCCACAATGGTTGCCACCGAAACCATCCATGCGCCTGCCGCCAGGCCCACCGCCATCCATCATGCAACGCAGCAAACCACGCCACCATCTGGCATAGTGACGCCCCCAGCGCGACCATCCGGGCGCGCAAGTCCCACGCAAGCACCATGTCGAAGAAAAAGACGTCCTACCCCCTCCAGGACATCCGCGTCCTGCTGCTCGAAGGGGTCAGCCAGACCGCCGTCGATGCCTTCAAGGCCGCCGGTTACAGCCAGATCGAACTGCACGCCAAGTCGCTGCCAGAGGACGAACTGAAGGCACGCATCGCCGAAGCCCATATCCTCGGCATCCGTTCGCGCACCGATCTCAATGCCGATGTACTTGCGCATGCGCGCAGGCTCATCGCCGTGGGCTGTTTCTGCATCGGCACCAACCAGGTGGACCTGCAGGCCGCCGAGCTGGCCGGCATCCCGGTCTTCAATGCGCCCTATTCCAACACGCGCAGCGTGGCCGAACTGGTCATCGCCGAAGCCATCATGCTGATGCGCGGCATTCCGCAGAAGAGCGCCCAATGCCATCGCGGCGGCTGGTCCAAGTCTGCTGCCGGCAGCCACGAGGTGCGTGGCAAGACCCTGGGCATCGTGGGCTATGGCCACATCGGCACCCAGGTGGGCGTGCTGGCCGAAGCCGTCGGCATGAACGTGATTTTCCACGACGTGGAAACCAAGCTCTCACTGGGCAACGCACGCGCCGCCACCAGCCTGGATGACCTGCTGGCACGTGCCGACATGGTCACCCTGCACGTACCGGAAACCCCGGCCACGCAGGGCATGTTCGGCGCGGCACAGATCGCCCGCATGAAACCCGGCGCGCATCTCATCAATGCCTCGCGCGGCACCGTGGTGGATATCGATGCCCTCACCGCCGCGCTTCAATCGGGCCAACTTGGTGGCGCGGCCGTGGACGTGTTCCCGGTGGAGCCCAAGGGCAACGACGACGCCTTCGAATCCCCGTTGCGTGGCATCGACAACGTCATCCTGACCCCGCACGTGGGCGGCAGTACGCTGGAAGCGCAGGACAACATCGGCGTGGAAGTGGCGGCAAAACTGATCCGCTACAGCGACAACGGCAGCACCCTGTCGGCCGTCAACTTCCCCGAAGTCACCCTGCCCGGCCACGATGGCAGCCGCCGCATCCTGCACATCCACCGCAACGTCCCCGGCGTGCTTTCGCAGATCAACGACATCTTCGGCAAACACAACCTCAACATCGATGGTCAGTTCCTTCGCACCGACGCCCACGTGGGCTACGTAGTGATCGACGTCAGCGCCTCCGAGGAACAGGCGGGGCAGTTGCGGGAGGCCTTGGCCGCGATTCCTGGCACCCTGCGGACGCGCGTGCTGTATTGAGGAGTGAGCGGAGAGGAGTGAGAAGTGAGGAAAAGCCGCTTTCGCTCACTCCTCACTCCTCTTCACTCACTCCTGCTGTTCAAGCCACTTGCGCGCCATGCGGCGCAGCGACTCATCCGCACCTTCATCCTCGGCGATTGCCGCGATATCCCGCCAGGCCAGGTCGTGTGATTCTTCGCTGACGGTGTAGCGTTCGTCGGCACCAGCGTGGACCACGTAGCGCACGTCGTGGTGCCAATGGCCGGGCACGTCGCCGCGCTCCGGTATCCAGTGCCGGTCGACATCGAAGATGGCATCACCATCGACACGCAAGCCACGCAGCCCAGTCTCTTCCTCGGCTTCCTTCAACGCCACGTTGGCCAGGTTGGCATCGCCGTCGGCGTGCCCGCCCGGTTGCAACCAACGGTCCAGCTTGCGGTGATGGGTCAGCAAGGTCCTGGCTCCATCCGCGCTCACCACCCAGGCCGAACCGGTGAAGTGGCCCGCCAATCGCTCGCGCATGAAGGCGTTCTGCGCATCACCCAACAATGTGGCAAACAGCGCCAGCGTTTCAGCCTCCCGTGGCCAGCGCTGCTGGTACTCCCGGAACAGGGCCTGCAAGCGTTCGACGGCACCGTCTTCGGCAATCGGATTCCCGCATTGCAGCATCACCCACTTCTCCATTCCGTATTCCAGAGACCTGCCGCCCAGTATGAGGCCGATGCCATGCGGTGCTTGTGTCCATGCCCCGGCTTTGGCAAGGTTACGGGCGCAGCAGGCCATGCACGACGTCCCCACCGGTCGGCGTCCTGCTCCCCATCGCCACTCTCCAGGGACACCCACACATGTCGAAAAGCCTTTTCAGGGTAAAACCGATCGAAGCCGCCCCCCACGTCGATGCGGGTGAACCGGTCGAAGGAAGCCTGCAAGGCGAAGCGACATTGAAGCGGACACTGGGCGGACGCCAGTTGATCCTGCTGGGCGTCGGTGCCGTCATCGGCGCCGGTATCTTCGTGCTCACCGGCCAGGCCGCGGCCAACCATGCCGGCCCGGCCATCATGCTCAGCTTCGTGCTGGCCGGCATCGCCTGCGCGCTGGCAGGCCTCTGCTATGCCGAGTTCTCGGCCATGCTGCCCGTCTCCGGCAGCGCCTACTCCTACTCCTATGCCACGCTGGGCGAATTCATCGCCTGGTTCATCGGCTGGTGCCTGGTGCTGGAATACCTGTTCGCCTCGTCCACCGTGGCGGTGGGCTGGTCCGGCTACCTGATCAGTTTCCTGACCACCACACTTGGCCTGCCCTTCCCCGCCGAACTGGCCAGCGCCCCCTTGGCCTGGGAAGACGG
>JBQGFJ010000051.1:0-31056 GCA_052040085.1 Pseudoxanthomonas sp.
AGCGCCTGCGCCAGCAACACCCGGCGCTTCATGCCGCCGGAGAGGGCATCGAAATCGGCATCTTCGGGCAGTTCCAGCCGGGTCAGCACCTGCTCCACGCGACGGTCCAGGTCCCAGCCGTTGCGGGCCTCGATCTCGGTCTGGGCTTCGCCCATGGCGTCCATGTCGCCGTCGTGCAGGGCATGGTGGTAGCGGGCCAGCAGCTGGCCCAGGTCGCCCAGGCCTTCGGCGACCACGTCGAACACGGTGCCCTGGGTCCCTTGCGGGACTTCCTGTGCCATGCGCGTGACAACCACGCCGTTCTGCAGGCGGACTTCGCCGTCGTCCGGCTTCAGTTCGCCGGCCATCAGCCGCATCAGGGTGGATTTGCCCGCGCCGTTGCGACCGACGATGCAGATGCGTTCGCCTGGTTCGATGCCAAGATCGACGTGTTCGAGAAGGAGCGGCCCGCCGACGCTGAAGTCGACCCGCTGGAATTGCATGAGAGA
The DNA here is from genome assembly GCA_052040085.1 of Pseudoxanthomonas sp. GTDB lineage: Bacteria > Pseudomonadota > Gammaproteobacteria > Xanthomonadales > Xanthomonadaceae > Pseudoxanthomonas_A. Next base: position 489 of record JBQGFJ010000051.1, read on the forward strand.
CATCCGACTATTGTAGCCGGGGCCGTGGCTGCAACCCGGGTTTTGCCATCACGATGGGCGGGAGGCCAGCAATTCCCGGTGCCGCTGTTCCATCTCTTCGCGCAACTGGCGGCGGATCTGCGCAGCGGCATGGCGGCGGATTTCGTCCTGGGTCTCCGGTTGCAGCGCCGGGACCGGGGTCGGCGCGCCATCGTCGTCCACCGCGATCATGGTGAAGAAGCAGCTGTTGGCGTGGCGGACACTTTGCTTGCGGATGTCTTCGGCCACCACTTTCACGCCGATTTCCATCGAGGAGCGCCCGGTGTAGTTGACCGAGGCCAGGAAGCTGACCAGTTCCCCCACGTTGATGGGCTGGCGGAACATCACCTGGTCGACTGACAGAGTGACCACGTAGGTGCCGGCATAGCGGCTGGCGCAGGCATAGGCCACCTGGTCCAGCAGCTTGAGCACGGCGCCGCCGTGGACCTTGCCGGAGAAGTTGGCCATGTCCGGTGTCATCAACACGGTCATGGACAGCTGGTGGTTCTTCTGGGTGTCCATGCGGGCTCCGGCGGCAGGTGGGGTGCAGGCTACCCCATGTCCGCGCCAGCGTGGAGGGAGCGTGCCACTCGCCGGAAAACGAAACGGGCCGCATGTGCGGCCCGTCCCGGGGTGTTGCCTGTATCGCCGCTCTCAGAGCTTGGCAGCCTTGCGCAGTTCATCGGCCTTGTCGGTCTTCTCCCACGAGAAAGCGGTGGCCTTCTGGGTCTTGCCGGCGCCATCCACGTAGCTGATTTCCTTCGGCTTGCGGCCGAAGTGGCCGTAGGCGGCGGTCTGCTGGTAGATGGGGTGCACCAGGTCGAGCATCTTGATGATGCCGTAGGGGCGCAGGTCGAAGTGCTTGCGGATCAGCTTCTCGATCACGTCGTCACCCACCTTGCCGGTGCCGAACGTGGTCACCGAGATGGAAGTCGGCTCGGCCACGCCGATGGCGTAGGACACCTGCACTTCGCACTTGTCGGCCAGGCCGGCGGCAACGATGTTCTTGGCCACGTAGCGCGCGGCGTAGGCAGCCGAACGGTCCACCTTGGACGGATCCTTGCCGGAGAATGCGCCGCCACCGTGGCGGGCCATGCCGCCGTAGCTGTCGACGATGATCTTGCGGCCGGTCAGGCCGCAGTCGCCCACCGGGCCACCGATCACGAAGATGCCGGTCGGGTTGATGTGCACCTTGTTCTTCGGCAGCGATTCGTACCACTTCTTCGGCAGCACCGGCTTCAGGATGTGCTCGCGCACGGCCTCCACCAGATCCTTCTGCTTGATGTCCGGGTCGTGCTGGGTGGAAAGCACCACCGCGTCCAGGCCTTCGATGCTGTTGCCATCGGCGCCGTAGCGCAGGGTGACCTGGCTCTTGGCATCCGGGCGCAGCCACTTCAGCTTGCCGTTCTTGCGCACCTTGGCCTGTTGTTCCACCAGGCGGTGGCTGTAGTAGATCGGCGCCGGCATGAATTCCGGTGCTTCGTTGCAGGCATAGCCGAACATCAGGCCCTGGTCGCCGGCACCCATTTCTTCCGGCTTCTTGGCCTTCTTCTTGGTGCCGTCCACGCCGGCGGCGATGTCGGGCGACTGCTTGCCCAGCATGTTGATGATGGCGCAGGTGTGGCCGTCGAAGCCGACGTCGGAGTTGTTGTAGCCGATGTCGTTGATCACCTTGCGGGCCAGCGACTCGATGTCCACCCAGGCGCTGGTGGTGACTTCACCGGCCACGATGGCGGCGCCGGTCTTCACCAGCGTTTCGCAGGCCACGCGGGCACGCTTGTCCTGGGCCACGATGGCATCCAGCACGGCGTCGGAAATCTGGTCGGCGATCTTGTCCGGATGGCCTTCGGAGACCGATTCGGAAGTGAACAGATAGGTGGACATCGGGCTTATATCCTTTGATTCGGATGAAAAGATGGGTGCGCATGATACACGCACCCGGGTTCCGGCGCATCATCGCGTGGCAGGCGTTGTCTGCTGGTTAAGTCGGGCCGTCACGGGTTTGCAGCAAACCTGCAACCACGGTGTCTTGGCCCGGGCGCAGGCTGCCGGCCAACCGGGCCGTCAACCAGTGCGATGCTCCAGATCGAACAGCGCCTGCAACAGCGATTCCCGCAGTGGTTCCATGGCCGGCGCGGGGGCCTGACGCGTCCCATGCTGCGCACGATGGGGCGTTGGTCGCGGCTGGAGGAAGTGGACGACTTCCTGTCACGCAACCGCCATCTGCACGGATTCGATTTCGTGGCCGCGGCGCTGTCGCGCCTGGAGACCCGCTACGAAGTGGACGCCGTGGCGCTGGAACGGATTCCGGCCACCGGCCGCTTGCTGATCGTCGCCAACCATCCTTCCGGCGCGCTGGATGCACTGGCGCTGCTGGATGCGGTGGGCAAGGTACGGCGCGACGTGCGGATCATCGCCAATGACGTGCTGTCCCTCATCGAGCCGCTCGCAGGATTGCTGCTGCCGGTGCGCATCCTCGACGGAAGGCCGGCAGCCGACAGCGTGCGTGCCGTGCGGGAAGCACTGGAAGCGGAACAATGCGTCATCGTGTTTCCTGCGGGCGAGGTCTCGCGGTTGTCCTTGCAGGGTGTGCGCGATACCCGCTGGCGGCGCGGATTCGTGCGCTTTGCCCACGCCACCGGTGCGCCGGTCCTGCCGGTATGCGTGCAGGCGCGCAATTCGGCGTTGTTCTACGGTGCATCGACGCTGTTCAAGCCGGTGGGCACGGCCCTGCTGGCGCGCGAAATGTTCGCCCGTCGCGACCGATTGATGCGCCTGCAGGTCGGGGAACCGATGTGCCTGCCTGCCGACGGCGATGCGGAGGGGCAACTGCGTGAAGTACGCCGTGTCCTGTATCGCCTCGGGCGCGATGGAAATCCGCAGGCCAATGAACCTGCCGTGGTTGCCGCGCCGGTTGATGCAAAGCGCGTGGCAGCGGAAATCCATGCGGCGGAATTGCTGGGCACGACCGCCGACGGAAAACAGATCCGCTTGGCATCATGTGCGGCGGATTCGCCGTTGTTGCTGGAACTGGGGCGATTGCGCGAATTGACGTTCCGTGCGGTGGGGGAAGGCACGGGGCAGGCGCGGGACATCGATGCCTACGATCTGCATTACCAGCACATCGTGGTCTGGGATGATGCCGAGCGCCGCATCGCCGGGGCATATCGGTTGGCGCGCGGTGCACGCGTACTGGCGATGCAGGGGCTGGCCGGGTTGTATACCGCCTCCCTGTTCCGCTATTCGGATGGCGCTATCCCGCGCATTGCCGAAGGCGTGGAGCTGGGGCGCAGCTTCGTGGTGCCGGATTACTGGGGCAGCCGCAGCCTCGACTATCTGTGGCAGGGCATCGGGGCCTATCTGCGGCGGTATCCCAATGTGCGCTATCTGTTCGGCGCGGTATCGATCAGCGCCGCGCTGCCGCGTGAGGCCAGGGAGCAGTTGGTCGCCTATTACCAGCGCTACTACGGCGGTGGCGCGGGTCTGGCGGAATCCAACCGTCCATTCGGATATTTCGCTGCGCCGCCATGCTTTGGCGATTTGGATGCGGACACCGCGTTCGACGTGTTGCGCGGCAATCTGTCGGCGCTGGGAACCTCCGTGCCTACCTTGTACCGGCAGTACACCGATCTCTGCGAGCCCGGCGGTGCGCGCTTCCTCGCCTTCGGCATCGATCCCGATTTCAGTGATTCGATCGATGGCCTGATCGAAGTCGACCTGCATTGCATTCGTCCGAACAAACGCAAGCGCTACCTGCGCAACGGGGAGGCCATGGCATGAAGGCGACGGTGTCACCGCATCCCTATCGGCGTACGGTCTTCGTGTCCGACGTCCACCTGGGTTCACGTCATTGCCATGTAGCGGAGTTCGCCCGCTTCCTGCAGACACTGCGTTGCGAGCGGCTCTATCTGGTGGGCGACATCGTGGACCTGTGGTGGATGGCGCAACGCCGTGCCAGCTGGCACCAGGCGCACAATGCGGTGGTCGAAGCCCTGCATGCGCTGCAGCGGGCAGGTACCGAGATCATCTACATCCCGGGCAACCACGACCGTCCCGTGCGTCGCATCTGCGGACTGGTGCTGCCGGCCATGCAGGTGCGGCGGCGCATGATTCATGTCACCGCGGATGGCCGCCGCTTGCTGGTGGTGCATGGCGATGATTACGACAGCATCACCCATTTCGGTGGCTTGCAGGAAAAGTTTGGCGATTGGCTCTATTACCGCATCCTGACCGGCAATCGCCTGCTCAATGCGGCGCGTGGCCGGTTGGGGCTGCGCTACTGGTCGTTGTCGGAATTCCTGAAGCGCCGCAGCAGCGCGGCGGAACGCTACATCGAGCGTTTCGTCCAAGCGGGGCTGGACGATGTGCGCCGTCGTGGACTGGATGGCATCGTCTGTGGGCACATCCATCGCGCTGCCTTGGTCAAGCGCGACGGGCTTGTCTATGCCAACGACGGCGACTGGGTGGAAACGCTGACGGCGCTGGTGGAGGACCCCGACGGGGCGTTGCTGTTGGTCTCGCATACCGGCGAGGTGCTGGCGGAACTGCCGCCGCGCTTGCGGCTGGTGGCACAGGCGGCTTTCCCGCACGCGGCATGAATGCATGTGAAGGGCCTGCACGAAGGCCTGCTGGCCCGGCCCTTAGAATGAAGCATGGATTCGATTACCCAGATTGTCCTCGGCGGCGCGATTGCGGCGGCGATAGTCCCGGCCAACCATCGACGTGCGGCCTTGCTGGCCGGCGCCGCGCTGGGCACGCTGCCGGATCTTGATTCCCTGCCCATCGCGTTGTTCACCGATGACCCGGTGGCGCTGATGACCCTGCATCGCGGCTTCAGTCATTCGCTGTTCGTGTTGCCGTGGGTGGGGCTGGCGATCTGGTGGCTGTTCAAGCGTTTCGGCAACGGGCGGGTGGTGGAAGCGCCCGGGCGGTGGTTCTGGGCCATCCAGTTGGCCTTGATCACCCATCCCTTGCTGGATGCCTTCACCGTTTACGGCACGCAGTTGCTGTGGCCGTTGGCGTCGCCGCCGGTGATGTGGTCCAGCGTCTTCATCATTGATCCGCTCTACACGATCTGGTTGCTGGTGGCGTGCGTGGTGGGCTGGGTGGCGTGGCGCAAGCCGCTGGGCCGCAAGGCCTTGTTCGCAGGCTTGGCACTGAGCACGGCGTACCTGGGCTGGTCATTGCTGGCCAAGCAGGCGGTCGATCGCGAAGCAGAACGTTCGCTGGCCACCATGGGGTTGGAGGACGCACCGTATTTCTCTACGCCCATGCCGTTCAACACGCTGTTGTGGCGGGTGGTGGCGATGACGCCGGATGGCTACGTGGATGCGGAGTATTCGGTGCTGCGCGAACGCGGTCCGATGCGTTTCCATCCGCATGCATCGGATGTCGGGGCACTGCAAGCTGCGGCGGACATCCCGGCGGTGCGTCGCCTGCAATGGTTCAACCGCGGATTCATGCGCACACAGGTGGTGGAAGGACGCTTGGTGCTTTCCGACCTCAGGATGGGGCTGGAGCCGGAGTACACGTTCCGTTTCGAAGTCGCCGAAGACACCGTGAATGGCTGGCAGCCGGTGCCACCGGTGCAACAGGCAGCGTCACTGCAGATTCCGGGCGGTTTCCGCGCTTTGTTCGCCGCGATGCGGGACAGGACCATGCACCCGGAATCGGCCATGTCGCTGGAAGAATTCCTAGCCAGTGGTAGCAGGCCGGCTGGGACTGCCGGATCTCAGGCCGCAGCGGAAAGCGCCGGTGCCACGCCGGCCACCAATGCATCGAAATAGTCGCGGGTAAGGCGAAGCTGTTCCTCTGCGCTTTCCGCGCGGTTGACCACGGCGCGGAATGCGGCGTTCTCCGGGCGGTCCTTCGCATACCAGCCAAGATGCTTGCGGGCGATGCGCACGCCTGATGGCTCGCCGTAGAAATCGTGCAGGGCTTGCAGGTGACCGAGCAGGATGTCGCGGACTTCCGCCAGCGAGGGCTCGGGCAAGGATTCGCCGGTCGCCAGGAAGTACGAAATCTCGCGGAAGATCCACGGCCGTCCCTGTGCGGCACGGCCCACCATCACCGCATCGGCACAGGTGTGGCGCAGGACTTCCAGCGCCTTGCGCGGTGTGTCGATATCTCCATTGGCCACCACCGGAATGGACAACGCGGCCTTGATGGCGGCGATGGTGTCGTATTCGGCCTGTCCGCTGTAATGCTGGTCACGGGTACGGCCATGCACGGCCAACGACGCAATGCCGCTGGCCTCGGCGATGCGCGCGATGACCGGGCCGTTGCGGTGGTCGCAATCCCAGCCGGTGCGGATCTTCAGCGTGACCGGAACGTCCACGGCGGCAACCACCGCTTCCAGGATATTCGCCACCAGGGTTTCGTCACGCATCAATGCGGAGCCGGCCCAGGCATTGCAGACTTTCTTGGCCGGGCAGCCCATGTTGATGTCGATGATCTGTGCCCCGTGGTCCACGTTGTAGCGGGCGGCTTCGGCCAACTGGCGCGGTTCGGTGCCGGCGATCTGCACGCTGACCGGGGAGGGTTCGCCCACGTGGTCCATTCGCCGCAATGACTTTTCCGTGTTCCAGAAACGCGGATCGCTGATGGTCATTTCGGACACGGCCAACCCGGCGCCCAGTTGCTTGCACAACAGGCGAAAGGGTTTGTCGGTGACGCCGGCCATGGGGGCCAGGATCACCGGCGGGTCGATGCGATGGGGGCCGATCTGCATGCGCGGATTGTAGCGCTGGAAACGAAGAAGGCCCGGATGACCGGGCCTTCGGGTGTGGCATGCGCCGGGATCAGTCGGCCAGGTCGACCAGCGTCGCGTCCGGGGCATTGGTTTTCACGGATTCGATGCCGTTGTCACGCGCCGCGGCGCTGCTGTACATCTCGCTGTGGCCGATGTTCTGGCCGTTGCTGGCCTTGAGGTTGAAGTAGGGACTGCCATCCTTCGCGGTCAGGCGCTCGAAGTTGGCATCGTCCACGCTGTGCTTGCGCACGGACTCCACGCCGTTCAGTGCAGATGCCTTGGCCTTGTAGCCTTCGCTGGTCAGGATGACCTGGCCGTTGCCGGCCTTGAGGTTGAACTGGAATTCGCCGTTCTTGCGTGTGCTGATTTCAAACTTGCCCGCCATGAGGTGACGCCTCCTGAAGTTGGAATGAGGGTGGCAGGGCAAGCCTAGCAAATCCCGGTGACCGGGACGTGTCCCACCTGGCCAGGCATTCCGGGACGTGCAAGCCTGGTTTTTTCTTCCTTCGATCAGGGCATCAGCGGTGCCCGAAACGCGCTTCCAGTTCCGTCAGGCGTGGCATGGACACGGCAGCGCCGCGCCGCTCGGTGGAGAGGGCAGCGAAGCGGTTCGCGAAGCGCAGATGTTCGCCGAAGGCGGCATCCGGTGTCCGTGCCCACGAAGCAGCCAATGCGCCGCTGAAGGCATCGCCGGCACCGGTGGTGTCGATGGCCTCCACGTTTTCGGAGGCAATGCGGTAATACGCTTTGGCATCCCCATGCAAAGCATCTTCGGCGTGGGAAACAAACACGCCAGCCGATCCCAGCGTGATGATCACGCTGCCATGCGGCAGCAGTTGGCGGCATGCGGCATGCAGGCGTGAGCCTTCCATTGCCGCCACATCATCGGCTTCGATACGTTCGCCCACGTGGCGTGCCAGCAACGCAGCGAATTCGGTTTCGTTCGGGGTGATGGCGTCGGCCAGGCCCAGCAGGTCGGCACTGGAGGCGGCATTGGCCGGTGCGGGATTCAGCAGCGTGCGGGTGCCGCCTTCACGGCCCAGCCGGAAGGCTTCGGTGATGGCATCCAGCGGTGATTCCAGTTGTGCCAGCACCACGCCGGAAGCAGTGATGCTGTCCGCGTTGGCGGATACGAAGGCGGTGTCGAGCGCGGCATTGGCACCGGCGCCGATCACGATGCAATTGCGTCCGCGTGCATCCACATAGATGCCGGCCGTACCGGTGGGCTCCGTGGATGCCAGTGCGCGCAGGTCCAGCCCATCGGCATGTGCCAGTTCGCGCGCCAGTTCGCCACCGGCATCGTGGCCCAGGGCGCAGATGAAGACCGCGTTCGCGCCTGCGCGTCCCGCGGCGATGGCCTGGTTGAATCCCTTGCCTCCCGGGCCGCTGGCATAGCGTCCGGCCAGGGTCGCGCCGGGGGCGGGCAACGTGTCGCAATGCCAGACGTGGTCGACGTTGAAAGAACCGACGATGGTGACGGAAGCCATGGGCGCAGTACCGTTGAAACGAGACCGGCCACCTTGCCGGTGGCCGGTGGGAAAGAAAGCGCTGGCTCAGCCGAACTGGGTCAGCACACCGGCAATGGTGGCGGTCATCAGGGTGGCGATGGTGCCGCCCAGTACCGCGCGCAGGCCCAGGCGTGCCAGGTCGGGGCGGCGTTCCGGCGCCAGTCCGCCAATGCCGCCGATCTGGATGGCGATGGAGCTGAAATTGGCGAAACCGCACAGTGCGTAGGTTGCGATCAGGCGGCCACGATCGGTCAGGGCCACGCCTTCGACGTTGCCGTTCACGATTTCAGCCAGTTGCATGTAGGCGACGAATTCGTTGATCACCACCTTCTGGCCGATCAGCGAACCCACCACCATGGCGTCTTCCCACGGCACGCCGATCACCCAGGCAATGGGCGCCAGCACGAAGCCGAAGATCGTGGACAGATCCGTGGGGCGGCCCAGCCACTCGGCCAGGCCGGTGACTTCGCCGAACCAGGTCAGCGGTGCATTGATCAGGGCGATCAGGGCGATGAAGGCCAGCAGCATGGCGGCGATGTTCAGTGCCAACCGCAAACCATCGCCGGCGCCGCTCGCCGCCGCGTCGATGACATTGCTGGCGGTCTTCTCCACTTCCATCTTCACCGTGCCGCGTGTCAGCGGAGTACCGGTTTCCGGGATCAGGATCTTGGCGATCACCAACGTGGCCGGTGCCGCCATGATGCTGGCGGCCAGCAGGTGCTTGGCATAGAACGCCTGCTGCTCTGGATCGCCACCGCCCAGCATGCCGACGTAGGCCGCCAGCACGCCGCCGGCGATGTGCGCCATGCCGCCGATCATCATGGTGATCAGCTCGGACTCGGTCATCTTCGGTATGTACGGCTTCACCGTCAGCGGCGCTTCGGTCTGGCCGATGAAGACGCTGGCGCAGACGCTGGTGGTTTCGGCGCCGGACACGTTCATCACCTTGGTGATGGCCCAGGTCATGCCGCGGACCACCGCCTGCATCACGCCCACGTGGTACAGCACGCCCATCAACGCCGCGAAGAAGATGATGGTGGGCAATACCTGGAAGGCGAAGATGAAGCCGAACTGCTCGGTATCCACCAGGCTGCCGAAGATGAAGCTGGAGCCGGCCTTCACGAAATCCAGGATCTTGACGAAACCGTGTCCCAGCCAGTCGAACACTTCGCGCCCGCCCGGCACCAGCAACACCAGGGCCGCGAAGCCGATCTGCAACGTGATGCCGGTGGCCACCAGCCTCCAGTCCACCGCCCGCTTGTTGTTGGAAAACAGCCAGACGATACCGATCAGCACGGCCAGACCGAACAGGCCGAACCCGATCTCTCCCAGAGTCTGCAGCATGGAATCCCCTGAACCACTAGTAATGGAAGTGTCGCAGCCTAGATCAGCAGGGCAGGGGCGGCAAGCCGCCGGTCAGCCGATGCCGTTCCAGGCGACCCACATTGCCAGCACCAGGAATACGCCTGCCGCCACCCGGCGTGCCAGTTGCAGGGGCAGGCGATCGGCCAGCCGATGACCCAGCCAGACCACCGGCACGTTGGCGATCAGCATGCCCAGCGTGGTGCCGACGATGATCTGCCACAGCGGTTCGTATTGGGTGGCCAGGAGTACCGTTGCCACTTGGGTCTTGTCGCCGATTTCGGCGAGGAAGAAGGCGATGGTGGTGGCGATGAAGGCACCGTGCGCCGGCAGTTTTTCTTCTTCGCCATCCAGCTTGTCTGGCTTGAGCGTCCACAGGGCCACGGCCAGGAAGCTGCCAGCCACCAGCCAGCGCAGGACTTCCGGCGACAGCCATTGCGCCAGTTCCGCGCCGAGCCAGGCGGAGAGGGCGTGGTTGATCAGGGTAGCGGTGAGGATGCCCAGGACGATGGGCCAGGGTTTGCGATAACGGGCGGCCAGCAACAGGGCTAGCAGCTGCGTCTTGTCACCGATTTCGGCGAGCGCGACCGTGAAGGTCGAAACGAGCAGGGCTTGCAAGGGGGGAACTCCGGGGCCGGGCATTCGCAGGACACGCGAAGGCAAACGCCGCGCAGCCCGACCCGGTATGCGCAACGCCTGCCTGCGGTCTTGCCCGACCTGGGTCCCGCGCACCATGGCCATGAGCTGCCAAGTGTGTTGATGCGCGGCCCCGCTTTGCAGCGGATGGGCTACTCCCCGAAGGAGGCGCGCATTGTACAGCGGGTTCCCGCGATGGCGATATCCCGGCGCTGTCTACAGCGCCGAAATGTGGTCTGGATTTCGGTGTTGACTATGGAATGAGAATCATTATCATTAAATTCCGTTCCATCCCTTCCTCCTGGTGCCCCCCATGAATGTCCAGACCCTGGTTCTTCCGAACAACGAACCTGTCGCCCTGCACGAACGCCGCCAGCCTCGCGCGGTGGAGCAGGAAGAAACCCTGAACAGCGAGCATTTGCTGAAGGGGCGCCGGGAAATCCTGATTCGGCATGGCGACCGGGTGTACCGCTTGCGCCATACCAGCAACGACAAGCTGATCCTGACCAAGTAATTCTCGTGCGGCGGGGTGGCCCGGTGCCGTTCCGTCCTCACGCGACACGTTCTCTCCTCCCCGGGCGGTGGCCGCGGGTTTCCGCGGTTGCCGTTACGGGGTTTGGATTCCCTGGCCGTAAAGCGGTGGTGCCATGAACCTTTCCGATTCATCCCTGTCGGCATGCGTTGTTTCAGGCAGTTGGGTCCACGGCGGGTCCAGACAATGGGTGGGTGGCTAGCATGGCCCTGGGCAGCCCGATGATCGACGTTCTTCCTGCGGCCCGCACAGTGTCGGCGGCAGTCCTGCCACAACCACAACAGCTGGCCTCGCTGGGCACCTTGCTGTGCCTCTTCCGTCCACAGCATGGCAGCGAGCTGTCGGGTTGGACGCAGGCGGTGCGCGCGGAAACCTGTGCCGGCATGGACAGCGACGGGTTGCGTGAAAGCGTAGCGTTCTTTGCTGCCGATGGCCGTTGCTGCTGGCGGCTCTACCTGTTGCCGGAAAGTGATTTCCTGGCATGGGATCGATTGCAGGCGCGGTTGCCGTGCAAGGGCGAGTCCGAATCCGCCAATGTCCTTGCCGATCGATTGTGGAGACGCCTTGCCGGCCGTCTGTTCGGCGATGGCTGGCGTGCCAGCGTGGTGCGCCTGCATGCGCTGGCCGAAGGCGGTGCACGCCCGGTACTGGCCAGCAGCCTGGCGCCGGTGTCGTCCTTCGGTTTGTCGGTGGCGCGACGCATTGCGCGGGCCGAAGGTGCGGAAGGCGATGTCTCGGTGGACGATTGCTGTTGTGCCCGTTCGGCTTTCCATCCGCGTGGGTTGGAGAATACGGAAGGTGCGGACGAAACCACGATGCCGCTGGTGCGATTGGGTGTGAAGACTTCGCCATGAAGGCCGTGCTGTCGTTGGTGGTGCTGGCATGTTGCGCAGGGGTACATGCCTCTGCATCCGCGATGGACATGGAGCGTGATCGCGCCGCCATCCTCGCCATGCAGGGCGAATATCGGGTGGATTTTGCCTTCGATGAAACCGTGCTGCTGAAGCCGGGTTATGAACGTGCACCGGCCATGCGCAGTGGCGGTGACGAAGTGGTCATCGTGGTGGAGGACACGCCGGGACGGATCGTGTTGCAGCATTTGCTGGTGGATGAGCGCAGCGGTCATGTCACCAAGCACTGGCGGCAGGACTGGATCTACGAGGCAGGCAGCCGTTTCGAATTCACCGATGACCAGACTTGGGCAGTTCGCGCGATTTCCGCTGACATCACACGTGGTGCCTGGACCCAATGCGTGTACGAAGTAAGTGATGCGCCGCGTTACTGCGGAACCGCGCGCTGGGATTACCAGGATGGCATTGCCAGTTGGACCAGTGATCCGGGCTGGCGTCCGCTACCGCGCCGCGAACATACCAAGCGCAGTGACTACAACGCGTTGGCCGTGATCAACCGGCATACCCTCACGCCCGGCGGATGGACCCACGAGCAGTTCAATACCAAGGTGCTGCGCAAGCCCGATGGTACCCATGAGGCCATCGCGCGCGAGTTCGGTTTCAATGAGTATTCGAAGGACACGAAGGTCGACTTCACCCCGGCCTACCGCTACTGGGAAGCCACCCGGGATTACTGGGCGCGTGTGCGTACGCATTGGACGGGTTACCTGGCACAACCGCCGGGCCTTCGCTTGAAGACGGAAATTGATGGCATGTCGATCATCATCCCGCTGTTCACCCAGGCGGCCGAAGTGCAGGAAGGCGGCGAGGTGAGCGACGCGGCGATAACAGCGGTGTTCGACGAATGGGTGGAGACGGCGCGTTGAAATACCTGCATGGCAAGGGATTGCCATGCAGGCGTCAGATTCATTCGGTCTGCGAGCTGGAAGGAGATGCTGGCGCCGGCTCTGCCGGCACAAAAACGATACTGCTGGTTTCACTGGAAAGCAGGGCGGCCTTGGGTGGTGCGGCCGGTGCTGCCGGTGGTTTGGCCGTCGGCGGGGCCGGCGGGCGCGGTGCCGCGGGAACCAGCTCCAATTTCTGCGGGCGTTCCGGCACCGTTACCTGGGCATCGCGCTGGCTCTTGTCGCGCATGATGCGCAGGGTGGCATGTTCGCCGGGTTTGCGGGCCGTCATCGCACGCAGGGCTTCCTGTGGCGTGGCCACGGGCTTGCCTTCGACTTCCAGGATCACGTCGCCGGCTTGCAGGCCGGACAGGTCCGGGATGGTGGACACCACCAGCACGCCGCTGTCGGTGCCGAAGTAGCGGCCCAGTTGCGGATCCACCGAGGCCAGGTTCAGTCCACGCCAGCGCAGGGCTTCGGACAAGACGGGAAGCGTGCAGTCGTTGCCGGTGCAGTCGCCGCCCAGGCGGCGCAATTCCAGCATCACGTTCGGCGAGACGGCCGATGAAATCAACGGCAGTACATTTTCGAGTCCGGCAATGGGCGCAAGGCCATCCTGCAGGCGTTCGAGCTGCAGGGACGAACGGTTGGCTTCGGGAGTGACGTCGATATTGCGAACCTGGCCGCGACGCTGGAAGGTGACCTGCATGGGCTGGCCGGTTTTCAAATCCCCTAGTGCGGTGCGTGCGAACTCCAGTCGCGCATCGCCATCGGCACCCTTGACGGGTTTTCCTCCGATACGCAGCAAGCGATCGCCTGCCATCAGTCCAGCCTTGTCCGCGCCGCTGTCCGGGGTGACGCCAGTGATGCGAACGCCTTCTTCGGCATCCGGGGCCAACAGCACACCCAGGACGGGCTTGCCGATGCGCATGCGGGTCGTGGTGGTGGAAACCGTGCGTGTGCCATCGGTCGCCAGTTCGGCAATACGGCGGCTGGCACGTTCCAGGTCGGCACGTGCTTCAGCCAATTCTTTCTGTTTGGCCGCATCCTGCGCGGCCGTGGCCGGGGATGCACAGAGGCAGGCCAGCAGCAGGGGAATGGAAAAATATCCGGGGGTGGATGATGGTTTCACGGAAGCCTCCGAAAGCGGGGTGTGGTGGAATTTTTGTGACTCAATAAACCTGTGCTTCGCTGGAAGGCGCGCCATTCACGGCCATCCAGCGATAGGAGCCTTCGACGCCTGCCAATTGGCGCAGGGCGTCGACGCGGTGTTGCCAGAGTTGCACCTGCACGGCGTCGTCCAGGGCGGGTTGCGAAAGCAGGGTGTCGATACCGGCAATGTGGGCGCGGATGTCCGTGCTCAAGGCCATGGACTGGCCATCGGCCATGCGGTCGTCCTGCAGTTGTGCCAGCACGGCTTCCAGTCGCGCTGATTCGGTATGCAGCGCTTGCAGTTGCGTGTCGGCGTTTGTGGAGTCCGTGGTGGCTACGGCGGATGGGGGCGGGGACGGTATCGCGCCGGATGGTGCGTGCATGTATATCCAGGGCAATACGGCGATGGCCAGCAAGCTGGCGGCAATGGCCAGCCAGACGCGTTTGCGTCGTGGTTGTGGCTTTCGCGGCAATCGCGCGTTCAGGCGTTCCCAACTGTCGGAAGGGGGCGCAGCGGGTGGCAATGCGGCAATCGCATCGGACCAGTCGCGTGGCGAGGTCTGGCGTGGATCAGGCATGGGCGGGTTCCTCGATCTGCAGCAGTACACGCAGGCGTCGGGTGCCGCGCGAAAGCTGTGATTTGGAAAAGCTGGGTGTGCGCTGCATCAGGGCGGCGATCTGTTCGTGGGTATAACCCTCGCCGTGATAAAGCCACAGCACGGCGCGGGTCGTGGCCGGCAGGGCATCCAGTGCACGTTGCAGCAGTGCCGCATCGGCCGCGGCGTGAGGGGGCGGACCGGAATCCGCGGGAAGGTGCTCTTCGTCCACGGCGATTTCCTCCACCAGGTGGCGGGTGCGCCGCAGCCGCATCAGCGCCTCGTTGACCGCGATCTGTCGCAGCCAGCCCCAGAAAGGGCTGTCGCCGCGGAACTCGTGCATTCGCTGGAACAGTTTGAGCATGGTGTCCTGCAGGACTTCGTCTGCCTCGTCGCGGCTGCCGCAGATGCGCAAGGCCAGGGTGAATACCGGCTTCTCGAACAACCGGTAGATCTGTTCGAACGCTTCCCGTTCCCCGTTGCTCGCCTGCGCGATCAGGTTCCGGGGGACGTCGATGGCAAAACGGGATGAAGGAGGCATGTACTGGTATGGATGCTGCAAGTGCCTAAACCGTCGCAGCGGCACCCTCGGGTCGCATTGGAGCACCGGAATGCTTGCCAAGTTCCCCTCCCGGCCGCACCGTGCCACGGACGCACCCTATAATCGGGTGCAGTCAACCAGGGAGACGGAAATGACCGGTGCCACCATCATTGCGGTGATCCTCGCGATCGCTTTCCTCGTGTTCTTCTTCAAGATGGTCCGGATCGTGCCGCAGGGCTACGAATGGACGGTGGAGAAGTTCGGCCGTTACACCCACACCCTGTCACCGGGCCTGCATCTCCTGATTCCGGTGGTCCAGACCGTGGGCCAGCGTATCAACATGATGGAGCAGGTATTGGATGTGCCCAGCCAGGAAGTCATCACCAAGGACAACGCAGTGGTCCGGGTGGATGGCGTGGTGTTCTTCCAGACGCTGGATGCGGCCAAGGCCGCTTATGAAGTGTCAAACCTGGAAATCGCGACCATCGCATTGGTACAGACCAACATCCGTACCGTGATCGGGTCGATGGACCTGGATGAATCGCTGAGCAACCGCGAGAAGATCAACGCCCAACTGCTGGACGTGGTGGACCACGCCACCAACCCGTGGGGCCTCAAGGTCACCCGCATCGAGATCCGTGACATCCAGCCGCCGCGTGACCTGGTGGATTCCATGGCCCGGCAGATGAAGGCCGAGCGTGACCGTCGCGCGGTGATCCTGGAAGCCGAAGGCCATCGCCAATCCGAAATCCTGCGTGCCGAAGGCGACAAGCAGGCTGCCATCCTGCAGGCCGAAGGCCAGAAGGAAGCCGCGTTCCGTGAAGCCGAGGCACGCGAGCGCCTGGCAGAGGCCGAGGCCAAGGCCACGCAGATGGTGTCCGAGGCGATTGCCAACGGCGATGTGCAGGCGATCAATTATTTCGTCGCGCAGAAATACGTGGAGGCCTTCGAGAAGCTGGCAACGGCTCCCAACCAGAAGTTCGTGTTGATGCCGATGGAAGCCAGCGGCATCGTCGGTTCGCTGGGCGGCATCGCCGAGCTGGCCCGCAGTGCGCTGGGTGACTCGAAGAAAAGCGATACGTCGCGCGGCACCCCGCCGCAGTTGAGGTGAGCATGTCCATGAATGGCGTTGCCTGGCTGGGGCTGGGTCTGATCCTGATTGCTGCGGAAGTAGTGGCGCCCGGCGCCTTCCTGTTGTGGATGGGTATCGCGGCGGTCGTGGTGGCGTTGCTGGTGTTCGTGTTGCCGGGCCTGTCCTTGCTCGCCCAGGTGGTGTTGTTCGTGGTGCTGAGCGTGTCCGCGGTGCTGGCGTACCGCAAATGGTTCCGCAAGCGCGAGGAGCCCAGCGACCGGCCCCTGCTCAACCAGCGCGGCTTGCAGATGATCGGCCGCACGGCCGATCTCGACCAGGCGATTGCCGACGGTCGCGGCCGTATCAAGCTGGACGATGCCTTCTGGGTCGTGGAAGGCCCCGATCTTCCCGCGGGTACGCGGGTGCGCGTGGTGGCGATCGATGGCATGACCCTGAAGGTGCAGCAAGCCTGACTTCCCGCTCCTGCATGCCGACCGGCACGCAGGGGCGGCGTCTGGGATAATGGCCGTTTCCATTTCAGGAAGTCAGCCATGACCCGGAAAACCATCCTCAACGAAACCCATCGTGCGCTTGGCGCCAAGATGGTCGACTTCGGCGGCTGGGACATGCCGATCCACTACGGCTCCCAGATCGAGGAGCACCACCTGGTCCGCCGCGACGCCGGCATGTTCGACGTCAGCCACATGACCGTGGTCGACCTGCACGGTGCACGCGTGCGCGAATTCCTGCGCCACCTGGTGGCCAATTCGGTGGACAAGCTGAAGGTGCCGGGCAAGGCGCTGTACACCTGCATGTTGAATGAGCAGGGTGGCGTGATTGATGACCTGATCGTGTATTACCTGGCCGAAGACTTCTTCCGCCTGGTGGTCAATGCATCCACCCGTGACAAGGACCTTGCCTGGATCGGTTCGCAAGCCGGCGCATTCGGCGTCGAGGTACGCGAGCGGCCTGACTTCGCCATGGTGGCGGTGCAGGGTCCGGAAGCGCGAACCAAAGTGCTGGGCCTGTTGCGTGAAGATGATCGTGCGGCAGTGGACGGACTGGCGCGGTTTGCCGCCGTCGATGCACTGACCGCCCACGGCGTGCCGCTGTTCGTCGCACGCACCGGTTACACCGGGGAAGATGGTTTCGAGATCGTCCTGCCGGAAGACAAGGCGGTGGCCTTCTGGAGTGCCCTGCTCGAGGTCGGCGTGAAGCCGGCGGGACTGGGTGCACGCGACACCTTGCGCCTGGAAGCCGGCATGAACCTTTACGGCCAGGACATGGATGAGTCGGTCACGCCATACGAAGCGGGCCTGGCCTGGACGGTGTCGCTGGACGAAGGCCGTGACTTCATCGGCCGCCCCGTGCTGGAGGCGCAGAAGTCGGCTGGCGTGCCACGCCAGTTGATCGGCGTGGTGATGGATGAAAAAGGTGTCCTGCGGCATGGCCAGAAAGTGCTGACCCCGGCGGGTGACGGGGAAATCCTGTCCGGCACGTTCTCGCCCACGCTTGGCAAGGCGATTGCCTTCGTCCGCGTTCCGGCGGGAAGCCAGGAGAACGTGCGCGTGGATATCCGCGGCAAGGAAGTGCCGGTGCGGGTGGTGAAGTTTCCCTTCGTCCGCAATGGCGAAGCGCAGGCGGGCGTACTGGGCTGACCTGGCGGCGGGAATGGATCGGCTGTGTGCTGCCGCGTTCCCGCCCGTTCCTTTCACGCCGTTGTCGCATGCAACGAAGCAACACTTCTTTACCCGTGCGCCGGCAGCGCTACACTATGCCGACACCCACTCTCTTATGCATATCCGGAGCCTGCAGCCATGAGCGATATCCCCGGCGATCTGAAATTCCTCAAGTCCCACGAATGGGCCCGCGTGGAAGGCAATGGACGGGTGACCGTGGGCATTTCCGACCATGCCCAAGGCCTGCTGGGCGACCTGGTCTATGTCGAGTTGCCGAACATCGGGGACTCGTTGGAAGCCGGTAATGCCGCGGCCGTTGTGGAGTCGGTGAAGGCGGCTTCCGATGTCTACAGCCCGGTCTCCGGCACGGTGGTGGAGATCAACGAGCAACTTTCCGACAAGCCGGAAACCATCAATGAAGATGCCTACGGCGAAGGCTGGCTCTTCGTTCTGGAAATCTCCGATGCCGACCAGCTCAACGAACTGCTGGGCCCGGATGATTACGCCGAGTTGCTGGAAGACGAAGATCATTGATCCCGCGGCCCGGGGCGATCCGGGCCGGTGAGCGTGGACATGGCCGGTGGTCTTGCCCGGCCATGACAGTAGTGGAGGCGTGTGGACTGCCGCCTCCCGTTTCGAGGATGACGTGAACTCCCTGTGACGGCATCCGGATCCTGCCGCAAGGCGAGGTCGTTTTCTGTCTGCCTGTTCGTTCGCTGGCAATCCGCGAGAGCCGGGATGGCAGCCATGGGACGACGGGTACTGGCCACGATTCCGGTTCCCATGCTTTTCCCGCAGTCGATGGTTGTCGCGTGTGGCATGCGTTGCCGGGGTGGATGGGTGCCAATGCCGAAGCAGGCTGGTAAACCCGACTGCCGACTGCCGACTGCCGACTGCCGACTGCCGACTGCCGACTGCCGACTGCCGACTGCCGACTGCCGACGACCGACGACCGACGACCGACGACCGACGACCGACGACCGAGTGCGTTGGGGTGAGCGGATGCACTCTGCGGCGTGAGAAGGACGAAATTCCTTCGCGCAATTTCGCGCATTTGGGTGTGTGCGGTGCGAAAAAGGCGCAACCGCTGCAGGTGTATCCGTCATCCGGTTCAGGACGTGGAAAGCCTGCCGAGCAGGTGGGTGACGCCATCGCCACGCATGCTTCGCAGCTCTGCACCTTGGCGTGCATTTTCAAAAACAGGCTTGTTTCCTGCGCTTTCTTTCTCCGTCGATTCGTTGTTCCGCGTTTTTGTTCGGCTGACACTCCTGTCGGGTAGCAGTCGTGCTCGTCCTTGCGTCCTGCCGCGCGCACGTCATCGACTGAAAAAAAATCGTCAAACAGTTGACACGCGCAAAACACGTGATTAGGTTTCGCCCAGCAGAGGTGGTCTGCGGAAACGAGTGAGCCGGATCAACACGACAGCGCGCAGCAAAAAAATCCCAACGTCCGATACCGGGAATCGGTGGACGAAGGGCTCGCTTCCCTCCACGAAACGTATCGCCAGATTCATCCAGAGCACCCGTGCCATCTCCGTGGCCGGGTGTTTCCGTATGGATGGAGCCATGGGCCGTTCGCGACCCGGGTTCCAAATCCGCTCCGGTGCGCATGTACGCACCGGCGGTTCGTCCCGGTTATCCATCCGGGACATTTGTTTGTCACTGGGCCTGCCTTCGGGCGGAGATGCTGTAACAGGATGTACCCATCCATAGTTAACTGACGAGGAGCCATCACATGGCAACGAAGAAAGCTGCAAAGAAACCGGCCGCCAAGAAAGCGGCCAAGAAGAAGGTAGCCAAGAAACCGGCCGCCAAGAAGGCTGTGAAGAAGGCCGCCAAGAAGCCGGCCGCCAAGAAGGCCGCTAAGAAGGTAGCCAAGAAGCCGGCCGCCAAGAAGGCCGCGAAGAAGGTAGCCAAGAAGCCAGCCGCCAAGAAGGCTGCGAAGAAGGTAGCCAAGAAGCCCGCCAAGAAGGCTGCGAAGAAAGTAGCCAAGAAGCCGGCGAAAAAGGTTGCCAAGAAAGTAGCCAAGAAGCCGGCGAAGAAGGCTGCCAAGAAGCCTGCTGCCAAGAAGGCTGCGAAGAAGCCGGCTGCCAAAAAGGCCGCCAAGAAGCATGCTGCCAAGAAAGCCAAGAAAAAGGCTGCCCCGGTAGCGCTTCCCGTGACACCGGCTCCGCTTATCTGATCCTTCGGATCCGAAGCGGTAGTCCATCAGGCTCTCTCCCCGGCGCCCAGCGGGGAGGGAGTTTTTTTATGTCCGTTGCCGGGATAGGCTGTCGCCTGCATTCGCGGGAGGTGCCCGGTGAAATTCCTGAAATCCGTGTTGGCCGTGGTCCTGGTGCTTGGGTTGGTCCTGGTGGCGGGCAGCCTGTTGTTGCCGGACCGTGCCCGGGTCGAGCGTTCCATCACCATCGATCGTCCACCGGCGGAAGTATTCGCCGGACTCGACTCCTTCGAGCACTTCAATGACTGGTCACCGTGGGCTGCCCACGATCCGGATGCCCGGTACACCTTCGAGGGTCCGGCGTCGGGTGTCGGGGCAAGAATGCGTTGGGCAGGCAACCAGGCCGTCGGCAGCGGCAGCCAGGAGATCCTGGAGAGTGATCCGAACCGACGCATCGTGGTGGCACTTGATTTCGGCGGCCACCAGGCAACAGGTACCTACCTGCTCGAGCCACAGGGTGAAGCAACCACATTGACCTGGCGCTTCGAGGTCGACCATGGCTACAACCCGCTCTCGCGCTGGATGGGGTTGTTGTACGAACGGATGATCGGGCCGGACTACGAAAAAGGCCTGCAGCAACTCAAGGCAGTGCTGGAAAACGAAAAGGCCTGATCGCTCGAGAGCGATCGACGTACCTGGCGTCGTGATACCCGCGCGTACGTCGCCGCGGCTTGGATGGAATCAGTGCGGTGATGCGGTGGCGCGATCGGAGGATGCACCTTCGTCGGCTTCCGTGCTTTCCACGGGTGCCGTGCCGCGCGCCCCGGCCATCAAGGTGTCGAAGACCGGCGTGTCGATCCATTGGCTGGGCGGAATGCCGATGGCGCTGTCGATGATGGTCGGCAACAGGCCAGCCGGCGCACCGCTTTCGCCGTTCCACATGATGGCGATGCCCAGGTCGCGTTCCGGCACCAGGGCCACCACGCCGCGATAGCCTTGCACCGCACCGGCATGGAACACCACGCGATGGCCTGCGTAGTCGAACACGCGCCAGCCCAGCGCATAGCTGGCCGACTGCACGCGGTCACGGCGCCAGCCGGAGCGCATTTCACCCGGCGTGGCGATGATGGGGGATTGCAACGTGGCCAGCAGCGGCGCGGGCAGCACGTCCGGCCGATGTCCGGTCTGCGCGATCAGCCATTGCGCCATGTCGCTGGCACTGGCATTGGCGCCCGCAGCCGGTGCCAAGCGGTAATAGGTGGGCTTGGGTGTATCCAGCGACACCCAGCCGTTGCGGCTGCGCACGTGTGGACGCGCCCAGCGCTGGCTCTTGTGGATGCCGGTCAGCCCCATGCTGGCATCGTGCATGCCCAGCGGTTTGAAGATGCGCTGTTCGACGGCTTGCTCGAAGTCGCTTCCGCTGGCCGCGGCCACCACATCGCCGACCAGGCTGAAGGCGACGTTCTGGTAGGCATAGCATTCGCCCGGCATGCACTTCATCGGCGCGCTCGACAGCTTGTGCGCGGCTTCGCGGTAACCCAGGTTGGCCTCGATGTCGCGGTCGTAGGCGTTGTAGGCCTGCAGGCCCATGCGATGGCTCAGCAGGTCGGCTACGGTGACCCGCCGGGTGGCCCAGGGATCGCTGAGCTGGAAGTCGGTGACGTAGTCGCTGACCTTGCTGTCCCAGCGCAGCGTGCCGTCCGACACCAGCAAGCCGGTCAGGGTGCCGGCGAAGGCCTTGGACAACGAGGCGAGGCGGAACACGGTGTGTGCATCCACGCGCTCCGGCGACACCACGTCGGTCACGCCATAGCCGCGCGCGCTGAGTACGCGCCCGTTCTGCACGATGGCCATGGAGATGCCGGGGACCTGCTGGCCGATGGTGAGGTGTTCGGCCAGTGTTTCGAATGCCGCCACGTCGAACCCGCGCGCGGGTGGCAGCACGGCCTGGTGGGTCAGGGAAGTGCGGTAGGGTAGCGGCTGGGTGTGCGGTTCGTAGCGATACGATGCAGGCGCGGATTGTGCAGCGGCTTCCGGCGGCCCTTTGGACGCAAGCGTCAGCGGAAGGCCCAGGCTCAGGAGGCCGATCCCGAGGATGGGAATAAACCGCGATCTGCTGCGTTCACGCATCGTCGTAATGCCTTGTAAGCTAGTGCCGGTTGATTCTAGCGCCGGATTTCCCGTGCGCACATATTGGGAGAAGATGAATGAGTATTTTGTTGATCCTGTTCATCATTGTGGTGGCGGGGGCGGCCCTGTTGATGTGGGGCGTGGGCATCTATAACGGTCTGGTCACCGCACGCAATGCCTACAAGAATGCTTTCGCCCAGATCGACGTCCAGCTCCAGCGCCGTTTCGACCTGATCCCCAACCTGGTGGAAACCGCGCGTGCCTACATGAGCCACGAACGGGAGACGCTGGAAGCGGTCATCGCGGCACGCAGCGCGGCGCAATCGGGTCTGGCGGCGGCCAAGGCCAACCCCGGTGATCCGGAGGCGATGGCGGCCCTGGCGGCGTCGCAGGGTCAACTGAATGGCGTGCTGGGCCGGTTGATGATGGTGGCCGAGGCCTATCCGGACCTGAAGGCCAACCAGAACATGATGCAGCTGACCGAGGAACTGACCACCACCGAGAACAAGGTGGCGTTCGCACGGCAGGCCTACAACGATTCGGTGATGGCCTACAACAACCGTCGCGAGGTGTTCCCGTCCAGCCTGGTGGCCGGCACCTTCAATTTCGCACCGGCCGCGTTGCTGGACATCCCGGCCGACAAGCCGGAAGTCCGCGAGGCACCGAAGGTTCAATTCTGAAATGGCCGTGATTCGTGATTCGGGATTGGTGATTCGAAAAGGCAAAAGCATCGGCGGGTCGTTTGGCTTTGCTCTGCCTCTTTGGACCGGAGTTGTTCGGCAATCGCTTTTCCCGATCACGAATCACCCACCACCAATCACGGTTTCACCATGAATTTCTTCGAACAACAGGCCGCGGCCAGGCGCAACTCCAGTCGCATGGTGGTGCTGTTCACGCTGGCGGTACTGGGCATCGTGCTGGTGGTGGACCTGGTGGTCTTCGTGTTGTTCGGCACCGGCGCGCGCAGCGCGGGCGGCCTGGTCTGGTTGCTGTTCATGAGCACGGTAGGGACCTTGGCGGTGATCGGGCTGGGTTCCCTGTATCGCATCGCCTCGCTGCGGGGCGGCGGCGAGGCGGTGGCCCTGCAGATGGGCGGTACCGAAGTCCCGGAGAACACCACCGACTTTCAGCTACGGCGCTTGCGCAACGTGGTGGAGGAAATCGCGATTGCTTCCGGTGTGCCGGTGCCGCGCGTGTACGTGATGGAGCACGAGGCCGGCATCAATGCGTTCGCCGCCGGCTATTCGACTTCGGATGCGGCGGTGGCGGTGACGCGCGGGGCACTCGAGCGGCTCAATCGCGATGAATTGCAGGGCGTCATCGCGCACGAGTTCAGCCACATCCTCAACGGTGACATGCGCTTGAACATCCGCCTGATGGGCGTGCTGTTCGGCGTCATGATGCTGAGCCTGATCGGCCAGCGGGTGCTGTTGTACGGCCGCTTCGGGCGCAGCAAGGAGACCGCGCCGTTGCTGGCGATTGCCTTGACGACGATGGTGGTGGGCTCCATCGGGCTGTTCTTCGGCCGGATGATCAAGGCCGGGGTCAGCAGGCAGCGCGAATACCTGGCGGATGCCTCGGCGGTGCAGTTCACCCGGCAGACGTCGGGGATTGCCGGTGCGCTGAAGAAGATTGGTGGCTTGCAGGAAGGTTCGCGGCTGGAAGACAAGTCCAAGGCCGAGGAAGTCAGCCACATGCTGTTCGGTGAAGGCGCGGGCCTGTCGGGTGCCTTCGCCACGCATCCCCCGTTGATGGAGCGCATACGCCGCCTGGATCCCACTTTCCGCGAAGACCAGTTGCAGGGCCTTGCACACCGCTGGGCGGTTTCGCCGCCGAATGGGTTGGCCGAAGACGCGGCAATGGGATTGGCGGGCGCGCAACCACCGCCATTGCCGCCGTTGGCGCAGCAGTTTTCGGTGACGCCACCGATGGTGGCCGGGCAGGTGGCTACTCCGGCCGATGACGATTACCGGCGTGCCGGCAGTATCGTGGGGACACTGCCCGACAGCCTGAAAGCCTTGGCTTCCACGCGTGACCAAGTGGTCCCGTTGTTGCTGGGCCTGTTGCTGGATGCACGCAGTGAGGTGGCAGGCCACCAGCGTTTCGAAATCGCGGCACGCCTGGGAGAGCCGCTGGCGGCACGGGCGGAAGCCCTGCACGACGGTGAATTGTCCGGGCTGCATCCGATGCTGCGCATGCCGCTGGCATCCCTGGCCTTCCCGGTGCTGCGCATGCGTCCGCGCCCGGAGCTGGAAGCATTCCTCGACACGGTGCATGCCGTGACCCATGCGGATGGCCAGGTCTCGTTGTTCGAATACTGCCTGGGCCACCTGCTGGACGTGCAGGTGCGCGAATCCCTCGATCCCGGCCGCCACGCCCGTTTCGGACGGCGCAAGCCCGGCAACGTGAAGCAGGAGTTCGCGACCTTGCTGGCGGTGGTGGCGCAGGCGGGCAACCCGGATCCGGAGGAAGCGCGGCGCGCTTATCTGGCCGGCTTCCAGCGCGTACTGCCACGTGATCACCTGCCGTATGTTCCGCCATTGAATGGCGTGCAGGCTCTGGACGAGGTATGGGAAGGACTGGATGCGCTCGAGCCGCTGGCGAAGCAAATGATGGTGGAGGCAGTGACGGCTGCCGTCAGCCATGACGGCCGGATCAGCGTGGAAGAGTCGGAACTGCTGCGCACGATCTGCAGTGCATTGCATTGTCCTTTGCCCGCCATGCTGGAGCGGCACTGACAGTTTGCAGGCGTTGCTGTTGGTGCGTGGCGATTAGGCGGATGTATCGCCATGAGCCCCCGCGATAATCCGCGGGGACAGTTCAGGCTGTTAACAGCGTCCGTCCCAGGATCAGGTCCGCTGCGCGTTCCGCGATCATTATCGTCGGGGCGTTGGTGTTCCCGGTGATCAATGTCGGCATCACCGACGCATCCACTACGCGCAATCCTTCCACGCCATGGACGCGCAACCGTGTGTCCACCACGGCGCTGTCCGCGGCCCCCATGCGGCAGGTGGCAACAGGGTGGTAGATGGTTTCGGCCTTGGCGCGGATGAAGGCAGCCAGTGCCTGGTCGGTCAGGTTGTCGCGTTGCGGGAAGATGGGCGCGCCACGATACGGAGCGAAGGCGGGCTGGGCGAAGATGTCACGCGCGACCTTCGCGCATTCCACCATCATCTTCAGGTCGAAGCCGTCCGGGTCACTGAGGTAACAGGCCTCGATGCGGGAATCGGCATCGGGGTTGGCGCTGGCCAGCGTGATGCGCCCGCGGCTGCGCGGGTGCAGATGGCAGGCATGCAGGGTGTAGCCATCGCCCGCGAGCCGGTTGCGGCCATGGTCGTCGAGCATGGCGGGTACGAAATGCAGTTGGATGTCGGCGCGTTCGTCCGCAGCATGGCGTGAGCGCAGGAAGCCGCCGGCTTCGGCGATGTTGCTGGTGCCTGCGCCCCGGCGCCCGCGCAGGAAGTAATCGAAGGCGGTTTTCAGTTCGCTGGCACGGTCATAGCTGATGCGCCCGGTAGTGTGCTGCAGGGTGCAGATGTCCAGGTGGTCCTGCAGGTTGCGGCCCACCTGCGGTGAATCGATGGCGACCGTGATGCCGTGTTCGCGCAGGTGGTCGGCCGGGCCGATGCCTGACAGCATCAGCAGCTGTGGCGAATTGACCGCGCCGCCACACAGCAGCACTTCATGTTGTGCGTGGAAGGTGGTTTCGCGGCCGCGATGCAGGCAATCCACGCCGGTCGCGCGCTGCCCTTGCAGCCGGATGCGGCGGACCCGTGCATGGGTCGCAACGGTCAGGTTCGGTCGTTGCCGTGCAGGGCGCAGGTACGCCACGGCACTGGAACAGCGCGCGCCCTCCTTCTGGGTAACCTGGTAGAAGCCCACGCCGGTCTGCTGCGGGCCGTTGAAGTCATCGGTGCGCGGGTAACCGGCCTGCACGGCGGCGTCCAGGAAGATCGAGGACAAGGGATTGGTGTATCGCAGGTCGGACACATGCAGCGGGCCATCGTTCCCATGCAGGGCATCGCCACCACGCGCATTGCATTCGGATCGCTTGAAATAGGGCAGCACCTCGTTCCAACTCCAGCCTTCGGCACCTGCCGCGGCCCAGCCGTCGTAATCGGCAGGCACGCCGCGCACGTAGCACATGGCGTTGATGGCGCTGGAGCCACCCAGTACCTTGCCGCGCGGCCACCACAGGCGGCGCCCGTCCAATCCGGGTTCGGGAGCGGTGTAGTAATTCCAGTTGAGCTGCTGGTTGTTGACCAGCTTGGCCAATCCGGCCGGCATGTGGATGAAGGGATTCCAGTCGCGGGGGCCGGCCTCGATCAGCAATACCCGGCAATCGGGGTTTTCGCTGAGGCGGTTGGCCAGCACGCACCCGGCCGAACCGGCGCCCACGATGATGTAGTCGTACCCACGGGATTCCATATGCAGGCCCTGGCAAGCTGGCTGGCGAGGGTATAGCAAATCCACGGGCAGGCGGAGCCTGCATGCATGGAAAAGGGTGGCGATGTTGCGCTGCATCGTTTACCGTGCGCGCGTGATGGTGGCCAGTGGTGCCCGATGCAGTCCGACAATCGTTTCCGCGTGGGTGGATCTCCAACCCGGAGCCTGAGTTGAGCGCTTCCTACGACGTGCCGAATGCATGGGGCCGGTTCCGTGCCGCCATGGCAGGTTCACCCCCGTTGTGGTGGTCGTTCCTCTATTTTTTCTGCTTGCTCAGCGGCTACTACGTGCTGCGGCCGGTGCGCGAGGCCATGGCGGCATCCAGTGATGTCGAGGCCGTCTTCCCGCCCACGCTGATCGCGTTTTTTGCGGATCGTGGCGTTGCGCTGCACGAGTTCACCTTGCAGTTCATCTTCACGGCCGTGTTCCTGATCATGCTGCTGTTGCAGCCGGTCTATGGCTGGCTGGTCAGCCGCTTTCCGCGGCGCGTGTTCCTGCCGGTGATCTACGGTTTCTTCATCGTCACGCTGCTGCTGTTCTACGTGATGTTCGACAGCGGCGTGGCAGGGCGCGGACTGGCTTTCATCCTCTGGATCACGGTGTTCAACCTGTTCGCGGTGGCCGTGTTCTGGAGCTTCATGTCCGACATCTACACCAATGCCGAAGCACGCCGGTACTACGGCTATATCGGTGCGGCCGGCACCATTGGTGCGTTCCTTGGGCCGGTGCTGACCCGCACGCTGGTCGAGCGCGTGGGCATACCGAACATGATGCTGGTGTCGGCGGCGCTGTTCAGTGTGTGCGTGGTCTGCATCCTGCGCCTGCGCCAGCATGCGGTGGCACGCGAGGCGGAGCGCAAGCAGGCCAGCGGCGAGGTGCCGATGGGTGGCGAAGTGCTTGCCGGCCTGAAGCTGGTGATGAAAGAACCGCTGTTGCGCTGGATGGCGTTGATGGTGGTCTTGGGCGTCGGCGTGGGCACCCTGCTGTACAACGAACAGAACCGCATCGCACGGACGCTGTTTTCGACCGCCGAGGAGCGTGCGGCGTTCTTCGCCACGCTCGACCTGGCGGTCAACTCGCTCACGTTGATCGTGCAGTTATTCATCACCCGTGCGCTGATGTCGCGTTTCGGCATTGCCCCGGCATTGCTGATTCCGGGTGCCGCCATCATCCTGGGGTTCTCGATCCTTTCTGCATCTCCGCTGCCGGTCATCGTGGCCGTCGTGCAGGTGGTGACGCGTGCCGGTGAGTTCTCGCTGGCCAAGCCCGCCCGCGAAACCATCTACACCCGCGTGGGCCGCGAATGGCGCTACAAGGCCGGTGCCGCCATCGACACGGTGATCTACCGCGGTGGCGACCTCACGTTTGTGTGGGTGCACAAGTTCCTGGCCGGGTTTGGCTCCAACGTGGTGTTCGGTGCCGGCCTGCTGATTGCATCGGCCATGACCTTCAGTGCCTGGCGATTGCTGCGGGAAGAGGCGAAGCTGCCATCGGAACATGCACCGCAGCCTGCCGAGAGCGTCGCCGTGGATTCGCCGGCACGAAGCTGAGGGCGGGGCGGAGAGCGCTCAACCGGCAAGTGCCCGTGCTGGCCGGACAGGGCGCCTGAAGGCATGACCTTTGGCGCATGGCAGGTGATCCGCGCGAAGCGCAAGCTGCCCCGCATCGGCCCCGTGGGCCTCTCCTGAAGGCATGCCCGCATGGCCAGTCGCCGCGATTTCCTGATTGCATCCGCCGCCAGTGCCGCCTGGCTTTCATTGCCTTCGGTGCTGCACGCACGTGAAGCGATGGCCAGCAAGCCGCTGGAGATCCTGATCATGGGCGGAACCGGATTCCTGGGGCCGCACTTCGTCGAGATCGCGCGCGCACGCGGGCATAAACTGACGCTGTTCAATCGCGGCAAGAGCAATCCCACCCGTTTCGATGGCGAGGAATTCAACGACATCGAGCAATTGCGCGGTGACCGCAAGACCGATCTTTCCGCACTGGAGGGAGATCGTCGCTGGGATGCGGTGCTGGATACGTCGGCCTACCTGCCTGCAGACGTGACGCGCTCGGCCGGCCTGTTGGCGCCGAGGGTGGAACAGTACGTGGTGATCTCCACGATCTCGGTCTATGCAGACAATGGAACACCGCATGCGGACGAAACGGCGGCAGTGGGGACGCTGGAAGATCCCACGGTCACCGAAATCACCGGGCAGACCTACGGGCCGCTGAAGGCCCTGTGCGAACAGGCGGCGGAAGCAGCGTTGCCGGGCCGCGCCACCGTGGTCAGGCCAGGCCTGATCGTGGGTCCGGGCGATCCCACCGATCGTTTCACCTATTGGCCCGCGCGCGGTGCACGGGGCGGGGAAATCCTGTCACCGGGCACATCGGCTGATCCCACCCAGTTCATCGATGTCCGTGACCTGGCTGCCTTCATTCTCCACCTGATCGAACAACGGACCTTTGGTGTATTCAACGCGGACTCGGCGCCGGGTGCCATCAGCATGGGTGGCCTGATCACCGCCTGCCAGGAGGCCGGGCGTGATTTCAACACGATCAATTGCGTGCGTGCGCCATGCCCGCAACCGGCAGCGGCCTCTTCCACGGCGACCTGGGTGTCGGCAGATTTCCTGCAACAGCAGAACGTGCGTGCCTGGCAGGACATGCCGGTGTGGGTGCCACCCGTGGATGACTACGCAGGCTTCGGCATGCGCAGTACTGCACGGGCACAGGCAGCGGGATTGACGTATCGCCCGTTGGAAACCACCGTGCGTGACACGCTGAACTGGTGGATGAAGCAGTCCGACGAGCGTCGCGCAGCCCCCAAGGCCGGACTGTCACCGGAACGCGAGGCCGAAGTATTGCTGGCCTGGCATGCGGCCGGGCATCACTGACGGGCATTGATCCAGCAGATGGGAGTACTCGATCCATGGTGCTGCTGGGCCACGGGTGATGGGGCAATCACGTAGATACGGATAGCCGCCGGGAAGGCGGGGTCGGCGTTATGCTGCACGCTCACTCGGGGAGCGAAGACCATGGGCCTGATCGCATCGCTGCTGGTGTTGCTGGTTGCCTTGTTGCACCTGTATTTCCTGGTGCTGGAAATGTTCCTGTGGACCCGGCCGCTGGGGCTGAAGACGTTCCGCAATACGCCGGAAAAGGCGGAGGCGACCCGTGTGCTCGCCGTCAACCAGGGGCTCTACAACGGCTTCCTCGCCGCAGGCCTGGTGTGGGGATGGTCCACCGCACGCACGGACGTGGTGGTGTTCTTCCTCGGTTGCGTGATTGTGGCGGCCTTGTATGGCGCCTGGAGTGTCAACCGGCGCATCTTCTACGTGCAAGGCATGCCGGCCATCGCGGCCGTGGCGGCGTTGCTGCTGGCATGATGCCGGGTGCTTGAGCGGATCAGTTTCCGCGCGGTGGACGTGGCGATACCCACATCGAAATGCCGGCCCGGAAAACCATATCACCCTGTGCGTCATGGATGCTGATGTTCATCGGCAGGCCGTAGCCTTGCGTGGATTCAACGGGAGTTGATTCCGGCACGGCGACGGCGCGCAAGGTGCCGGTGGCCTTCTTCAGGTATTCCACGCTCATGCCCTTGGGTATCCAGCGCATCGAGCGCGGGATACTGACGTCGGTGGTCAGGCCGCCGACGAATTCGGCCAGGTTGCACAGTGCGATGGCGTGCACCGTGCCCAGATGGTTGGTGACCTTGCGGCGATGCCTGATCTCCGCTTCGCCGCGGCCCGGTTCCAGCGAGATGATGCGCGGTGCAATGCTGCCGAAGTACGGGGCCTTGAAGCACACCAGTTTCGAGAACAGCCAGTGGCCCAGTGGTTTGCGGCTGAGCTTGCGGTACAGGGAGAGGATGTCGGTACTCATTTGGGGCTCCAGACGACAACGGCGAGCCAGTGCTCGCCGTTGTCACATTGCTTTACATGCGGATGGATCACGCGACGGCGCGCGAACCTTCCGTCGCGGGCAGATCACGATAACCGGCCGAACGCAGCTCGTCCGTATCGAAATCGTCCACGCTGATGGCGTCGATGGTCAGTTCGCGGAGTTCTTCCAGTTGCTTGCGTTCGTCGGCCGTGATCCAGCCTTCGCGCACGCCTTCGTCAAGCTGTGACTTGAAGTCCAGCGCTTCGATGTCGCTGCTCTTCAGCGCCTTCAGGAACTTGCGTTCCACCGGCTCGGTGGCA
>JBQGFJ010000052.1:0-1986 GCA_052040085.1 Pseudoxanthomonas sp.
GGTGATCTCCTCCTGCTTCAATTCCAGCGGAATGGAGCGCAGGCCCCGCAACTCCACCTTGGTGTATTAGTCGATCACCTGATCCAGCGGCAATACGAAAAGCCGCGAAGGATAAGAGCCGGTCAGCCCCTGCCAACTGGATATCTGCACGTCCCCCACGAAGGCGCGGAACGACAGCACCCGGTGGTAGGGAATGTCGAGGCGGCAATCCGGTGCCGGCTCACGGCCCGGCGCACAGACCACCAGCCGCAGCATGCTGTGGCCCCAACGACTCATCGGCTTCTCGTTGCCTTCGGCCAACAGGTAGTCCACGGCGTATACCCGTGATGGGTCCAGCTCGAGCAAGGGTGCTTCGCCCTGCTCTGCATGCAGGTACGGAAATTCGCGTGAACACGCGTTGGAGGGCGGAAACCAACCAAAGTGCTCGGAAAAGTGGCGATGCAGTGCCGGTCGGCGGCAGGCGTATTCGGGATCCAGCAGGAAATGCTCCAGGTTCACCGCGACGAATTCGGCCGGGCTGGTCAGTTCGTAGGCATCGGGGCTGCGATCACTGAAAGCGTTGCGCGGCGTCCTCAATCCCAAACGGAGCGGCGCCACCTGCCAACCCGCCAGATCCAGCAGACGCGGATTGGACGACAAGCGCCCACCGGAACCGCTGCGGTCATAGACGTGTGCCAGTTCGTGGATCAGCGCCGCCCTGACGGGACGCATCGCATCGCCGGCGCCGCCGGCATCGGCATCAGAATCGACGGAACCGGCCATCCAGGTATCCAGCAGATCCCGCGACAACCGCAACCGATGCGCACGCACATGGCCATGCACATCCTCAGGCAGTTCATCCCATGAGACGACGGTACGGGGATCCAGTGCCTCGCGCCATACCGGCGGAAGACGGCTTCCGACATCGTCCAGCAATTGGCGGGTGGCCTCGACTTGCTCCTGGCTCAACCCGTCTGTTACCACACGCAGCGGCAAGGCCGCCAGCGCATGATTACTGCCGGCCGCCAGACTGGCGGCCAGCCACCACTTCAGCGGCTTCACAAAGCCAGGATGGCCTGTGCAAGCTGCATGTCGCTGGCCTGGCGCGCCTGCGCATCATGTTCACGCAGATGGCGAATGGCCGCTTCCAGCCGGGCACCACGGATCTTGCCTTCGCTGGCCACGAAGCTGGCCGCATCGTCACGTGCCTGCAACACGACCTTGCTGCTGCCCGACGTACTGTTGGAAGACGCCGAGCCACCACGCGACGAAGCCGACGTGCCTGCGCTACCCGCTCCGGCGGACGTGGCCGCGAAACTGGTTGCGAAAACGGAGGCAGACGCCGACAGCAACACACAGGCAAGCACGATGCGGATCATGGAAAGGTTCCGATTGAATGAGGTCGTTAACGGGAGGACCCCGTCGGGGGCAGATAGTACCTTCCCGGCCGGGGTTGATACCTGAACCTGCTCAGGTATCGAAGAGTTTGCCCGGATTGAGCAGGCCGTTGGGATCGAACACCTGCTTCACGGCGCGCATCAGGGCGATTTCCTCCGCGCTGCGGGTACTGTCCAGGTAGCCCTTCTTGACCAGCCCGATGCCGTGTTCGGCGGAAATGCTGCCTGCGTGGCGCTTCAGGGTGCCCGCCAGCAGCTTGGTCACCTGCTCGCATTGCGCGACGAAGTCCGCATCGGAAGTGGCATCCGGCTTGAGGACGTTGATGTGCAGGTTGCCGTCGCCGATGTGGCCGAACCAGACCACGTCGAAATCGGGATAGGCCTGCCCCAGCAGTTCCTGGGTCTCGGCCAGGAAGGCCGGCATCGCCGAAATACGCACCGACACGTCGTTCTTGTAGGGCTTGTAGCGCGCCAGCGATTCGGTGATGCCTTCGCGCAGGCGCCACAGCTGCGCCGCCTGGGCATCGCTGGCGCTGATCACGCCGTCGCTGACCCAGCCATTGCCCATGCAGTCCTCGAAGGCGGCCATCGCTGCGGCCTCCTGCGCCTC
>JBQGFJ010000053.1:0-16781 GCA_052040085.1 Pseudoxanthomonas sp.
GAGGCGCTGGCAAGGCGTCCGTAAGTACCGGGGCCTTTGTTCTGGCAAGTGACCCGTAATCCTCTTTGAGGACGTCCACAATGGCCTCGAAGAGTTGCGCCTTCTCGTTTGCCTCCCGCAACTGGACCTGCAGGGCTTTGATTTGTTGTTCCGGTGTCAGCGGCTTGGCTGTTCCGGTTTTAGGGGCAGTACTCATGGGAGGAGATGATGCCCCACCTGACCAGTCTTGCCGGCCATGACGGCGAAGCCAGGACAGCGCCGTACTGCGGCCCTTGGATCCCATAGCGCTCCTGGGCCGTTTTGTAAGTCAGCTCCCCGCGCTCAACCTGATCGACCACCGACAACTTGAAGGCCAGCGAGTAGTCCCGCTGGCTGCGCCTGACTGTTGATTTCATTGAGCATTCCTTTTCTAGAGGGAAAAGGTGTCAACCCAATTCAGGACGGGTCAAGAAAACAAAAAAAGCCGCGCATTGCGCGGCTCTTTTGTGGTGCCTGCCTTGATGCAGGATGCTGGGCTCAGAACGAGGCGGCGTAGCCCGAGCTGCGGATGACCTTTTGCAGGGCATCGGCGACCTTGATGTTGCCTGCGACGATTTGCCGGGAGTCTGGGCCGCGATCATCCATGCGTGGGGTGTTGCCGCCCTTGAAGTCGCAAACGCGGCCACCGGCTTCGCGGACCAGGAGGACGCCTGCGGCGATGTCCCAGGCCTTCACGCCGGCTTCGAAGTAGCCATCCAGGCGACCGCAAGCGACATAGGCCAGGTCCAGTGCCGCCGAACCGGTACGGCGGATGTCCTCGGCGTGCACCAGCACTTCGCGGATGCATTCCAGTTGAGCACCTGCACGTGCGCGCTCGCGCGGATGGAAGCCGGTGGCAATCATGCTGCCGGCCAGGTCCTTGCGGTCGGTTACCCGGATACGGCGCTCGTTGAGTTGGGCGCCACCACCACGGCTGGCGGTGAACAGTTCGTTGCGCAAGGGGTCGAAGATGACGGCATCAGTGGGTTCGCCGTTGTCGACCAGGGCAATGGATACGCAGTAATGGGGCATGCCGTGCAGGTAGTTGCTGGTGCCGTCCAGAGGATCGATCACCCAGTGGTAACGGCCATTCTTGCCGGGCACGCTGCCCCCTTCTTCGCCCACCACGCCGTAGTCCGGGTAGCCGCGCTTCAGTTCCTTGATGATGACCTTTTCCGCGTCCGCATCCACTTCGCTGGCGTAGTCCAGACGGCCTTTCTCGATCACGTTGAGGCTGTCCAGCTTGTTGATATTCCTCAACAGCACGTTGCCGCCCATACGGGCCGCCTTGACCATGACGGTGACGACGGGATTGAGCATGGTGCAGGAACCTCGGGCAGGCAGGCGTGGATGGAAAGGTGGGAAAGAGCGGCGCGGCGACAAGGGCCGGCCCGCACAGTTTAACATCTGCACCCATGAATACGCCCGAAAGCCCTGTCATTGACTCTTCCCGTCTCCGTATCGTGCTGGTGGGCACCCAGCATCCCGGCAATATCGGGGCTGCGGCCCGGGCCATGAAAACGATGGGATTGGCCCGGCTGGTACTGGTGGCACCCGAGCACTATCCATCGGATGAGGCCTTCCGCCGTGCGGCTGGTGCGGATGACCTGCTGGCCGCTGCCGAAGTCGTCGAGACCCTGGCCGAAGCCGTGGCTGATTGCCATTTCGTGCTGGGCTGCACGGCCCGCAGCCGCCGGGTGGCATTGGACGAGTTGAGTCCCCGGGAAGCCGGGGAACGGGCGGTTTCGATGGCAGGCAAGGGTGAGGTGGCCCTGGTCTTCGGGCGTGAACGGACGGGCTTGAGCAACGAGGAATTGCAGTTGTGCCATGTGGCGGTCCATATCCCGGCCAATCCGGTCTACAGCTCGCTCAACCTGGCGGCGGCCGTGCAGGTGCTGGCGTACGAGTTGCGGCTTGCGCTGCTGGCGGAGGCGTCATCCGCGGCAGTGTCCGCCGGTGATGCCGGGGAAGACATGGCCAGCCATGCGCAATTGGAGGGATTCTTTGCCCAGTTGGCCGATGCATTGGATGACGTGGACTTCCACAAGGGGCGCGCGCCGGAATCCGCGATGCGCAAGTTGCGACGGCTGTTCCTGCGCTCGCATCCCAGTGAGCAGGAAGTGCGTTTGTTGCGCGGCATCCTGGCCGATGTCCAGCGTACGGCACGCCTTTTGCGCGAGCATGGCGGGTCCACGGAGAACGGGATTGACTAGGCGCCGATGACGGTTTCGGCTAGTCTCACATTTGTCATTTCGGCGGATTTGTTCGCTTGCGTACAGCCTGGTCTGGTCTGTTCCTTGTCCTGGCGGGGGCTGTTGCGGCCCTCCTGCCACTGGCCTCGTCCAAGGCAGAGGACGGGGGGCGCGTGCTCGTGCTGGGCAGGATCAGTGACGACCCCAAGTCCCACTACGAGCAGCTCAAGCCACTGCTGGATTACGTTGTCCCCAGGATGGCAGACGTGGGGATTTCGGAAGGTCGCATCCTGATGGCCCGCGATGCACAGCAGATGACCAGTTACCTGCGAAGGGGACGGGTGGACTGGGTGGCCGAAACCGCAGGCACCAGCATGCAGTTGCAGCAGCGTGCCGGTGCCCAGCCACTTCTGTTGACCGAGCGTGGCGGCGTGACTCGTTACCATGGCGTGTTCTTTGCCCGCAAGGACAGCAATATCCATTCGTTGGCTGACTTGCGAGGCCATAGCATTGCCTTCCAGAATACGGCTTCCACCAGTGCCTATTTTGCTCCCGTGATGGAATTGCTGGATGCCGGCAAGTCCATGCAGATCCTGCTGTCACCCATGGACAAGCCGGGAACCGACTCGGTCGGCTACGTGTTCGCGCGTTCGGAAGCCAACATTGCCACTTGGGTGCACAAGGGGTTGGTGGACGTGGGCGTGGTGAGCAACCTCGACTGGGAGGATCCGGAACGCATACCCGCCGCTTTCCACGATGATTTCAGGATCATCCATCGCACGCCCGACTATCCGCGTGCATTGGAAATGGTGCGCGGCGACCTGGATGCCCGCGTGCGTGAACGGCTGCGCGAGGTGCTGGTGCAGGCGGCGGATGACCCGGAGGCTTCCAGGGCATTGCAGATGTTCTTCCGCACCAATCGCTTCATCCCGGTCGACGAGGATTCGCGCAAGGCGCTGGAGCATCTGCGGAAGGGCGTCATGCGGGTACGCGAGCAGATCGAATGAAGCTGAACTTCGGGCTCCAGGCGCGCTACCTGCTGGCCATGGCCGTCATGCTGGCAATGATCATCCTGCTCATGCTGTTGCTGCTGCACCGGCAGGCTACCGTGCAGCGCGAGATCGGCAGGCTGGGCTATGAGGTGATGCACAGCATGTCGGTGGCCAACCTGAGCCGCCATGGCGAGGCTACCGTGGGGCAGTTGTCCGATGCGCTGTCCAACCCGCTTTACTACTTCGACCTGGATGCAATAGGCAGCATCGTCCGCAATGCTGGCAAGGAGCCGGATGTCGCCTATGTCCTGGTATTCGATCCGGAGGGCAGCATCATCCATGATGGCTCGGGCGAAATATCCACGTATGGCCAGCCAATGACCGACCCCATGGCCGAAGGCGCCCGGCATGCCAGTGACGCACATACCCAGTGGTCGGAGGACATCGTGGATATCGCCGAGCCGATCATGATGGGCGACAAACGCATCGGCGGCGTGCGCGTGGGGTACTCGCTTGCTTCGATGAAGATCCACGAGGACCAGGCCATGCAGGTGGCCGCCGGGCACCTGCACGCACTCAACAACAGCCATCTTGGCTGGATGGCCTGGCTGCTGGGGCTGCTGATCGTGGTGTGCGTGGTGACGGCGTTCTACCTGCAGCGCACCCTGGTGCGCCCCATCCGGCGCCTCGCAGAGGCTGCCCATGCCATCGAAGTGGGCAATTACGACGGCCAACGCCTGGATAGCGTCCGCAAGGATGAGTTGGGAGAGTTGATTCGCGCGTTTGGCAGCATGAAGGAAAGCATCGCCCGGCATGACCGTGACGTGCGGCGCATGGCCTATACCGATGCATTGACCGGGCTGACCAATCGCTTGGCGTTCCGCGAGAACCTGGACCATCGCCTGGTGCTCCTGCGCGACACCGACCGCCAACTGTCGCTGTTGTTTGCCGACATCGACGATTTCAAGCGCGTCAATGACACGCTGGGCCATGAAGCCGGCGACGAGGTCCTGTTGCAATTCGCCAACCTCATACGCGAGGTCGTCGTAGGTTCCGGGGGCGACGATGCACTGCTGGCACGCTTCGGCGGCGACGAGTTCGTCATCCTGGTCCAGGGCTACGGCGTGCAGGATAGGGCCACGCGACTTGCCGAGGAAATCGTGCACGAACTGCGCAAGCCGATCTTCGTGCAGGGCAGGCAGGTGTTCCTGGGGGCTTCGATTGGCATCACGCTGTTCCCCGAAGATGCGTCGGATGCCTCCGTGCTGATGAAGAACGGCGACATCGCCATGTACCAGGCCAAGACCGCCGGGAAAAACTGCTACCGCTTGTACAGCCGCGCGATGGACCAGGCGGTGGAGCGCCGCGTGCGCATGGAGCATGAATTGCGCAACGCGTGGGATCGTGGCGAGATGAGCTTGCGCTACCAACCCATCATGCGGTTCTCCGATGGACGCATCGTGGGCGCCGAGGCGTTGCTGCGCTGGCGCCATCCGGAATTCGGGTCCGTGGCACCCGCCGTGTTCATCGACGTGGCCGAGCACAGCGGGCTGATAGAGAACATCGGTGCGCGCGTATTGCGCGAGGCCTGTGCCACGGCTGCGGGATGGAACCGCATGCGGGACGCACTCAATCCACTGTTCGTTTCCGTCAACGTGTCTTCGCGCCAGTTGCGCGGGGGCGATTTGCCAGCGCTGGTGGCGGACTGCCTGCGTGAAACAGGGCTTCCGTCGTCATGCTTGCACCTGGAACTGACCGAAACCGCGGTGGTCGGTGACGAGGCGCAGGCCAGCCTGTTGCTGGCCATGTTGCACCGTACCGGGGTCAAGGTCTGGCTGGATGACTTCGGTACCGGTTTCTCCGGGTTGAGCCATCTGCGCAGGGTGCCTGTGGACGGCGTGAAGATAGACCGCAGCTTCATTGCCGACATGCTGCGTGATGCCGATGACCTGGCATTGACCACTGCCATCATTGCCATGGCGCATTCGCTGGGCATCACCGTGGTGGCCGAGGGCGTGGAAAAAGAGGGGCAGCTCAACCTGCTGCGTGAACGTGGTTGCGACCTCGCCCAGGGTTACTGGCTGGGCAAGCCGATGACTGCGGAGGAATTCACGGCGCGGATCAATTGATGCCCGACGGCCGCATTGCGGTCGCCCGGGACCGGTCAGCCAAGATGGGCCAGCAGGTCCTTGAGGAAAACGGCCAGTTGGCCCGATGCGATCCCGATGACCACGATGGCAATGCTGCCGGCTACCCAGGCGATCAGCATCAAGGCTCCGTCACGTTCCAGCAGCGCCAAGGCAAACAGCAGCAGCAAGGTGCCGAAGACATAGTTGGTGAACGGTACGGGCAGCGCCAGCAGTATCCCCAGCAGGACCAGCAACAGACCGGTGAAACATGATGCCAGCCGGTGGTCCAGCAAGAAGGCCAGGCGGGGACGCACCAGTTTCTCAAGCCGCCGCAACCACGGCGATATGCGTGTCCTGAACCGGATCAGGCTGCCCCGTGCCGGGCCGCGGCGGGCAATGAATCCCGGAAGCCACAAACGGCGCAGGCCAATCAGCAGTTGCAGTCCCACCAGTACCACCAGCGGGCCACCCACGGCACCGCCGACGCCGGGAATGGGAATGAAGGCCGGCAACACGCCGAGGAAGAGCAACATGCCGAAGGCGGTGGGTCCCAGCCCTGAGAGGATGTCGCCCAGCTTCAGGCGCTCCTCTGGAGCGCCATCGGCCAGCTCGTCCATCAGTGCACGGGTACCGGCCGGGGCAGGGCGCTCGACGCTGGCGGCGTCAGGCGGTTGTTTCTTCGGTGCCATCGTCATCGGGCAGTCGGGAGATCAGCAGCTTGTCGATACGTGCGCCATCCAGGTCGACGATCTCGAAGCGCCAGCCGGCCCAGTCCAGGTGTTCGCCCACGTTGGGGATGCGCGCAAAGCGCTCGATCATCATGCCGGCGACAGTGTTGTACTCATCCTCGTCGGGCAGGGATACGCCGCCCAGCAGCTCGCGCAGGTCATCGTTGGGCAGCGAGCCATCCACCAGCATCGAGCCATCATCGCGGGTCACCACCAGGGCGCCCTCTTCGGCATTTTCCGCGGCTTGCAAGCGGCCCACCACGGCGCCCATCAGGTCGCTGATGGTCACCACGCCCTGGATTTCGCCGTATTCGTCCACCACCAGTGCCAGTGATTGCTGCTCTTCGCGGAAGATTTCCAGCAACTTCATTGCATGCGTGGATTCGGACACGAACAGGGGGTCGCGCAGGTTGCGGAACAGTTCGGGGTGCGGCTGGTCGATGCGGCCCAGAAGCGATTTCACTTCCAGTACGCCGATCACGTCCTGGTCGTTTCCGCGGTAGACCGGGAAGCGGGAGAACTGCGACTCGCGCATGGTATGCAGGTTGTCCTGGTAGCTGGCGGCCTCGTCCAGCCACACGACCCGCTTGCGTGGCGTCATCAGGCTGTCCGCCGTGCGGTCGCCCAGCCCCAGCACACGGTTCATCATGTTGCGTTCGTCGGCGTCGATCACGCCCTGCTCGTGGCTCTCGGCCACCAGCATGCGGATTTCCTCTTCACTGATCGCGCTGGCTTCATCCTTGCCCAGGCCCAGCAGGCGAAGTACCAGGCGGGTGCTGTGCGAAAGCAGCCAGACGAAGGGGAAGGCAATCCGGGCCAGCAGGCTCATCGGTAAGGCCACGATGCCGGCGATGTCTTCCGAACGGGTGATTGCCAAGCGCTTGGGAACCAGTTCGCCGAAGATCAGGGTCAGGAAGGTGATCAGTGCGACGGCGATGCCCACGCCGATCTTTTCGGCATACCGGTCCAGGCCCGGGAATACCTGTTCGATGCCGGAGGCAATGGTCATGCCGATGGCTTCGCCGCCCAGCAAGCCGGTCAGCACGCCGATCAGGGTGATGCCGATCTGCACCGTGGACAGGAAGTTTTCCGGTTTTTCGGACAGCTCCAGGGCCCGCCGCGAACGCAGGCTGGTCTGGGCCATCTGCTTGAGGCGGCTCTTGCGCGCCGTCATCACCGACATCTCCGACATGGCGAAGAAGCCGTTGAGCAGGATCAGGGCAAAGACAACCAGGAATTCAAGCACGGGGAAGACCCCGGCGGGATCGGGAGATGGGGAGCAGGGCCATGCCGGCGTGGCCGGGGTGGCAGGAAGGCGTGTGGTCGTCGTCCATAGGGCGCGCCGGAGCGCTGGGGGATTCTAGCAGAACCCGGTGCAAGCCAGGCGCGATGAGCCGCGAGGTGCCAATCCGGAGGTACCAAGGGTGTCATAAACGGTCACTAAACCGTCATAATTCCGCTTCGTTGCCGTCCGCTCCCGTGACGGCGGGGTTTCCCGATGTTCTCTCTACAGACGATTTTCGGCTCCGGCCAACAGTTCTATACCCTGCTGGAAGAGGCTGCACAGGCGGCTTCGGACAGTGCCCAGGCGCTGCACAGGATGATGAGGGAGAGCGACCGCCAGCCCGCGCTGGACGCGTTCAAGCTGGCCCGCCTCCGCGAGCGCACCGCTTCCGAGAAGATCGGGCAGGCACTGGTCGACAGCTTCATCACCCCCATCGAGCGCGAAGACATCGAGGCGCTGGGATCGGCCCTGTACAAGATTCCGAAGCAGATCGAGAAGTTCGCCGACCGCTATTCGCTGGCCACCGAGCATCTGGCGCACATCGATTTCGCGCCGCGTGCCGCGATGCTGGAGCAGGCCGCGGGCGTTGTGGTGGAAATGGTCAAGGACCTCCGCCACATGAACATCGATCGCATGACCGCGCTCAACGAAAAGCTGCGGGCACTGGAGAACGAGGCTGACCGATTGATGCTGGAACTGTACCGGGACATCTATTCCGGCCGGCTGGACCACTTGCAGATGTTCCTGCTCAAGGAGTTCTTCGAGATCCTGGAAAAGGCGATCGACCGCTGCCGCGAGGCGGGGGTGGTGGCCTACCAGATCGTGCTCAAGAACAGCTGAGGCAGGACCATGCTGCTGACCCTGGTTCTCATCGTGATCCTGACCGCGCTGGTCTTCGAGTTCATCAACGGATTCCACGATACCGCCAACTCCATCGCCACCGTTGTGGCGACCAAGGTGCTGTCGCCCGGACACGCGGTGATGCTGGCCGCGTTCATGAACCTGATCGGTGCGCTGTCCGGTACCGCGGTGGCGGTGACCATTGCCAAGGGCATCATCAACACGGACGTGGTGGAGGCGACCTCGCAGGTGATCCTGTGCGCCCTGCTGGGTGCGATCATCTGGAACCTGATCACGTGGTGGAAGGGTTTGCCTTCCTCGTCTTCGCATGCGTTGATTGGTGGTCTCTGTGGTGCGGCGTTCGCGGCTTCGCAGAATGATTGGGCGGCACTGATCTGGTCCGAACATCTTGGTCACTGGACCAAGAACCAGGGCCTGGTCTGGAAGGTGTTCCTGCCTATGGTCACCTCGCCGCTGGCCGGCTTCACGCTGGGTGTGCTGATGATGGTGCTGTTGTGGGGCCTGATTGCCGGCCTGGCCAAGATGGGCGGCTGGATCGGCAGGCTGGCGCGCCCGCGCATCGTCAACATGGTGTTCGGCAAGGCGCAGATTTTCTCCGCGGCCTACATGGGGTTCGCGCATGGCAAGAACGATGCGCAGAAGACCATGGGCATCATCGCGCTGACCCTGTTCAGTGCGGAAGCCTCCGGCATCCTGGACGAGCTTCCCGGTTGGCTGTCCTTCCTGCATCCCTCCGGCGGGGAGCAGGACATCGCCCTCTGGATCATCATCACCTGCGCCATCGTGATGGCACTTGGTACCGCTTCCGGTGGCTGGCGTATCATCAAGACGCTGGGCCACAAGATGGTCAAGCTGCACCCCATCCACGGCTTTGCCGCCGAGACCAGTTCCGCCACGGTGCTGACCCTGGCCGCCCAACTGGGCATGCCGGTGTCCACCACGCACAGCATTTCCACCGCCATCATGGGGGTTGGTTTCGCCAAGAATCCGCGTGCGCTCAAGCTCGGCGTGGTCGAGCGCATCATCTGGGCCTGGATCCTGACCATCCCGGCGTCGGCTGGCGTGGCCTATTTCCTGTGGTGGTCGCTGGATGCGATGGGATGGGCTTGAGTGGCAGTGATGGGTGGATTCGTGATTGGTGATTCGTAAAAGCAGGGTTTCCCCTGCGGAGACATCAAGCTGGCGAATACAGGAAAGGCGGGTTAGAAACCCGCCTTTCGCTTTTTCCAATCACCAATCACGAATCCACCCATCACTGCTTCAAAGCAGATCGCCTTCGGCGGACAGTGCGCGTTCCATGCGATCGCCCAGGCCACCGATCTCAAGGATCAGGCGATCCACTTCGGCGGCATCCAGGCACTGGTAGGGACGGTTCTCGCAGAGTTGCAAATAGGGCACGCCATCCAGATCGCCAATGGCCAGGTAGCCTACGCTGCTCTGCCAGTTGAATGCCAGTGCGCGGCGCGTGTCGATACCGGTGGTGGGCGCAATGACCGTGCTCACGCGCAGGTAACTGCGTTCGTCATCGTTGCCCAGTTCGGACAGGAAGATGGCTTGGTGGCGCTTGCCTTGGTCCAGGGACAGTTCCACGCAGGCCACGTAGGGGTCGCTCATGGTGACGCGGTAGCCGGCGGTGGCAAGGTGGCTGCGGATTTTTTCAAAATTCTGCAAGGTCGGGCTCCATCGCGTTTGCGCCATTATGCTACGGATCATGACGGCCACGCCTTCACTGCGACGCATCCTGAAAACCGTCCGCGCCATACCGCGCGGTGAAGTGGCCGCGTATGGCGAAGTGGCTGCGCGCGCCGGTTTGCCGGGGCGCGCCCGTTTGGTGGCGCGCGTGCTCTCGGAGAACAGTGATCCGGACCTGCCTTGGCACCGGGTGTTGCGTGCCGATGGCAGGATCGCGTTTCCGGAGGGCTCCGAAGGTTACAGGGAGCAATCGCGGCGATTGCGTGAGGAGGGACTGGAGGTGAAGAACGGGCGCATCAAGCGTGCGGCACCGGCGGCGTCTCTGGATGCGCAATTGTGGGGACCCAAACGAACACGTCAGGGCAGGTCTGAATAACCATGCTTCTGCTCGTCATTCCCGCCTTCGCGGGGATGACGGCAGTTGTTCAAAGTATCCCCAGGTCACCGGGTTCAGGCGCGGCGCATCCAGGCAGCGATGCTGTAGCGCGGCCGCGTGGCGGGCAGCACTTCGTGTTCGATCTCGCTGAGGAAGCAGATACTGCAGTTTTCCTGCGGCACGACATCCACGATCGCTTGGTCCGGCAGGTAGAGCCGGAGCATGCCGCCATCGTCGGTGGACCAATCCGTGTTGAGATAACTGACCAGTGACACTACCCGTGCATCGCTGTCACGAAAGCGGTCACGGTGGCGCCGGTAGAAGGCACCGGCAGGATAGGCCGCGTAATGCGCCTCGACTTCCGACAGGCCAAGGAAGAGACGCCGGTTCAGTTCGATGCGCAAGGTGTCCAATCGTGAGAGATGGGCGGTGGCCGCAGCTGCACAGCGGGGATCGTCCAGCCACAGTGTTGAATCGCCGCGGATATCGTCCTGCAGACGCTTGCCTTCCGCACGGCCTACCGCGGCGCGTTGCAGTCCATCGGAAGCCTGCAGGCGCAGCAGATCTTCCCGCAGTGGGCCGGAATCGGATGGGAACGACGGCAGCAGGCAAGCCCCGGCAGTGCCGAGTGCCGTGGCA
Organism: Pseudoxanthomonas sp.; assembly: GCA_052040085.1. Lineage (GTDB taxonomy): Bacteria > Pseudomonadota > Gammaproteobacteria > Xanthomonadales > Xanthomonadaceae > Pseudoxanthomonas_A. Next base: position 10,913 of record JBQGFJ010000053.1, read on the forward strand.
ATGGCATCGGGGTCGTCGAAGCGGGCACTGGGCAGGTGATACATGCCGTTATGATACGGGCCAGCCGATACGAGAATCCGCATGCTTGCCAGAATCCCACCCGTCACCAAGGCCCTGCTCATCGCCAATGGCATTGTTTTCCTGCTGCAATGGGCACTGGGCAATGTGGCGCTGTCCTCCTTCATGCTGTGGCCGCTGGGCAGTGGCGAGTACAACCCGTTTGCCGCAGGCCGCGAATTCATGCCGTGGCAATTGCTGACCTACGGGTTCATGCACGGCAGCTTTTCCCACCTGCTGTTCAACATGCTGGCGCTGTACATGTTCGGCGGGCCGCTGGAATACACATGGGGACCCAAGCGCTTCCTCAACTATTATCTGGTCTGCGTGATTGGCGCCGGTTTGCTGCAACTCGCGGTGGGTTGGTGGACGGTGTCGCAGGGGGGTGCGGCCTATCCCACCCTGGGGGCATCCGGCGGCGTGTTCGGTTTGCTGCTGGCGTACGGGATGCTGTTCCCCAACCAGCGCATCATGCTGATTTTCCCGCCCATCCCGATGAAGGCGCGGACGTTCGTGATCGTGTTCGGTGCCATTGCGTTGTTCATGGGCTTCACCGGTTTGCAGCCGGGCGTGGCCCACTTCGCGCACCTCGGCGGCATGTTGTTCGGCTGGCTGATGATCCGTTACTGGCGTGGCCAGCCGCCTTTCGGGAAATCCGGACCGCGCAACCGGCACTGAGCGGAAGTGTGGTTGCACTGAGGCCGATACACAGATGGAAACAGAAACGGCGCGGGATGACCGCGCCGTTTCTTTTACGTGTCGCCGGGTGACAGGCTGGCTCAGCGCCAGATGGCGATCCTGTCGGCTTCCTGGCGTTGCATCGGTTGCCCCGGCTTGCAGTCGAAGGCTTCACCGAAGCCAGGCTGGTTGGACAGCGGGCCATTGCTGCGCCACAGCCCCGGTGCATGCACGTCGGTGGCGGCACGTTCGGTGGCGGCGCTGGGGGACAGTTGCTGGGCCCACAGCTGCGACCAGGCACGATAGAAAGCCTGCTTGGTTGATTTGTCCGCATCGGGGTGGGCGGCGATGAAGGCATCCCAGGCCAGTTCCACGCCGGCCAGGTCGGCCAGGTTGCGGTCCAGGGTGAGGCGGCCGTTGACGTTGACGCCATTGACGCCCGGATACGGGTAAGCGCCGAACTGGCCCATCACCTTGTTGGACACGGCTTCCCAGCCACTCAGGTCGGCGGGTGTCCACCAGTCGCGCAGTTGGCCCTTGCTGTCGATCTGGCGGCCCTTGTTGTCGAAGCCGCGGCTGAGTTCCTGCGCCACCATCGCGCCGTAGGCGCCATATTGGCCGGCATCGCCATTGGCGGTACCCAGCACCGGCGGTTGCAGTACGGCTGCGGTCACGATGAGACGGTTTTGCGCGATGTCGTAGGCCAGGGCCGGCTGTTGCGGCAGGACATCCCAGCGGCGGTCGGCATTGCCGCGGCCGATCAGCTTCATCTTCTCGCGATGGCGCCAGGTGGAGGCAATCAGCATGTTGCTGCCGAAGCTGCCGCGGCCCATGGGCTGGATGGTGTAATCCATGTCGCGGTGCGGGGTGCCGATCTCGATCTTCAGCTGGGCCAGCTTGCTCTTGGCTTCAGCCTTGGCGGCATCGCTCATCCAACTGTTGCCTTCGATCCCGCGCCCCAGTGCATCACGTACTTGCACGGCGATGGCTTCGGCACGAGCGTCGGTGGCGGCGGACAGGTACTGGTCCGCGTATTCCTTGCCCAGCATCGGGCCAGCAGCGGTATTGATGGCATTGAGCACTTGCTGCCAACGTGCAGGTTGCGCGGTTTCGCCACGCAGCAGGCCGCCACGGAAATCGAACTCCGCATTGCGGAACGAACCCGCAAGGTAGGGCGCCATGGAGTCGCCGATGCGCCAGCGCAGGTAGGCCTTCCACTGTTCCGGCGGCAGGCTGCCGACCAGTTCGTTGATGCGCTGGAATACCTGCGGGTCGGCCATCGACACGGTGTCGTCGTTGACGCCCTGTGCTTTCAGGAAGGCATCCAGCTGCAGGTTGCGGTATTGCTTGCCCAGGTCCTTGATGGGGACCGGCGCGTAGTTGTCGAACGGGCTGCGCAGGTCCACCAGCGGGCGCGATTCGCGGGCGATGCGGGTTTCCAGGTCGATGACCCACATGGACTCTGCATCCAGGCGGTCCAGCGGCGTGCCGGTCAGCGACAGGATCTGCTGTACGTAGGCGCGGTAGCGGCCCAGCAACTCACGGGTTTCGGTGTCGGTGCGCAGGTAGAAATCCGGGTCCGGCAGGCCCAGGCCGCCTTGCATGAAGTAGCCGATGTGGCGGTCCAGGTGCAGCAGGTCCACGTCGGGGCCGAAATTGAACGCGACCGGGATGCCGACCTGATGCAGGGCGGCGATGGCGGGCGGGATGTCGCGTGCGCGCTTGATGGCGTTGATCCGGCCCAGCAGGCCGGCGATGGGGGTGGCGCCATCCTGTTCCACGGCGGCCTCGTCCAGGCCGCTGGCCCAGAAGTCGCCCAGGCGTTGCTGGATGTCGTTCTGCGGTGCGGTCATGGCCCGTTGCAGCAGGTCCTGTTGCTGCTGGCGGGCGGTGTCGCGCAGCTGGCCAAGGATGGTGACCGCAGCAGTGCCGCTTGGTATCGGATTGGCCTTCAGCCAGTCGGCGTTTGCCACGCTGTAGAAGTCCGTGCACGCAGGCGGCACGGCGGGTGCGCGGGCCGCGCGGCGCTGGGCATCGGCAGGCTGGGCGGCCAGGGCGGCCAGGGCGGCCATCAGGGCAAGGGCAAGGACGGCAGGCTTGCCGAGGACGATGCGGGCTGACGTCATCAGATGGGGTTCCGGAGCAATGAAAACGCGATTCTAGCAAGCACCGTCGGCACTCCGGTGAATCAACATGCCGCCACTTTCGCCCCGGTGCGAGGTGGCCGGGTTCGCGGCCTGTGGGAAGATGGATGTTCCAAACCACCGGATGTTCAGGACACTCCACGATGACCTCACCCAAGCCCGTCGACGTAGTACTGGTGGGTGGCGGCCACAATGGCCTGGTTTGCGCGGCCTACCTCGCACGCGCCGGGCTGCAGGTGGCCGTACTGGAGCGCCGGCACGTGGTGGGTGGCGCAGCGGTGACGGAAGAGTTCCATCCCGGTTTCCGCAACTCGGTGGCGTCGTACACAGTGTCGTTGTTGCAGCCGAAGATCATCGCCGACCTGGACCTGCATGCCCACGGGCTGCGCATCGTCCAGCGCAAACGCAACAACTTCCTGCCCTTGCCGGAGGGTGGTTATCTGCTGACCGGTGCCGGTGAGACCCAGCAGCAGATCGCGAAATTTTCCCGCCGGGATGCCGAGCGTTTCCCGGAATACGAGCGCCGTCTGGACGCCATTGCCGACGTGTTGCGCGTACTGGCCCTGCAGCCGCCCCCGAATGTCACCGATGGCGGTTGGTGGCGGGCCCTGCCGGAGTTGATGCGTGCCGCCGGGCTGGGCCGGCGCCTGCATCGGTTGGACGAAACCCTGCGGCAGGAGTTGTTGGACTTGTTCGCCATCTCCGCTGCCGAATACCTGGACCGCTGGTTCGAAAGCGAGCCGATCAAGGCGTTGCTGGGATTCGATGGCGTGGTGGGCAACTACGCCAGCCCGCATGCGCCGGGTTCGGCCTACGTGTTGCTGCACCACGTTTTCGGCGAAGTGAACGGCGTGAAGGGGGCGTGGGGGCATGCCATCGGTGGCATGGGGGCCATCACCCAGGCCATGGCCGCGTCGGCGCGTGAGGCAGGCGTGGATATCCGTACCGATACCGGCGTTCGCCACGTCATCGTGGAGAAGGGACGCGTTACCGGTGTGGTGACCGAGGGTGGAGAAACGCTGCATGCCCGTGCAGTGGTGGCCAACGTCAATCCCAAGCTGCTTTACCAGCGCCTGCTGCCACAGGAGGCAGTGCCTGCGCCCACGCGCGAGCGCATGGCGAACTGGCGCTGTGGTTCCGGCACCTTCCGCATGAACGTGGCCCTGAGTGGCTTGCCCAGTTTCAGCGCGCTGCCGGGCGAGGGCGACCACCTGACGGCCGGCATCATCATGGCGCCGAGCCTCGATTACATGGATCGCGCCTGGCGTGATGCACACGACCATGGCTGGTCACGCCAGCCCATCGTGGAAATGCTGATTCCCTCCACGCTGGATGATTCGCTGGCGCCCCCCGGCCAGCATGTCGCCAGCCTGTTCTGCCAGCACGTGGCACCGGTGTTGCCGGGTGGTGCGTCATGGGATGAACACCGTGAGGAAGTGGCGGACCTGATGATCGCCACCGTGGATCGCTTCGCACCGGGATTCGGTGATCTGGTGGTGGGACGGCAGGCGTTGAGTCCGCTGGATCTGGAACGGACCTTCGGACTGATCGGTGGCGATATCTTCCATGGTGCATTGAGCTTGAACCAGTTGTTCAGTGCGCGCCCCATGCTGGGCCAGGCGGACTATCGCGGTGCCTTGCCTGGGCTGTACCTGTGCGGCGCGGGAACGCATCCGGGTGGCGGTGTCACGGGTGCGCCCGGGCACAATGCAGCGAAGGTCGTGGCAGCGGACCTGCGATAGGGCCTGTACTCGTGGCGCATGCCGGGGAGCTTGCACGTGCAGTGATGAATCGATCGGAGACCCGCACGGACATGCCGGATACGAACACGATGCTACCCCTCGAGCCGGGCCCGCTGGTCAGGATCGGTGATGGCCCGGTCTTGCTGGACGTGGCGCCGCAAGCCGGTGGACGCATCGCGCAGATCGTTTGCGAGGGCATCGAACAACTGGTGGGGCCGGACGACGGCGACCTTGCCATGAACATGTGGGGCTGTTTCCCGATGGTGCCGTGGGCGGGGCGGTTGCGGCACGGTGCCTTCGACTTCGATGGGCACGAATACCGGTTGCCGTTGAACCTGGGGGGACATGCCTTGCACGGCGTCGGGTTTTCCCTCCCATGGCAACTGGATGTGCATTCACGCACGCAAGTGGAATTGTCACTGGCCTTGCCGCGGGATGAGCGCTGGCCATTTGGCGGCATGTGCCGGCAACGCATCGAACTTGCAGGCAGGCGCTTGCACATGACGCTGGAAGTGAATGCCGGAGCGCTGGCGATGCCGGCGGTCATTGGCTGGCATCCGTGGTTCCGCAAGCCGGAACGGATCGAGTTCCATCCGGACGGAATGTACCCGCGTGACAGTGATGGCATTGCCATGCCGCCACTTGCGTCGCCGGTACAGGGCCCTTGGGATGACTGCTTCGCCAACCATCGGCCCGTGGTGGTCCATCGTGGCGGGCAGGCCCTGCGGCTTGCATCGGATTGCGCGCATTGGGTCGTGTACGACGAGCCTGCGCATGCCAGTTGCATCGAGCCACAAACCGGCCTGCCGGATGCCTTCAATGTCGCACCCCATGTCCTTGCGCCTGGTAGCTCACTCGGCGCGTTCTTTACGTGGGAATGGAGCGATCGCTCGCAGGCTGCCATTCATGGATGAAAGGCAACAAAAAACCCCGCGTGAGCGGGGTTTCTTGTCATCTGGCGAATCCATGCAGGCCTTCGCATTTCATAGATGGTGCCAGAAGAGGACTCGAATCAATTTGAAATTCCATTGATATGTTTGGTTTTCGTGTGATCTCCGTGACCAGATACCCCTAAAAGTACCCCGGCAGATTTGGACGCATGCCTTCGAATATCTGAAAGAACAACGCCCCGCAGTAGCGGGGCGTTGGCGCAGTCAACGCGGATGTTCGTCCTGCACTGCTGCTGTTCTTGCGGACACCGGCAGCTGGTCCGGGCAGTCATGGTGCTGCCTGCTGCGTGGTCGACCC
>JBQGFJ010000054.1:0-12131 GCA_052040085.1 Pseudoxanthomonas sp.
GTGCGGTGGTCGAGAGCGAGCATTCGGAAGAGCGCGAGCAGCTGATGGACAAGCTGCAGGAAGGCGTGGTGCTGAAGGGTGTGGTCAAGAACCTCACCGACTACGGCGCGTTCGTCGACCTGGGCGGCATCGATGGTTTGCTGCACATCACCGATATGGCCTGGAAGCGCGTGCGCCATCCGTCCGAAGTCGTTGAAGTCGGCCAGGAACTGGATGTCCGCGTGCTGAAGTACGACCGTGAGCGCAACCGCGTTTCGCTGGGTCTGAAGCAGCTGGGCGAGGATCCGTGGGACAACATCGCCCGCCGTTACCCGGCCAACAGCCGTGTGTTCGGCAAGGTCTCCAACGTCACCGATTACGGCGCGTTCGTCGAGATCGAGCCGGGCGTCGAAGGCCTGGTGCACGTTTCGGAAATGGACTGGACCAACAAGAACGTCAATCCGTCCAAGGTGGTGCAGGTCGGTGATGAAGTCGAAGTGATGGTGCTGGACGTCGATGAAGAGCGTCGCCGCATCTCGCTGGGCATAAAGCAGGTTGCAGCCAATCCGTGGGAAACCTTCGCTGCCATCCACAAGAAGAACGACAAGGTGTCCGGCCAGATCAAGTCGATCACCGATTTCGGCATCTTCATTGGTCTGGACGGCGGCATCGATGGCCTGATCCACCTGTCGGACATCAGCTGGAACACCACTGGTGAAGACGTGGTCCGCAACTTCAAGAAGGGCGACACGCTGGAAGCCGTGGTGCTTGCGGTTGATCCGGAGCGCGAGCGCATCAGTCTGGGCGTGAAGCAGATGGAGCAGGATCCGTTCGGCCAGTACATGGCGGCGAATCCGAAGGGCTCGAAGGTCGAAGGCACGGTAAAGGAAGTCGACGCCAAGGGCGCGACGATCGAACTGGCCGATGGCATCGAAGGCTACGTGATGGCGCGTGACATCAGCGCGGAACGCGTGGATGACGCCAGCCAGCACCTGAAGGTGGGCGACAAGATCGAAGCTCGCTTCATTGGCATGGACCGCAAGGGCCGTACCCTGCAGCTGTCGATCAAGGCCAAGGATGACGCCGAGATGCGCGAGGCCCTGGAGGAATACCAGGCTTCCGCCACCACTGGCAACGCAGGCATGACCCAGTTGGGCGCACTGTTGCGTGCCCAGTTGGATGGCAAGGCTGACGCCGAGTAAGGATGCAAGATGGCGGCCCGGGATGTTCCCGGGCCGCCTTTGTCCGCGAATACGCTGCCCAACGCCACGATGACGAAATCCGAACTCATTGAAATCCTGGCGCGCCGCCAGCCGCACCTCAAAGCCGAAGATGTCGATCTGGCCGTAAAGGCGTTGCTGGAGATGATGGGCGGTGCCCTGGCCCAGGGCGATCGCATCGAAATCCGCGGTTTTGGCAGTTTTTCGTTGCATTACCGTCCCGCGCGAATGGGGCGCAACCCGAAGACCGGTGATGCGGTCGCGTTGCCATCCAAACACGTGCCGCACTTCAAACCCGGCAAGGAACTGCGGGAACGGGTCAGCGACGTTGATCCCATCGAGGAAGGCGGGGAATAATCACCGGGCAAGCACACGGGAGCCCGACTTGCGATTCCCGGTCATTGCCATGTCCTTCACCTGTTGGTCTGGAGTTTCCCCATGAGCTACGTACGATTGGTTGTCGCCCTGGTATTCCTGGCGGCAGGCATGGTGGTGGGGGTACTCAATACGCAGCCAATCACGCTGCGCTTGTTGTTCACTGAAGTCGAGACATCTTCCGGCGTAGCCATCATCCTGGCGCTGTTGTCGGGGGTGTTGATCGGCGGGGCCATCGTCCTGGCGACCTTGGTACTGCCGATGTATGCGAAATTGAGGAAGGTGCAGAAAGCCTCGGTGACGACGCCCACTGCGAGTCCGGATACGAGGATCTGAGCATGGATTTCCTGACCGAATGGTTCTGGTTCTTCCTGTTCCTGCCACTGGCGGCATTGAGCGGTTGGGTCATTGGCCGCCGCGGAGGGCAGCGGCACAACGATACCCAGGTCAGCCGCCTCTCCAGCACCTATTTCCGTGGTTTGAACTACCTGTTGAATGAGCAGCCCGACAAGGCGATCGAGCTGTTCCTGCATATCGCGGAATTGGACAAGGAAACCTTCGAAACCCAGGTGGCGCTGGGCCATCTGTTTCGTCGCCGTGGTGAGGTGGATCGTGCAATTCGCTTGCACCAGGGCCTTGTCCAGCGCGCCGACCTGAGTGATGCGCAGCGGGTACAGGCCTTGTTGGCCCTGGGCGAGGACTACATGAAGTCCGGTCTGCTGGACCGTGCCGAAACCGTGTTCACGGACCTGGCACGTATTGACCAGCGTGCACCGCAGGCGTTGAAACACCTGATCACCATCTACCAGGCCGAGCGGGACTGGGAAAAGGCCATCGAGAACGCAACCCGTTACGAGGAGGTCACCGGGGAGCCGATGGGCAAGCTCATCGCCCAGTTCGAATGCGAAATGGCCGAACGGCACCGTGCTGCCGGTGACCATGCATCTGCAAGTGCTTGCATCAAAAGGGCCTACCAAGCCGATGCCAAGTGCGTGCGTGCCGGTATCCTTGAAGGAAGACTGGAGTCCGAAGCAGGCAATGACGAGGCAGCAATGCGCGCATTCGAGCGCGCGGCCCGTCATGACCCTGAATTCCTGCCGGAACTGCTGCCCGGCCTGCTGGCCAACTATGAACGTGCCAACGACCCTGCAGGTGCCCGCGCTTTTCTCTCTGAAATGAGTGAGCACTACAGGGGTATTGCCCCCGTGCTCGCATTGACGGGCCTGCTCGAATCCCGCGAGGGTGTGGCGGCTGCACGGGCATATCTGGCTACGCAGCTGAAGGACCGGCCCTCGGTGAGAGGGGAGGCGGCCCTGATTGACTTGACCCTGGCCGAGGGTGCCGACCCGGTGGCCACGCTCAATGATTTGAAACACATCACCGACCAACTGTTGGTCAGGAATCCAAGCTATCGGTGCACGCGATGCGGTTTCGGTGCCCGTACGCATCATTGGCAGTGCCCTAGTTGCAAGGAGTGGGCGACGGTCAAACCGTTGTTGAACTACGCGGTTGTCTGAATGAGCGCGTTCGTTGTCTGGATGGTGCTGCATTTCCTCATTGCAGCGATGTTGGCATGGCTGAGCATCCGCTATGCCATCAGCCGCAACATGCTGGATGAACCCGGCGAGAGAAGAAGCCATGCCACTGCGACCCCTAGAGGAGGTGGGCTAGGCATCGTGGTCGCCGTCTTGGTGGGGTGTGCCTGGATGCTGGCACAGGCATCCGGACCACCACCGGGACTGCTCTTTTTCATGGTGGGGCTGGTGTTGGTGGCAGGTATAGGCTGGTGGGATGACCATCAGGCTTTGTCGCCCGGGGTCCGCTTGGTGGTCCAGGCCGTGGCGGCAGTGCTGTTGTCTATCCTGGTCTGGCAGTCATCCGGGACCTGGTGGCAGGTCGGACTGACATTTTGCCTGGCCATGGCGTTGACCAACGTCTGGAACTTCATGGATGGCATTAATGGCCTGGCCAGTCTCCAGGCGCTCATTGCAGCCAGCCTGATCGCCGCATTGCAGGTTGGTCCGCTGGGCTGGCTGGCAGCTGGATTGGCTGCGGCTTGCCTGGGATTCCTGCCCTTCAACTTCCCGAAGGCGCGGATATTCCTGGGGGATGTCGGAAGTGGCGCCCTCGGATTCATTCTCTCGGGGATGCTGGCATGGACCATGGCTGCGCCCCAGCCAACGGGATCATGGCTCTTGCTTTTGCTGCCCTTGGCGGCATTCCTCGTAGACGCCAGCTTCACGTTGGTCGGGCGCATGCTGGCGGGGGAGCGGTGGTGGCTCCCCCATGTTGGCCATGTGTATCAGCGTTTGGCGCGCAGGATCGGACACGTGCCAACGACACTGGGCTATGGGGCATTCAGCCTGGGAGGAGCGTTTTTGGCGTTATTGATGTCTAATGATGGGGTTTGGAAGTCTTTTCCGGTAGTGGCCGGATGGTATCTGCTGGCTTCCACATTCTGGGTTTTGCTAAGGATCGGACTCGGCGACAAGGTCAAGGAGACAGGGAATTGAACGGAACACATGGTCGATTCGCGATGGTTTTGCCCCGCCTGCTGGTGGTGGCGCATGACCTTTTGATGGTGTGGTTGTGCTGGCAACTGCTCCATCGCGCGCGCTATGCGATGTTGCCCGATGCGCCTTCATTTGAATGGTTTTCCCCTGAGGTAGCCATCGTGCTACTGGCCCAAGGACTGGTTTTCTGGTGGGTGGGCCTGTACCGGGGCCTGTGGCGATTCGCCAGCATGCCGGACCTCTGGAACATCCTCAAAGCCACCATGCTCGGGTGGCTGGCCATTGTGGTCAGTCTTTTCTTCTATAACCGGTTTGGCCAGGTGCCTCGTGCCGTACTGGGTTTGTACCCGGTGGTGTTGGCCGGAATGCTGGTGGTGCCACGGTTGGCGTACCGTGCTTGGAAAGATAGCCAGCTTGTCCGCATGTCGGAAACGGCAACCCGTACCTTGGTACTGGGTGCGGGGCGCGCCGGGGAATCCCTTGTACGTGAGCTGCGGCGTACCGGCGTGTATGCCCCGGTGGCTTTCCTTGATGACGACAGCCGCCTCAAGGGAATGAAGCTGCAAGGTGTGCCGGTACTTGGTGCTCTTGACGATGCCGCCACCGTGGCACGTGAAACCGCCGCGAAGATGCTGGTCATCGCGATGCCCTCGCTTGATGCGCCGACCATGCAACGCGTGGTTGCCATCTGTGAAAGCACGGGCTTGCCCTTCAGGATGGTGCCGCGCCTGATCAACGTGCTGGAAGGCCAGTCGATGCCTGGCGACCTCAAGGAAGTGGCCATCGAGGATCTGCTTGGCCGGAAGTCGGTCACTCCCGACTGGAAACTGATCCGGGGTTGGCTGGAGGGGCGTACTGTCTTGGTGACAGGCGCGGGTGGGTCGATCGGCTCCGAACTTTGCAGGCAATGTGCCCGCCATGGTGCCAGGCGTATCGCGCTTCTGGAGATAGATGAGCTTTCCCTGGTTTCGATCCAATCCGATCTGAGGCGTGCATTCCCTGACCTGGAATTGCTTACGGTCCTTGGCAACTGCGGTGATCCTGCGGTGATTGCCCACGCACTCACGGTCGCAGAGCCTGATGCCGTTTTCCACGCAGCAGCCTACAAGCAGGTTCCCTTGCTGGAGCAGCATCTGCGTGAGGCCATCAACAACAATGTGTTGGCAACGGAAACCGTGGCGCGTGCCTGCAATCAGGCAGGCGTGGGTACGTTCGTGTTGATCTCGACCGACAAGGCGGTTGATCCGGTCAATGTGCTCGGTGCAACCAAGCGTTTGGCCGAAATGACCAGCTTGGCGCTGGACGATGCAAGGTCACCGACCCGGCACGTGACCGTGCGCTTCGGCAATGTGCTCGATTCGGCTGGCAGCGTGGTACCGCTTTTCCGCGAACAGATCGCCAAGGGCGGCCCCGTCACGGTGACCGATCCCGATGTCACGCGTTATTTCATGACCATTCCCGAGGCCAGCCAGTTGATCCTGCAGGCGGCGGCGGGCGCATCACATGCTTCGGTATACACCCTCGACATGGGTGAGCCGGTACATATCCGGCTGTTGGCGGAACAGATGATCCGGCTGGCAGGCAAGCAGCCCCACAAAGACATCGCCATTGTCTATATGGGGCTGCGTGCGGGTGAAAAGCTCCACGAAACGCTTTTCCATTCCGACGAGCATTATCGGCCCACGACGCACTCCAAGATCATGCAGGCAGATGCCAGGCAAGTCTCCGCTGATTTCATGGAAACAATCCTGCAGCGATTCCGAAAGGCGGTGGCTGAGTACGATGAGAGCGAAATGCAACTCTTGCTGAAGGTCGCCATACCTGAATTCCAACCCATGCTTTCCGAGGAAAGCACGGTGCCAGCCAACGTGGTGAGTTTCCCCGGGCGTGAAACAAGAAGGGGTCGATGAAGCTTCCAGTACGCAAGGCCGTATTCCCCGTTGCCGGCTTGGGGACCCGTTTTCTTCCCGCTACCAAGACCGTTCCCAAGGAAATGCTGCCGATCATTGATCGGCCGCTCATCCAGTATGCAGTGGACGAAGCCATCGAGGCCGGATGCGACACGTTGGTGTTCGTGACCAACCGCTACAAGCATGCGGTGGCCGACTACTTCGACAAAGCCTATGAGCTTGAACAGAAGCTGGAAGCCAGTGGCAAGCACGAGCAACTGAAACTGGTTCGCAACGTGCTGCCGTCCGGCGTGCGCGCGGTCTTCGTCACCCAGACGGAAGCGTTGGGGCTGGGGCATGCCGTGCTGTGTGCCAAGCCCATCATTGGTGACGAACCCTTTGCAGTTCTCCTGCCCGATGACCTTATCTGGAACCGTGGCCACGGCGCACTCAAGCAAATGGTGGACCAGGCCCAGGCGACCGGAAGCAGCATGATCGCGGTTCAGGACGTACCTCGAGACCAGACAGGCAGCTATGGCATCGTGGCGACGGAAGCGTTCTCCGGGCGGTCGGGATCCATCAATGCCATCGTGGAGAAGCCCAGGCCTGAAGTTGCTCCCAGTACGCTGGCTGTGGTGGGGCGCTATGTACTTGATGGCAGCATATTCAATCTGCTGGAAAACACGACGCCCGGTGCCGGCGGTGAGATCCAGCTTACCGATGCGATTGCCACGCTGCTCAAGCAAAAGCCCGTGCATGCCTATCGTTTCCAGGGCACGCGCTTCGATTGCGGCACGCATATCGGCTTGATCGAGGCGACGATTCGCTACGCGCTGGACCACGAAAAATTGAGCGATGCCGCACGCGGCATGATGCAGAGCGCGTTGAACGAGATGGGTGTGGTCGATCTGGATTGACGATATCGGCTGGTTCGTACGCCACAAGAAAAAGGCACCTTGCGGTGCCTTTTCCATTTCTGACGACCGGAGCAACTCGAATCAGAGTGACTCGAAGATGCCGGCGGCTCCCATGCCGGTACCAATGCACATGGTCACCATGCCGTACTTCTTCTGGTGACGGCGCATGCCGTGGACGATAGTGGCGGTGCGGATGGCGCCGGTGGCGCCCAGCGGATGTCCCAGTGCGATGGCGCCCCCCAGTGGATTGACCTTGGAGGGGTCCAGCTCACTGTCCTGGATCACGGCCAGCGCCTGGGCCGCAAATGCCTCGTTGAGCTCGATCCAGTCAAGCTGGTCCTTGGTCAGGCCAGCCTGCTTCAAAGCCTTCGGAATCGCGGCGATTGGTCCAATGCCCATTACCTCGGGGCGTACGCCAGCCACCGAGAAGCTGACGAAACGGGCCAGCGGGGTCAGGTCGTAGTCCTTGATGGCCTGTTCGGAAGCCAGCAATACCGCGCCCGCGCCATCGCTCATCTGCGAAGCAGTACCGGCGGTGACCGTGCCACCGAACTGCGGATTGCGGAACACGGTACGCAACTTGGCCAAGCCTTCCAGTGACGTATCGGCACGTGGACCTTCGTCCTGCTCGACCAGCAACTTCCTCAGGCGCACGGTATTGCCGGCAAGGTCGGGCTGACGCGAGATGACCTCGTAAGGCGAGATTTCATCACGGAATTCGCCGGCAGCCTGTGCAGCCAATGCCTTCTGGTGGGAGGCCACGGCGAACGCATCCTGCTGCTCGCGGCTGACCTTCCACTCCTCGGCGACTTTCTCGGCGGTGATGCCCATGCCATAGGCAATCGCGACATGGTCGTTGTCGAAGACGCTGGGCGCCATGGCAATCTTGTTGCCCATCATCGGCACCATCGACATCGACTCCGTGCCACCGGCCAATACCAGATCGGCATTGCCCAGCCGGATCTGGTCGGCGGCCAGTGCCACCGCTTGCAAGCCGGACGAACAGAAACGATTGATGGTTTGTGCGGCCACCGTATCCGGCAGGCCGGCCAGAAGCACGCCGATGCGTGCCACGTTCATGCCTTGCTCGCCTTCGGGCATGGCGCAGCCGATGATGGCATCGTCGATGCGGCCAAGGTCGATGCCCGGCGCCTGGGCAACCACGGCCTTCAGGACGTGGGCCAGCATGTCGTCGGGACGGGTGTTGCGGAATACGCCCTTGGGTGCCTTGCCGACCGGGGTGCGGGTGGCGGCAACGATGTAGGCATCCTGGATTTGTCTGCTCACTGGATATTCTCCGAAAACGTGATTCGTGATGGGTGATGGGGGTGATTCGGAGGAGTGGGGCCATTCCCAATCCTCGAACCACGAACCACGGCTCTTGTCAGTTGCGCAAAGGCTTGCCGGTCTTGAGCATGTGCGCGATGCGCGCCTGCGTCTTTTCCTGCTGGGCCAGTTCGACGAAATGCTTGCGTTCCAGTTTCAGCAGCCACTCTTCATCGACCACCGAGCCGCGATCCACCTCGCCGCCACACAATACGGTGGCGATACGCACGGCGATCTCGTAGTCATACGGGCTGATGAACCGGCCTTCCAGCATGTTGACCAGCATCATCTTGAAGGTGGCAATGCCCACGTCGCCGGCTACCTGGATGCGACGGGCAGGCAAGGGCGGACGGTAGCCGGTTTCCGCCAACGCAGCGGCTTCCTGCTTGGCGATGTACAGCAATTCGTAAGCGTTGAATGCCACCTTGTCACCGGCACGCATCAAGCCAAGCTCCTTGGCGTTGATGGCGGAGTTGGAGACCTTGGCCATCGCCACGGTCTCGAAGGTTTTCTTCAGCTCGGCGAATACGTCGCCACCCGGACCTGCCGCTTGCGAGGCGCGGACCGCGATTTCCTTCAGGCCGCCACCGGCGGGCAGCAGGCCGACGCCAGCTTCCACCAGGCCGATGTAGCTTTCCAGGTGGGCCACCGTGCGGGCGCTGTGCATCTGGAATTCGCAACCGCCGCCCAGTGCAAGGCCACGCACTGCCGCCACGACCGGTACCAAGGAGTACTTGATGCGTTGGCTGGTGGCCTGGAAGTTGGCCACCATGGATTCGAATGCATCCACCTTGCCGGCCTGCAGCAGGCCCAATGCGCCAGCCAGGTCGGCGCCGGCGGAGAAGGGCTCCTTCGGTTGCCATATCACCAGGCCCTTGAACTTGCGCTCGGCTACGCCGACGGCTTCCTGCAACCCATCCAGCACCGCATCGGAGACGGTATGCATCTTGGTCTTGAAGCTGACCACGCCGATGTCATCGCCGTCGGTCCACAGTCGGATGCCGTCGTTTTCGAATACGGTTTCGCCTTGTGCGAACGATTCGCCCAGCAACGGATCCGGGAAGCGCTGGCGCTTGTACACGTCCAGTGACGAGCGCGGGAGCTTGGCGTTCCTGGCAGGACTGTAGCTGCCTTCGCTGGCATGCACGCCTTCGCGACCATCGAAGACCCAGTCGGGCAGGGGGGCGCTGCTCATTGTCTTGCCCGCCACGATGTCGTCGGCAATCCATTGCGCTACCTGCTTCCAGCCGGCGGCCTGCCAGGTCTCGAACGGACCCAGCGACCAGCCGTAACCCCAGCGGATGGCCAGGTCCACATCGCGTGCTGTCTCGGCGATATCGGCCAGGTGATAGGCGCTGTAATGGAACAGGTCACGGAACACCGCCCACAGGAACTGCGCTTGCGGATGCTGGCTTTCGCGCAGCTTGGCGAATTTCTCGGCCGGGTTCTTCGTCTTGAGGATTTCGACGACCTCGGGTGCCGCCGAACGATCGGCCAAACGGTAGTCCTGCTTTTCCAGATCCAGGACGACGATGTCCTTGCCGACCTTGCGGAAGATGCCAGCGCCGGTTTTCTGGCCCAGAGCACCCTTTGCGATCAGTGCTTCCAGCCACTTGGGTGACTTGAAGTAGGCGTGCCACGGGTCATCCGGCAGGGTGTCGGCCATGGTCTTGATCACGTGGGCCATGGTGTCCAGACCCACAACGTCGGATGTGCGGTAAGTGGCCGACTTCGGCCGGCCAATCAGCGGGCCGGTGACGGCGTCCACCTCGTCGAAGCCCAGGCCGGACTCCGCAGTGTGGTGGGCTGTGGCCAGGATCGAGAACACGCCAATGCGGTTGCCGATGAAGTTGGGGGTGTCCTTGGCATACACCACGCCCTTGCCCAGGGTGGTGGTCAGGAAAGTTTCCAGACCCTCGAGGACTGCCTTGTCGGTGGTCTTGGCCGGAATCAATTCGGCCAGGTGCATGTAGCGGGGTGGGTTGAAGAAGTGCACGCCACAGAAACGATGGCGAAGTTCTACTGGAAGAACATCAGCCAACTTATTGATTCCCAGTCCTGAAGTGTTGCTGGCAAGCACTGCATGACCGGCAACGAAGGGGGCAATCTTCTTGTATAGGTCCTGCTTCCAGTCCATCCGCTCGGCAATGGCCTCGATGATCAGGTCGCAATCCTTCAACTGATCCAACCCGGTGTCGTAATTGGCCGGGGTGATGGCTTCGGCGAGGGATTTGCTGGCCAGCGGGGCTGGGCTCAGTTTGCCCAGATTGCCGATGGCCTTGAGCACTACGCCATCGGCGGGACCTTCTTTGGCTGCCAAGTCGAACAGCACTGTTTCCACACCCGCGTTGGTCAGGTGCGCGGCGATTTGTGCGCCCATGACACCGGCCCCCAGGATGGCGGCTTTCTTGACAAGCAATTTATCGGACATTTTCGTAAATCCTTGTTTATAAAGTAATTGTTTCGCTTATTGAGCTTGCAGGCCGGCAGCGGCAAACCGGATCAGTTCTTTGGCGGCATGCTCACGATGGGCCGCTTCCGTGACACCCGCGGGACGCTTGATCAAACCGAAGTCCGCCATGGCGTAGGTCAGGGCACCGGATACGAAATCCAGTCGCCAATAGAGCTCTTCCTTGCTCAGGCCGGGAATGCACAGGGCAATGGCCTTGCCGAATTCACGCAGCACATGACCGTAATGGTCGGACAGGAATTGGCGCAGGTTGTCGTTCTTTTCGGCATAGGCACGGGCAATGACCCGGACGAAAGCGCCGCCGCCATGCCGGTCCTGCGCGAGGGCGAGGGCGGGCTCGACGAAGGCCGCCAGGATGGGTTCAAGTTGGCCGGGATGCTTTTGCAATGCCTTTGCCAGCTTGTCCAACCGCTGCGCCGTCATTTCGTCCATCCGGCGCCTGAAGACTTCGTTGACCAGGTTTTCCTTGGAGCCGAAGTGGTAGTTGACCGCCGCAATGTTCACGTCCGCCCGGCTGGTGACCTGGCGAAGCGAGGTGCCGGCGAAGCCATTCATGGCAAACAGTTCCTCCGCTGCGCCGAGAATGCGGTCCTTGGTCGAGAAATGTGCTGCATTGCCCATACAGGACGCCCATCAATCAAACGATTGTTTGATTTTGCTCCCCGGGCGAGGGATCTGTCATGTTGCTGTGCAGCGAAGCCGCTGCAGAGTCGCAATGCATGGCTGTGCCACGGCCGGCGAATAGGATAGAATTGCCGTACGCAATTAAACCTAAGCCCGCGTTTCAACGCGGGTTTTTTCGTGTTAACCTCGGGCTCCACGTGGCCCGCCCAACGGAGAAATCCCCATGGCGCTGGAGCGCACCCTGTCCATCATCAAGCCCGATGCCGTCGCCAAGAACGTCATCGGTGAAATCTATTCGCGCTTCGAAAAGGCCGGTCTCAAGATCGTTGCCTCGAAGTACAAGCAACTGTCGCGTCGTGAAGCCGAAGGTTTCTACGCCGTGCACCGCGAGCGTCCGTTCTTCAACGCGCTGGTCGAATTCATGATCAGTGGTCCGGTGGTGATCCAGGCACTGGAAGGCGAGAACGCGGTTGCACTGCATCGCGAACTGCTGGGCGCCACCTATCCGAAGGAAGCAGCGCCGGGCACCATCCGTGCCGATTTCGCCGACTCCATCGATGCCAATGCAGCGCTTGGTTCGTATTCGGTCGAGAACGGCCAGATCGAAATCGCTTACTTCTTCGCGGCAACCGAAGTCGTTTCCCGATGATGCATCGACATGAGCCAGGTTGAGAAAAAACAAAACCTGCTCGACCTCGATCGCGAGGGTCTGGAGCGCTTCTTCGCCGAGACTCTCGGCGAGAAGCGTTTCCGTGCCCACCAGGTGATGAAGTGGATCCATCATCGTCACGTCACCGATTTCGACGAGATGACCGACC
>JBQGFJ010000055.1:0-5463 GCA_052040085.1 Pseudoxanthomonas sp.
TTTCGACCGTTCCCCGGAAGCGTCGCCTTCGCATCACCTGTGGCGCGCGGCATTGCCTACCCGGATCGAGGCGGGTGAGCATGTAGTGGAAGTGCGGGCGCTGGATCGCTGGCGTGGCGAATTGCGTGCGCAGTTGCGTTATCGCCTGGATGCGGTGGAATGAAGCAGGTTGCTTTGCGCATTTTTGTTGCGATTGTTCTTGCGTGTCTTGAAGCCAGCACGTAGTCCGGTAGGCGAAGCGCATCCGGGGTCATGGAGTTTCAGCAGGTTCCACATGCACACGGTATCGCGCGAAGAGCGTTTCGTGCGCTATGCGCCCGAGTTCCTTTTGAGGCCAAAAGGAACCAAAAAACCTTCGCCTGACGCCAGCCGATCCGGCGAAGCCGGATCGGTGCCCTGTGCTTCTCGGTCGATGAGGCACGGCCCCCAAACTCGCTTCGCTCAGACAAGGGGGCCTCTTCGGCCTCATCGCCCTGCGATGCTCGGCTTGCTTTAGGGCGAGGTAGATCAAAAGCAGAGCCAAAGCTGCACGATTACTTGGTTCGGCGAAGAGCAATCAGTAGTGGTGCAGTACCAAAACGGAAAACGCCTCCACGAAGGAGGCGTTTTCTTGTCGGTATCTGGCGGATCCTTGCTGGCTTGCCACTGCGCGCTGGCCTGGATCGTTGGCTGGATGCGCGGCTGGCTTGCAGTTGGGCTGGCTTGCGGCGCGTAGGCAGTCTAGCCAGTCCGCAGAATCGATGACGGAATGAAAACCACTCTCAATGAGTGGGGTGGGTCCACGTCAGTGCGTCGAAGGTTTCGATGCGCTGGTGTCCATGGGTGGCATCAGCGATCCGCGGCTGCGGATAGTCTTCAAGGCGGTCGACCAGTGCGGTTTGCAATCCAGCCTCGCGCGCAGCATCCAGTTCTTCCACTACATCGGACAGGAACAGTATCTCGTCGGCGGGCAGGCCGATGGCGGTGGCGATGTTGCGGTAGCTGTCCGCTTCACGCTTGCCGCCGATCTCGGTATCGAACCAGCCGGAAAACAGCGAGGTCAGGTCACCGGCATCGCTATGGCCGAAGAACAGCTTTTGCGCCGGTACGGAGCCCGACGAATAGACATACAGCGGAATGCCGGACGCATGCCAGGCAGGCAGTGAACGTGCGGCATCGGGATACATGTGTGCGGTGAAATCGGCGTTGCGGTAGCCGGCTTGCCAGACCTTGCCTTGCAGGGCCTTCAATGCGGTGTGCTTGCGGTCCTGGTCGATCCAGCCCTGCAGGGTTTCCACGATCACGCTGTCCTGGCAGATGCCGCCCTGTTCGGTGGCTACGGCATCCAGCCAGCGGCGCACCTCGGGCTCGTCGCCATGCGCTGCGACGAAGCCGGGCAGGGCGCGGCGTGCGTACGGGAACAGCACGTCCTTGACGAAGGAAATACTGCTGGTGGTGCCTTCGATGTCGGTCAGGATGGCGCGCGGCGGCATGTCAGGCAGCTTGTCCTGTCTCGTAGCGCGGGAACTGCTGGGCGATGCTGGAACCGGTGAAATGACCCACCCAGCCATCCGGCTCGGTGAAGAAGCGGATGGCGATGAAGCTCGGTTCCGGACCCATGTCGAACCAGTGCAAGGTGCTGTCCGGCACGCCGATCAAGTCGCCCTGCACGCATTTCACTTCGTAGACCTTGTCGTCCACGTGCAGCGTGAACAGGCCGGACCCGGCCACGAAGAAGCGCACTTCGTCTTCCTTGTGGTAGTGCTCGTCCAGGAACTTGGCGCGCATCACGTCGCGCTGCGGGTTGTCCGGGGCAATGCTGACCACGTCAACGCTCTTGAAGCCGCGTTCGGCCACCAGGCGGTCGATGTCGGCGCGATAGGCGTCCAGCACGGCTTCGGGCGAGGCGCCCGGTTCGACCGGCTGTGCCGCTTCCCAGCGTTCGAAGGTGACGCCGATCTTTTCCAGTTCGGCCAGGATGGCGCCGGTTTCCTCGCTCTGGAAGAACGGTGTCCGGGGTTCGGCTTCGTTGAAGATGCGCAGTCGGCTCATGGCGGTATGGCGTGATCCGGTGGGGCCGACAAGGGTAGCAAATGACGGCGCCGGCGTTGTTGACGATGGCGTTGCCCGGTATTACCGGTGGTTATCAGCCGGGCTGGCGCAGCTTGCGCAGTTCCAGCTCGCAATTGAACAGGAATTCGAAGGCTTCCAGGTGGCGGCGCGCCTCGGCCATGTCACGCCCCCAGGCATACAGGCCGTGGCCATCGATCAGGTAGCCCCACAGGCACTGCGTGTCCAGCAGCGCGTCCACTTGCGTGGCGAGTTCGGGCATGTCCTGGGTGTTGGCGAACACCGGCACGTCGATGGCGGTTTCGTGGGTGCTGTTGCCATGAAAAGCTTTCAGCAGCTCATAACCTTCCAGGCGGATGTGCCCCTGGCTGGCATACAGCCGCGAGGCCACGGTCTGCACGGTGGAATGCGTATGCAGCACGCAGCCGATCTCGGGGAAGCGCCGGTACAACTGCGTGTGCAGCAGGGTTTCGGCGGAAGGGCGGTGCGTGGTGGCCACGCCCTGTCCGTCGAAATCCACCACCATGATGTCGTCTTCCACCAGCCGGCCTTTGTCGCGCCCGGATACGGTGATGGCGGCATGCTGGCCGTCCAGCCGCATGGAGAAATTGCTGCTGGTGGCCGGGGTCCAGCCACGTGCGGCAAGTTCACTGATGTTGCCGATCAGTTCCGCGGCCAACTGGTGCAGCCGTTCCACGTTGTAGGGGAGTGCGCTCATGCCGCAATTCTAGCGCGGGAACGTTTCAGAACCTGTTCATGATCTGTCGCGAGCGCAGGTGGATGGCGTGTGGTGGAGCGCAGAAAGCGCAATGTACGGGCGTACATGAGCATTTGCTGCCGCCCTCCCTGGCGGCAGCCCTGCGGGCCAGCGCTGCACGCTGTCCAACATCGCTCCAGGCGATGTTGTCGAGCACCGCACGCACGTCATCGGGCAAGCGCAGCAAGATCGTGGACAGGTTCTCAGGCAGGGGTCTTGCGCCGGCCGAACCCCCGGTAGGCGGCCCAGGCGAGCAGTGCGATCACCATGGCACCGACCAGTGTATCGACCGGCGTGGAGTAGATCAGCAGGCCGCAGGCGACCAGGGCTGCCATGCCGAGCAGTTTGCTGCTGCCGCTGGAGGGTTGCTCGCGAGTGCCGAACAGCAGGCTCAGGCCCGCAGCGATGTAGGCCATTACCACCAGCGTCACCGCCATGTTGATGATGGTCTCGAACTGGGTGGCGACCGAGTCGGACAATGTGGTGAAGGCAATCAGGGTCATCGCGCTGACCACCACCAGCAAGCCGGTGGAGGCGGCGCCGTTCGGGCGCGTGTGGGCGAATATGCCGGGCAGGAAGCCGCGTTGCGCGGCGCGCGAGCCGGATTCGCCGGTCACCAGCATCCAGCCACCCAGGGTGCCGGTGGCTTTCAGGGCCGCCGCTGCCGCGATGACCGGTATTGCCCAGGCACCGAACATCTCACCGGCGACGAGTGCATATGGCGCGCTGGAGCTTGCGAGTTGCTCCACCGGCACGATGCCCATCATCAGCACCGAGGACACCAGGTACACCGTACCGGCGATCAGGATGCCGCCGATGGTGGCGATGGGTACGTTGCGGTCGGGTTCGCGCACTACGCCGGCAATCATCGCGCCGGTTTCCAGGCCGATGAAGGCCCAGAACACGGATGACAGCGAGCCGATGGTTACCGCCAGGTCGGACTGGCCGCTGACGTTCCAGCCGGCCTTGTAGATTTCCGGATTGAAGTAGGCCCAGCCGGCGATCAGGATCGCCACCACGGGGAGCAGGCCGAACACCACGCAGAACGACTGGAAGCGTGCGATGTTTTTCGGTCCCAGCAGGTTGAGGCCGAACATCGCCCAGATCAGCAGGGCCTGGCCCACGAGATGTACGCCGGGGGTGTCGTTGATCGGCAGCAGGATGATCAGGTAGCCGAATGCCGCCACCGCGATGGCGTTGTTGCCGATCCACGACGACAGCCAGTACAGGGTGGTGGCAAGGAAGCCCATGTCGCGGCCCAGCGAAGGGCGGATGTAGTCATCCGGACAGGTCATGTCCGGGTACTGCCGTGCCAGCCGCGAGAATGCCGCCCCCAGCGCGACCGCCAGCAGGGTGCCCAGCAGCCACGAGAGCGCGGTGACGGCGCCGGAGCGCGCCAATGATGCGGGAAGCAGGAAGAAGCCTGACCCGATCATGTTGTTGGCGACCACGAAGGTGGCCAGCCCCGGTCCGATTTTCTTGGCGGTGTCCAGGTTGCTCATCGAATGACTGCCTGTGGCGTGAAGAGAGCGGGCCGCACAGTGGCGGCCCGCAGGATGGAGGATGGCTGGCCCGGGATCAGGCCTTGTTGAGCTTGCTGTTGCGGTAGCCGTAGGCGAAGTAGATCACCATGCCGATGGCAGTCCACAGCAGGAACAGGCCCCAGTGCTCCACGAAGGACATGCCGAATAGCGTCAAGCAGGCCAGGAAGCCCAACGGGCAGACGATGATGGCAAACGGGACCCGGAACGGACGCTTCAGGTCCGGACGGGTGAAGCGCAGTACCAGTACGCCCAGGCAGACCGTGGCGAATGCGATCAGGGTGCCCATGGAAACCAGTTCGCCCAACACACTGAGCGGCATCAGGGCGGCCAGCAGGCAGGCGGCGATGCCGACGATGATGGTGCCGACGTAGGGCGTGTTGTACTTCGGGTGGACCTTGCCGAAGATCTTCGGCAACAGGCCGTCGCGCGACATGGTGTAGAAGATGCGCGGTTGCGCCATCAGCATCACCAGGATCACCGAGGACAGGCCGGCGATGGCGCCGATTTCCACGGCGGTCTTCAGCCAGGCGATGTTGGCATCGGGATTGTTGGCCAGCACGTATTCGATGGCGGTAGCCACCGGCTTGGAGGTGCCCAGCAGGCTGTAATGGGTCATGCCGGTCAACACGGCGCAGACCGCGATGTAGATGATGGTGCAGAACACCAGCGAGCCGAGGATGCCGATGGGCATGTCACGCTGCGGATTCTTGGCTTCGCCGGCAGCAGTGGAAACCGCGTCGAAGCCGATGTAGGCGAAGAACACGATGGTGGCGGCGCGGAATACACCGCTGCTGCCGAACTCGCCCCAGGTGCCCTGGTTTTCCGGAATGAACGGGGTCCAGTTGGCCGGGTCCACGTACATCATGCCGAAGCCCAGGAATGCGGCGATCACGGCAACCTTGATCGCCACGATGATGCCGTTGACGAAGGCGGACTGGGTGATGCCGACATAGCAGAGACCGCTGACTGCCGCCACGATGACGACTGCCGGCAGGTTCATGATGTTGCCGGTGCGCACGAAGCCGCCGTTTTCCCAGGCCAGCGGCGCGCTGCGAGTTCGGCGGGGAATGGAATGCCGAGCGTGGTCGTCAGGAAGCTGATCAGATAGCCCGA
>JBQGFJ010000056.1:0-5343 GCA_052040085.1 Pseudoxanthomonas sp.
AGGCCGAGGCCTTGCTGGCGCGCAAGCTGAGTTTCGTGGAATGGGCCGAAGCGGTACGTATTTCGGCCAAGCATGGTTCCGGCCTGCGCGAACTTTTCCGCGCAGTCCATCGTGCCCATGCCTCGGCGACGCGCGAATTCAGCACCAGTGAACTCAACCGCACACTGGAAGTCGCTGTTGAAAGCAATCCGCCTCCCAGTATCCGTGGCCATGTCTCCAAGCTGCGTTACGTGCACACCGGCGGCAACAATCCACCTACCTTCATCGTGCATGGCACCCGGTTGAAGGTGTTGCCGGACTCTTACCGCCGCTATCTGGAAAACTTCTTTCGCAAGCGCTTCAAGCTGATCGGGACGCCGGTACGTTTCCTGTTCCGCGAAGGCGAGAATCCCTACGCGGACAAGAAGAACGTGTTGACCGAGCGTCAGGTGGCCAAGAAGCGCCGCCTGATCCGCCACGTCAAGCGCGGCAAATAGCACGCCGGCGTTCCACGCGGGCAATGTCGGCGCTGGCGTGATTGCATCCGGTTTGCGGGATAATCCCGGCATGAGTACTCGCGAAATCCGCCCGGTCGATGCAATCGAAAGGCTTGCGCAAGGCGCCGTCCTGGTCGATGTGCGTGAACCGCACGAATGGGCTGCCGGCGTGGCACGGGGTGCGCGCTGCATTGCACGTGCCGATCTTGAGTCCGATCCTGCCAGCCATTTGCCGGATACCGGTGCCGAAATTTTGTTGATCTGCGAAATGGGTGGACGTTCGCTGAAGGCGGCGGAGGCCCTGCGTGCGGCTGGTTATGAACACGTGGCTTCGGTGTCGGGCGGGACTTCGGCATGGGCCAGGGATGGGCTTCCAATGGAAAAGCCTGCGATGGATCCGGCTGATGCCGACTTCATGGACCGCTATTCACGGCATCTGCGTTTGCCCGAGGTCGGTATCGGAGGACAACGCAAACTGGAAGCCTCGCGCGTACTCCTGGTGGGGGCTGGCGGTCTGGGAGCGCCGGCTGCTTTCTATCTGGCTGCAGCAGGCATTGGCCATCTCCGGCTGGTCGATGACGATGTGGTCGAGCGCAGCAATCTGCAACGCCAGATCCTGCATGCCGAAGAACGCATCGGCCAAGCCAAGGTGGCATCCGCAGCCATCGCTCTGACTGCATTGAATCCGCGGACACAGGTGGAAGCCATCCGGGAGCGGGTGGATTCCGGCAATGTCGAACGTTTTCTGCAGGACGTGGATGTGGTGATCGATTGATCGGACAACTTCCCGCTGCGCTATCTGCTCAACGATGCCTGCGTGAAGCTGGCCAAGCCGTTGGTATATGGCGCCGTGCAGCGATTCGAAGGGCAAGTGGGGGTGTTCGATGCCGGCAGGCAGCGCGGCCATGCACCTTGTTACCGCTGCCTGTTCCCGGAACCACCCGCGCCGGAGTTCGCGCCGAGTTGCGCCGAGGCAGGCGTACTGGGGGTACTGCCCGGCATCATCGGCCTGCTGCAGGCCACGGAAGCCATCAAGTTGCTGATCGACATTGGCGAGCCACTGGTTGGACGCCTGCTGCATTTCAATGCCTTGCAGATGCGCTTTCGTGAACTCCGCTTGCCGCACGACCCGGATTGCGTGGTCTGTGCGGCGGATCGTCCTTTCCCCGGTTATATCGACTACCAAGTGTTCTGCGCAACGCGCTGAGTCAGCGCTCGCAATACGGCGCCATCAGTGCTTCCACCCAATCGATGAAGGCGTGCAGCAATCTTGATGCACGCTGTTGCGGCGGATACAGCGCATTGAATGGCAAACCGGGAGGAGGGTGCCCGGGCAAGACTTCCACCAGTTCACCGGCAGCCAGCAGTCCGGCGACGTCGTAACGTGGTACCTGGATCATCCCCAGCCCGGACACCGCACACGCAATATAGGTCTCCGCGTTGGCAACCGAGACCCGTCCCCATACCGGTATTTCCACCACACCATCGCTGTTGCCGAACTCGAAGAACTCGGGCCTGCCCGCCTGCATGCGTCCGAAATGGATGGCAGGCAGCAGGCTTGCTTCATCAAGGTTGCTTATCTCCGGGTGCCGGGCCAGCAGGGCCGGGGATGCACAGGTCACCTGCTTGAGGTGTCCCAAGTTGCGCGCAGCCAGGTTCAGGTTGCCCAGCTCGCCGACTCGCAGCACGCAGTCGATGCCTTCCCCCACCAGATCACTGATGCGATCCGTTCCTCCGAAATCCAGGCTGGCGCCCGGATAGGCATCAAGGAAGCCGGGCAAGGCGGGGGCAATCTGGAGCCGTGCCATGCGGGCCGGCACTTCCACGCGCAGCAGGCCGGCCGGTTGTTCGCCAGCCTGGAACAGTTGTCCGATGGCATCGGCCTCGCTCAGGAATTGCAGGCAGTGCGCGTACAGCAAGTCACCATCACTGCTGAGTTGCACTTTCCGGGTGGTGCGCAGGAAAAGTTTGGCCCCCATGTGCCGTTCGAGCTTTTGCACGGCGGCGGATACCGAAGAGGGGGCAAGCCCAAGCTGGGTGGCCGCGCGGCTGAAACTGCCTGTGTCGGCAACACGCTGGAAAATCTGAAGGTGCTGCAGCAGATCCATGGCGGCAATATTATTCGATTTTAATGGATTTATATTCCTGATTATTCATCTTTATCTGTCCAATGTGGGGTGTTGAAGTACGGTTCCCGACACAACTGGAATCATCAACATGAGCCACTCTTCCCATTCCATCGAAGGCAAGGTCGTCCTGATAGCGGGAGGCGCCAAGAACCTGGGCGGCCTGCTGGCACGTGATTTTGCCGAGCGTGGCGCGTCTGCGGTGGCCGTCCATTACAACAGTGCCTCCAGCCAGGCGGACGCCGAGGAGACCGTTGCGGCCATTGAAAAGGCAGGAGCCAAAGCAATTGCCCTGCAAGGTGACCTGACCACCGCAGCGGCCATGGAAAAGCTGTTCACCGACACGGTGGCAGCAGTCGGACGTCCCGATATCGCCATCAACACCGTGGGCAAGGTGCTGAAGAAGCCGATTGCCGAGATCAGCGAAGCTGAGTACGACGACATGTCCGCCATCAATGCCAAGGCAGCCTTTTTCTTCCTCAAGGAAGCCGGCAAGCATGTCAACGACAATGGCAAGGTGCTGACCGTGGTGACGTCGCTGCTGGGAGCATTCACGCCGTTCTATGCCTCCTATGCGGGCACCAAGGCACCGGTGGAGCATTTCACCCGCGCCGCGGCCAAGGAGTTTGGTGCACGCGGGATTTCGGTGACCGCCGTGGGTCCCGGCCCCATGGACACGCCGTTCTTCTACGGCCAGGAAGAGGAGGGCGCCGTGGCTTACCACAAGACGGCGGCCGCGCTTTCGCCCTACAGCAAGACCGGATTGACCCATATCGAAGATGTCGTGCCTTTCATCCGGCATCTGGTCACCGATGGCTGGTGGGTCACGGGCCAGACCATCCTCATCAATGGCGGCTACACGACGAAGTAAGTCACGCCTGCCGGTTCATGCGGCCCGGGTAATGCCCGGGCCGGTTTTCCATGCTCGCGCTGGGTCCCGGTAGCCCGTTATGCTGCCGGGCAGGCAGCCCGTGTCCGCGGGAACCAGGAGCGATCTTCGTGCGCACTCTCATCATCATCCTGATTGGCCTGGCCCTGCTGGCCCTGCTTCTTTTCGTCAGCAAACCTGGCAAACGAAGCCAGGCAGCCTTGGCATTCATCGGGATATGGCTGGTGGCCAGCGGCGTGAACCTGGGCATCGGACTCTCGCACGGGTATTCATTGGCGGAGGAGCTGGCAGTGCATGCGGCGTTGTTCGGCATCCCGGCCGTGGTTGCCTTGCTGGCGTGGAACAAATTCCGCGTGCGCTCCTGACCACTACTTAGACAGGCAGGAAAAGCATGGCCGCAGACAGCGTGGGATCCGAACTGGTCAAGGTCGTCGCACTGCTGGGTGCGGCGGTGGTAGCGGTGCCATTGTTCAGGCGCTTGGGGCTGGGCTCGGTGCTGGGCTATCTGGCGGCCGGCTTGCTGATCGGACCTTTCGGGTTTCGCTGGTTCACGCACCCTGCCTCGATCCTGCATGTGGCCGAGCTGGGCGTGGTCATGTTCCTGTTCGTGGTCGGGCTGGAAATGCGCCCATCACACCTGTGGAGCCTGCGCAAACAGATCTTCGGCTTGGGCGCCTTGCAGATCGGTGTGTGCACGCTGGCGCTGACAGGGGTAGGGCTGGCATTTGGCTTTTCATTGCCTGTGGCCTTCATCGGCGGGGCAGGGTTCGTACTGACGTCCACCGCCATCGTCATGCAGTTGTTGGGCGAACGTGGTGACATCGCATTGCCGCGGGGCCAGAAAATGGTCTCCATCCTCTTGTTCGAGGACATGTTGATCGTGCCACTGCTGGCATTGGTGGCCTTGATGTCGCCTTTGCATGCGGTCGAAGGTGCGCCATCGCGCTGGGCGTCGGTGGGAATTGGCATGGCTTCGCTGGCGGGTTTGGTGGTGGCGGGCCTGTGGCTGTTGAATCCGCTGTTCCGCATCCTCGCGGCGGCCAAGGCGCGCGAAGTGATGACCGCCGCCGCATTGCTGGTGGTATTGGGCGCGGCTCTGTTGATGGAGATGGGTGGCCTGTCGATGGCCATGGGCGCGTTCCTGGCCGGCGTACTGCTGTCCGGCTCCACTTTCCGCCATCAACTGGAAGCAGACATCGAACCCTTCCGCGGCATTCTGCTGGGCCTGTTCTTCCTGGCGGTCGGCATGTCGCTGGACTTGAAGGTGGTGGCAACCAATTGGCCGCTGATTGCCGCCGCCGTACCCGCCATGATGCTGGCGAAGGCAGCCTGCATCTATGGGGTGGCGCGCATGTTGCGCAGCAGCCACGGCGAGGCCCTGGATCGAGCCGTACTCATGGCGCAGGGCGGTGAATTTGCCTTCGTGCTGTTTACTGCTGCGGTTTCAGCCGACGTGATCAGTGCGGAAGTGAATGCCAACATGACCGCCGTCGTGGTGCTGTCGATGGTGCTGACGCCCTTGGTGGTCCTTGTTACCAAACGCTTCATGCCAGTAGTGACGCCTTCGTTCGACGGCATCGAACGGGTGGACGGGCAAGCTGGCAACGTGCTGATCATCGGCTTCGGCCGCTTCGGCCAGGTCATGAGCCAGTCGTTGCTGGCGCGCGACGTGGACGTGACCATCATCGATACCGACATCGACATGATCCGCAATGCGGAACAGTTCGGTTTCAAGGTGTACTACGGCGACGGCACCCGGCTGGATGTATTGCATGCTTCCGGAGCCCACGTGGCGCGGCTCATCGCCGTGTGCGTGGATAATCACGAGGCGGCCAGCAAGATCGTGGAGCTG
>JBQGFJ010000057.1:0-5840 GCA_052040085.1 Pseudoxanthomonas sp.
GGCCGGTCATTGCACCTGCGTGGCAGCGAAGCGTTCGAAGGTCGCGATGGCGTCTTCCACGGTGACCAGCGCCATCACGTCGTCGAATTCGATCTTGGTGCCCCATGCGAGCTCGGCGGCAGGTCTGCCCAGGAACTTGCGTGCAGCAGCGTCGTAACGGTCCACGCACCAGCGCACGTTCGAATAAGGGCCACTGCGCAACGGGTTGCTGGCAGCATGCAGGCCCAACACCGCCGTGCCGACGGCATTGGCGATGTGCATGGGGCCGGAATCCGGCGTGACCAGCAGGCTGGCGCGTGCCAGCAGAGCCGGAAGCTGTTTCAGGGTGTCCTTGCCCACCAGGTCGAGCGCAGGCGATTGCATTGCCGCGAGGATGGCATCGGTGGTGCTGCGTTCCAGGTCGCTGCGGCCCCCGCACAGGACAACGCGCCAGCCGCGCGAGGCGGCGTGGTCGGCGAGGGCGGCGTAGCGGTCGGCATACCAGTTGCGGCGCACATGGCTGGAGCAGGGGGAAATCATCAGCACTGGCTGGCCATCGTCCGGCCATTGGGCCGCTGCCCATTCGTGCGCTTCGACGGGGACAGGCAGGTCCCAGACCACGTCGGTCTGCTTCAGGCCCAGCGGCTCGCAGAAACTGCCGATGGCGTCGAGTACATGGATGCCGGGGCGGTCGGGGATGCGTTCGTTGATGAATAGCCCATGCAGGTCTTTCGAGCGGGCGCGGTCGTAACCGATGCGGCGATGGGCCGGGACAAAGGCAGAAAGCACGTTGGCGCGGAAGGCCACCTGCATTTGCAGCAGCGCATCGAACTTTCCTGCGGGCAGTTCATGGCGCAAGGCACGCATGCCGGCCAATCCGGTTTTCTTGTCATAGGTGTGGAAATGGACGTTTTCCAGCCCTTCCAGCAAGCGGTGTCCGCCCTTGTCGATGATCCAGTGCAACTCCACGCCGGGCCAATGCCGTTGAAGGGTGCGGACCAGCGGCACCACGTGGGTCACATCACCCAGGGCAGAGAGGCGCAGAAGACAAAGTGATGAGGGAATCATGGCAACTATTGTTAGACTCGCAGGATGGCTGATTTCGATGCGGCAGAATCCCTGGCACCTTTCCGCGAAGGCGACGGATACGGTGCGATTCTGTTCGACTGCACGCACCTGCGGCAAGCCAACCCGGATTGGTTCACGCCAGAGAAGTGGGGTGAACGTGCACGTCCCGTCGATAGTGGCGGTCGTGGTGGCGCCTGGTTCATCGATGCCCCTTCCAGCCAGTGCGTATTGCGCTGGTACCTGCGCGGTGGCGTGGTGGCCCGCTTCAATCGTGACCGTTATTTCTGGCGTGGCCCGGACAAGACCCGCAGTTTCGCCGAATTCCGCCTGACCCGTGCCTTGCTGGCCAAGGACCTGCCGGTACCCAGGCCGGTGGCGGCCAGCTATCTCCGCAACGGCATGTTCTACCGTGCCGCCATCCTGCTGGAGCGGCTGCCGGGGGTGGAGACCTTCGGCAACCTCATCCGTGAGAAGGGAGGCGAAGCGCCCTGGGAGGAGGTGGGGCGGCTGGTGGCCCGTTTCCATCGCGGCGGTTTGGACCATGCCGATCTCAACGTGCACAACATCCTGTTCGATGAAGCGGGCAAGGGTTGGCTGATCGATTTCGATAGAAGCGTGCTGCGGATTCCCGCCACCGGCTGGCGCGAAGCCAATCTGGCCCGCCTGAAGCGTTCGTTGTTGAAGACGCGTGGCGAACATGGCCGCGACGACATCCTGCAAGGGTTCACCCGCTTGCAACGCGCCTACCAGCGCCACTGGGACCGCGGGTACTGAGATGGGCTGGGCCTTGCGTTTCCATGGCGTGGGTGCGGCGTCCGCGGTGGAGCTGGGCTCGCCCATGGCCACCCTGGAGCGCGATGGCAAGGCATGGCTGACCATTGATTGCGGCGGGGAAGGGCTGACGGCCCACCAGGCCCATTACGGCCAATCACCCGGGGCGGTGTTCATCACCCACGCCCATCTGGACCACGTGTCGGGTCTGGAACGTTTGTTCACCGATTCGTATTTCGACCCGGTGCAACGCGGACGCACGCGCCTGTACGTACCGGCGCCGCTGGTGCCGCTGCTGCACCGGCGCGTGGCCGATTACCCCAACGTGCTGGCCGAAGGCGGCGCCAACTTCTGGGATGCCTTCCACCTGGTTCCGGTGGGCGATGCGTTCTGGCATGACGACGTGCGGCTGGAAGTATTCCCGGTGCGCCATCACTGGCCGGAAACCGCCTATGGCCTGCGCCTGCATGGAAGCGTCGTCTGGACTGGCGATACCCGCCCGATTCCGGAAATGCTGGCTCGATATGCGGATACGGGTGAGTTGGTCGCCCATGATTGCGGCCTGCATGGCAATCCGTCCCACAGCGGCATCGAGGATCTGGAGCGCGAATACCCGCCGGAATTGCTGTCGCGTTGCTTGCTGTACCACTACGGCAGCGCGGAAGACGGTGACGCCATGCGCACGCGCGGACATCGCGTGGCGAATCCGGGGGAAGTTATCTGGCTGAGTGAGCCGCGCCGCGTGGACTAGCCGGCCCGATGGCAATGATGCCGTCGCAACGGCGCGCCCCACGGTAAATCCGACGTGATGATAATGAGGCCGTCGCAACGGCAGCAGTCAATGAATCGCCAACTGTCCGGCTGGCTGGGATGCATGAATCGCCATCCCCCGAAAAGGTGGCGGCCCCGCCGACTGACCTCGGCGCCCGCATCAGTCGATACCGTTGCTGCCTTCCGGCCCTGGCGGAGTTTTCAACCTAGCGTCGCGAGGGGCCGACGGGGCCACCATAGACACGAAGCCGCGCATCGGCGCGGCTCATGGATGTCGACGGCTTCCGGGTCATGTCCTCGTCTGGAGGATAGGCATGCGCGGTAGCCAGCGGCGCGCATTTTAACATGGATTAGCCGGATCGCGGCTCGCCGGACTATGGCGTGCCGGTAGCACCCTCGCGGCGCGGGTCGGCGGCACCTTCCTGTTGTCCGTTGCGCATCAGCACGCCGTGCAGGCCGGAATCCTCGCCGGAGCCCGGCACGATGTCCACGCCCAACGCGGACAATGCCTTGTGCAGCTCCGGTGCGAATTTATCGGCTTCGCCGTTGAAGTTGTTGCCGCGGGCTACAAGATTCGGCAGATCCACGGCTTCCTGCAATGGCAGGTTCCAGTACAGCGCACCCATCAGGGTCTTGGCGATATAGGCAGGGATTGCATTGCCGCCCGGCGAGCCGATGGCGCCCACGAAACGTCCGTCGTGGGAGAGCAGGACCACGGGTGACATCGACGAGCGCGGGCGCTTGCCCGGGGCGATGGCGTTGGCCGCCGCGCCACCCGGCGACCACGAAAAATCGGTGAGCTGGTTGTTGAGCAGCATGCCGCCGACCACGCGCCCCGAGCCGAAGAAGGATTCGATGGTGGTGGTCATCGAGACCGCATTGCCATCACGGTCGACCACGACGAAATGACTGGTGCCGGCCGGTTCGCGGGTGGCATCGGTCGAGAGCAGGCCAGCACCGGATGGATGGCCGTGCCGTGGCGCGACTTCCGCCGCACGCATGCCGATCAGCGCACGGCGAGCGGCAACGTAGTCCGGTTCCAGCAGGCCATCGACCGGTACCTGCACGAATTCCGGGTCCCCCACGAAATGGTCGCGGTCGGCGTACATCACGCGGCTGGCCTCGGCGAACAGCAACCACGCACGTGCGTCATCGGGCCCCAGTGAGGCAATCTCGGTGCCGTCCAGCAAGAGCATCAATTGCAACAACCCGACTCCGCTCGAAGGCGGGGGCGGGACGCAGACGACATAGGCGCGAAGCGGGCGGCACAGGGCGTCCTCGCGCTGGATGCGGTAGTGGGCAAGGTCTTCCTTTTGCATGCGGGCTGCAAAAGGCATTTCGCTGGTGCGGGCGATGATGGCCTCGGCCAGCGGACCTGATTGCAATGCTGCGGCGCCGTGCTGTGCAATCTGGCGCAAGCTGTCGGCATAGGCCGGATTGCGCAGCGTGTCGCCGGTGCGCACTGGGCTGCCATCCGCGCGCGAGAACAGGGCCACTACGTCCGGTGCAGAGGCCTGGGGGAATTTCCCGTCGATATGCTGCTGCAGGCGCGGACTTACCGTGAAACCTTCCGTGGCACGCCGGGAAGCCGCTTCGAACAGGTCTTTCCACGCGAGCTTGCCGTGGCTGCGATGGGCCAGTTCAAGTGCAGGCAATACACCGGGTATTCCGGTCGCACGGCCACTCAGCATGGCCTGCGCTGATGTCAGGGGATGGCCGTGTTCATCGGTGAACAGGGAGGGGCCCGCACTGGACGGTGCGCGTTCACGGCCAACGTAACTGTCCATGCGTCCGGAGGCTGCGTCGTAATGCAGCAGGATGGCGCCACCGGCCAGGCCGGAACTCTGCGGTTCCACCAGGCCAAGCATGGCTTGTACGGCGATGGCGGCATCGATGGCACTGCCGCCACGGCGCAACACATCCAGCCCGGCTTCCGTAGCCAGGGGGTGTGCGCTGCTGATGAAACCGGATTCGCTGGAAGCAGGAGAGGCAGCATGGGATTCGGCAGGGCCACGGGTGCTTGCGCAACTGCTGGCCAGCAATGTGGCAAGCATGAGCAGCGTCGTTTTCCGATATCCGGTTGCAATGGGCCGCAGCATGTCTGGACTCCTCTTCTGGCAAGGCCGTGTGGGTGCGGTGCAGGATGGACTGGCGTGGGGCACCGCCTAAAGAATAATTGCGTTATAAGCTAATTTTCATTGGAATATTTTATTGACCCTGTACCGGGGGCGTGCTATATCGCCGAAAACCCGGGGAGGTGTTGCATGTCCGTTCGGCGTTGTTCGCAAGCCTGTAGCAACCAAGTGGGCCGTCTGGCCGGTCGAAGCATGCAACATGGGAGATTGCGTGCTGGCATGCGCGCGATCTTGTTCTTTTCAGTGTGCTTGCCGGCGGTATGGGTGCACGCCCAACAGGCGTCATGGGTATCCAGCACGGTCGCGATGACGCAAGATGGCGCGACGCATGCCGACCATGCCGGGCATGGCATGCAGAGTGCCGAGTCAATGACGCCTGTCGAGGCCGGAAAGCTGGCTGCCATCGAGCGTCTCATGCAGCCCTATGACGGTGATGTGCCGGGAGCTTCATTGCTGGTGGTGAAGGACGGTCAGGTCGTGCTGCGGCGTGGTTTCGGGCGATCGGATCTTGCGAAGGGAGTGGATGCCGGTCCGGCCACCAACTATCGCCTGGCCTCCGTGACCAAGCCATTCACTGCCGCGGCCATTCTGTTGCTGGCGCAGGAAGGCAAGTTGTCGCTTGATGATCCGGTCAAGCGCTGGTTGCCGTCGCTGCCGGAAGTCGCGGATGGCATCACCATCCGTCACCTGCTCAACCACACCTCGGGCTTGCTGGACTACGAGGACCTGATGGCCAAGCCGTATGAGGGCCAGATACTGGATGCCGGCGTGTTGGCATTGATGGAGCAACAGGACCGGTTGTATTTCCCGACCGGCAGTGAATATCGCTACAGCAACAGCGGTTATGCGTTGCTGGCGCTGGTGGCCGAACGTGCATCGGGAATGACGTTTGCCGATTATTTGCGGACCCATGTTTTTGTTCCGCTGGGGATGTTGAATACCCACGCCCGCGTCGAGGGTGGCCCGGAGATTGCGAACCGTGCCTGGGGTTACAGCGCTGCGGAGGACGGGTGGGCACTCACCGACCAGAATGCCTACAGCGCCGTGCTGGGTGATGGGGGCATCTATTCGAACATCGATGATCTGGCCAAGTGGGATGCCGCCTGGACCGATGAC
>JBQGFJ010000058.1:0-5643 GCA_052040085.1 Pseudoxanthomonas sp.
GAAGCCGCGGCCATCCAGCACCAGGTCCGCGCCTTCGTCGATGCCCATCTGGATGTAATGCTCGATCCTGGCTTTGTGCGCGGCGGTGATGACCGGTCCGTAATGTGCGTTTGGATCGGTGGATACGCCGATGCGCAATCCTGCGATGGCTTCGATGAGTTTCGCGCGCAGGGCGGTTGCGGTGGCTTCACCCACGGCCACCACCACCGGCAATGCCATGCAACGTTCGCCGGCAGAACCGTAGGCTGCGCCGATGATGTCGGCCACGGCCTGGTCCAGGTCCGCGTCGGGCAGCACGATGCCGTGGTTCTTGGCACCGCCCATGCATTGCACGCGTTTTCCGTGCTGGGCGCCCAGGCCATGCACGGCCTGCGCGATGTCGGATGAGCCGACGAAGCTGACCGCCTTGATGTCGGGGTGCTGCAGGATGGCCTCGACGATTTCCTTGTCACCCTGGACCACGTTGAGCACGCCCGGCGGCAGGCCGGCTTCGATCATCAGTTCGGCCAAGCGTACCGGTACCGAAGGGTCACGTTCGGAAGGTTTCAGGATGAACGCGTTGCCCGCGGCAATGGCCGGGCCGAACATCCACATCGGGATCATCGCGGGGAAATTGAACGGGGTGATGCCGGCCACCACGCCCACGGGCTGGCGGAGTGAATACACATCGATGCCGGGTCCGGCACCCTGGGTGTATTCGCCCTTGAGCAGGTGCGGGATACCGCAGGCGAACTCGATGACTTCCAGTCCGCGCTGGATATCGCCGCGCGAATCCGACAACACCTTGCCGTGCTCGGAGGAGAGCAGGGCCGCCAGTTCATCCATGTGGACTTCCAGCAGCCGCTTGAATTCGAACATCACCCGCGCCCGGCGTTGCGGATTGACCTTGGCCCAATCACGTTGTGCAGTGACCGCGTTGGCCACCGCACGGTCCAGTTCCTGCGTGGAGGCCAGCGAGACGTTTGCCTGCACTTGCCCGGTGTTGGGATCGAAGACGTCCCCTTGCCGGCCCGATGTTCCGGCAACGATGTGCCCGTCGATGAAGTGTCCGATGTTGCGCATGCTCAGGTTTCCGGAGGTGGGGGAGGTGCGACGATCCAGGCATGGTCGGGATCGTTGCGGAACATCCAGTGGCGTTCGGGGCCGGCCATCACGTTGAGGTAGTACAGGTCGTAGCCATGGGCGGCGCCGACCGGGTGGTAACCGTGGGGGACCATGACCACGTCGCCGTCTTCCACCACGACGGCTTCATCCAGCGAGCGGTCATCGGTGTAAACGCGCTGGAAGCCGAAGCCCTGCGATGGATGGACACGGTGGTAATAGGTTTCTTCCAGCGCCGTTTCGCCGCCGGGCGTTGCGGTGTCGTGTTTGTGCGGCGGATAGCTGGACCAATGGCCGGCAGGCGTGATCACTTCCACCACCAGCAGGCTTTGCGCAGGTTCGGATTCCGGCAGGATGTTGCGCACATGGCGGGTATTGGTGCCGGTCCCGCGCGTTTCCCGCGACATCCGTGCTGCTTCGATCAGCCGCGGTTGTCCGGTGCCATTGCCCGGTGCGGTACATATCGCCAATTCCACGTCGCCGCGCGCCGTCACCGTGTAGGGCATGCCGGCCGGGACATAGGCAGCGCCGGGCGCGCGATCTTCGAAAGGCGATGCGCGGCCGCCGACGTTTGCATGGCGTACGCCATCAACATCGATGTCGGCGTACCCGCTGACCAATACCAGGCAAGCCTCGCGACCGGCTTCGCCGCCCTGGTAGCGTGCCCCATCGGCAAGCTTCACCAGCTTGAAACCGACATGCTGCCATCCGGCGCTCCGTGGCGTGATGTCGATGGTGGTGCCATCGGCATCGGGGGCGTGCGGGCGGACGCGGAGACGCGACATCAGGCCAGTCCTGCGCCGGATGCCGCGGCCTTGAGCGTGCGCAGGCCAAGTTCGGCATAGGGCTTGGGGGCGGCGATGGCAGGATCCTGTTCTGCTTCGATCACGATCCAGCCGCTGTAGCCGATGTCGGCCAGTGCGCGCATGACCTGGTTGTAGTCGATGCCGCCATCGCCGGGTACGGTGAACATGCCGGCAAGCACGCCGTCGAGGAAACTTGCGCCATCGTCCAGTTGCTGGTGGTAGGTGGTATCCCGGAAATCCTTGCAATGCACGTGCGCGATGCGTGCCGGGTGCTTGCGGATCACGTCGAGGTAATCCACGCCGCCCAGTGCGGCGTGGCCGGTATCCAGGGTGAGTCCCACCGAGGCGCCGGTGTTGCGCAGGAAGGCATCGACATCGACGTTGCGCTCCACCACGGTGCCGAGGTGATGGTGGTAGGCGAATCTGAGGCCTTGCGATTGGATGTAATCCGCTACTTCGGTCATGCGCGTGCCGAATCGTGCCCAGTCACCGTCGGCCAGCCGGGGTGTGCCGGTCAGCGGTACGCTACGGTTGCCGTGCACCGCATTGCTGGTTTCAGCGAACACGAAAACCTTGCTGCCCATCGCCTTGAGCAGTTGCAGGTGGGGTTGCAGCGCTTCGATCTCGGCCCGTGCGTCCTGCACGAGCAGCGAACCGCTGTACCAGCCACCGATCAGGTCAATCCCGTAACTGGCCAGCAATGGCCCCAGCGTGGCGGCATCGCGCGGGAACTTGCCACCCAGCTCGACGCCCTCGAAGCCGACATCGCGGATGTCGGCCAGGATGCTTTCCAGCGGCGTGTCGCCACCGAGTTCGGGCATGTCGTCGTTGGCCCAGGCAATGGGGCTGACACCGAAACGTATTGTCATGACAGGTCTCTTTTCATGCGCACGCGCTGTTCGTAGCCATGGCGTGCGGCGTTGACTTCGGGGCGGTCGGAAACTTCCGGGACGGCGACATCCCACCACCAGCCGCCGGCCTCGGTGGTCTTGAGCGGGTCGGTGTCGATCACGATCACCGTGCTGCGATCGTGGGTGCGTGCCTGTGCCAGGGCCAGGCGCAGTTCGCCCAGCGACGATGCCTTTTCCGCCAGTGCGCCCAGACTGCGGGCATGCACTGCGAAGTCGATGTCGGGCAGGGCATCGTGGCGGGTGTCGGCCAGCAGATTGTTGAAGCCGGGGCTGCCGGTGGCCTGTTGCAAGCGGTTGATGCAGCCGAAGCCACGGTTGTCCAGCAGCACCACGGTCAGCTTCAGTCCCAGCATCACCGAGGTGGCGAGTTCCGAGTTCATCATCAGGTAGCTGCCGTCGCCGACCATTACCACCACCTCGCGTTCCGGCGCCGCCAGTTTCACGCCCAGGCCGCCAGCGATCTCGTAGCCCATGCACGAGAAGCCGTATTCAAGGTGGTAACCATCGCTGCGGGTGGTGCGCCAAAGTTTGTGCAGCTCGCCGGGCAGGCCGCCCGCGGCGCAAACCACGATGGCGTCGTCGTCGACCGCGGTCTGTACGGCGCCAATGACCTGCGCATCGCTGGGGCGCACGGTGGTGTGGTGGCCGCGCGTGGCGGCGTCGACGCTTGCGTTCCATTCCGCCATGGCGTCACGGTCGACGCCGCAAGGTGAGCGCCACCCGGCCAGGGCGGCATCGAGTGCTTCGAGCACGGCACGTGCATCGCCTACCACCGGCGTGGCCCCGTGCTTGTGCGCATCGAAAGCCTGCACGTTGACCTGGAACAGGCTTGCCTGGGGGAACAGGCTGCGGGAGCCGGTGGTGAAATCCTGCAGCCGAGTACCGATGCCCACCACCACGTCGGCATTGCTGGCGGCGGCATTGGCCGCGCTCGAGCCGGTCACGCCGATGGAACCCAGGGTGTTGGCATGGTTCCACGGCAGTGCGCCCTTGCCGGCCTGGGTTTCGGCCACGGCCAGTCCGGTGCGTTCGACCAGTGCGGCTAGCGTGGCCGCGGCATCGCTGTACAACACGCCGCCGCCTGCCACCAGCAACGGGCGCTTTGCGCTGCGCAGGGCGTCGGCAAGGGCTTCGAGCTCGCGCGCATCGGCTGGTTGCCGGCGCAGGTGCCAGACATGCCGTGAAAAGAAGTCGACGGGATAGTCGAAAGCTTCGGCCTGCACGTCCTGGCAGAACGCCAGGGTCACGGGTCCACAGGTGGAGGGATCCAGCAGGGTTGCCAGTGCCTTGGGCAGTGCGTCGAGGATCTGCTCGGGGCGCACGATGCGGTCGAAGTAGCGCGACACCGGGCGGAAGCAGTCGTTGACCGTCACCGTGCCATCGGTGAAATCCTCCAGTTGTTGCAGGACCGGATCGGGGCGGCGGCTGGCGTAGACATCGCCCGGCAGGAACAGGACCGGCAGCCGGTTGACGTGCGCCAATGCGGCGGCGGTGACCATGTTGGTCGCGCCGGGTCCGATGGAGGTGGTGCAGACCATCGCGCGCTGGCGGCGCATCTGTTTGGCGTAGGCGATGGCGGCATGCGCCATGCCTTGTTCGTTGTGCGCACGGAAGGTCGGCAGTGCATCCCCCACGGCATGCAGCGCTTCGCCAATGGCGGCGACATTGCCATGTCCGAAGATGGCCCAGGCACCTGCGAAGTAGGGAACTTCGCGGCCATCGACGACGACATGCTGCGCTGCCAGCCAACGAACCGCAGCCTGTGCGGCGGTGAGGCGGAGGGTGGCATTGCGGGCATTCATGTCATGCGGTCTCGTGAAGGGAAGTGGCGACTTTGTGTTTTGCATCGCGCCAGGCATCCACGAGTACCGAGAAGCGCCTGGCCAGGTCATCGATGGCGGCCTCATCATCCATTTCGCCGGCCAACCAGCGCTCGGCAGCCGCGGCGAAGATCGTGCGGCCGACCGCGAAGCCCTTCACGATGGGCGTCCGTGCGGCAGAGGCAAAGGAGGCGATCAGTTCGTCCTCGGGTGCGGACAGCCCCAGCAGCACCACGCCGCGGCACAAGGGATCGTTGTCGTTGATGGCTTGTTCGATGTTGGTCCAGGCATCTTCGTCGTCCTCGGGCTCGAGCTTCCACCAGTCGGGGCGCAGGCCCAACGCATACAGATGACGGATGGCGCGCGCTACCGTGTCAGCATCCACCGCACCGTTGCGGGTGGCAATGATTTCCACCAGCAATTCGTGCCGTGTCTTGCGTGCAGCGTCCTGGAGGCGCAGCAACTGCCTTTCCTGGCGCTCGCGAAGCTCGGCCGGATCATCCGGGTGGTAAAGCGCCAGGCATTTGACGACGTGGTTTGCCGGCCAGGTGGCAAGTTCCGTGGCGACATCGGGCGAGGATTCGAACTCCAGCGGGCAGGAGCCAGGCCACTCGATGGGGCGGCCGATCCAGTACGGGTAATCGGCCGCGGCTTCCAGGGCACGCATGCCGTAGCGGCCATCCAGCAGGATGCCGAAACGGGGATCGCCGCCGGCAACGCGATGCATGGCCTGCAGGGCCAATGACTTGAACGCGGGGATGCGTGCCGGGTCGCTGCCGGTCTTCGCACACAAGGCCTCGAACTGGCTGCGATGATCGATGGCCAGCACGGTGAGCTCGTCGTAGCGTCCGGTGCGCGTGGACGACCAGTGAAGGTGTTCCAGTTCCGCATCGTCACGCAGGCGAAAGGGCCTTGCCCCGCCGTGCAGGAAGGCCTGCAGTTCCTGCCAGGTTGCCATGGCGGGTGAACAGCCATGGCGCGAGACCACGATGGCACCGCAGGCAT
>JBQGFJ010000059.1:0-8472 GCA_052040085.1 Pseudoxanthomonas sp.
CGTGTCACCGGAAGGTCGTCGTGCCAAGGGCGATGCGCGCATGCTCGCGGAGTCCCGTGACTTGGTCGAATTGCGCGCACGCTTCGGTGATCGCGCCGGGCGTGCATTCGCGGCACGTGCCGGACGCGCGATGGCGGCGACGGGGTTGCGTGAATTCCCTTCGCAGCCGATTCCGCACGAGGTCCCGGGTGAGGCGGGGGTGCCCGCGTATCCCGCGCTTGTAGATCAAGGTG
This sequence comes from Pseudoxanthomonas sp., assembly GCA_052040085.1. GTDB lineage: Bacteria > Pseudomonadota > Gammaproteobacteria > Xanthomonadales > Xanthomonadaceae > Pseudoxanthomonas_A. The sequence continues at coordinate 234 of JBQGFJ010000059.1, forward strand.
AAACGGTTTCGTTGCAGGTATTCGCAGGCCGTGCCGAGGCCGATGCCGCGCATCCGGGGGGTGTCCGCCGGCTGCTGGAAATTGCTCTGGCCGACAAAGTGAAGCAGGCGCGCAAGCAATTGCCGGTGTCGCCCAAGACTGGCTTGCTGTATGCCGCACTCGAGTCCCAGGAACGGCTGCGTGGCGATATTGTCGATGCCGCGATGAATGCGGTATTGCGGGAAGGACTGGCTGCCATCCGTGACCGGGGTGCGTTCGAGCAGCGGCGGGAAGAGGCCGGCAAGCACCTGTTTGGCGAAGCCATGGAGCGTTTGAAACTGGCGGAGTCCATCCTCGCTGCGGTGGCGGCATTGAAGCCGGAACTCGAGTCGCCATTGATGGGTTGGGCGCGCGGCAATCTGGATGATCTGCGCGACCAGCTTGCGGCATTGGTGCATCCGGGCTTCCTGCGGGACACGCCAGCGGACGCCCTTGCACCGTTGCCGCGCTACCTGCAGGCGATGACGATGCGTGCCCCGCGTGCAAACCGCGATCCTTCCCGGGACCAGGCACGGATGCTGGAGATCAAGCCTTTCGTGGATGCATTGGCGCAGGCCGTGGACGAAGGGGTTTCAGGTTCACCGGAATGGCAGGCCCTGCGCTGGGACCTGGAGGAACTGCGGGTGTCGCTGTTCGCCCAGGAACTGGGCGCACGTGCAGGTATTTCACCCAAGAAGCTCGCGCAGCGCCTGCAAGCGCTGCGTGGATGATGCTTACTTGACCCGGCGCACCTTGGCTTGGGTGTTGTAGCCGTCGATCTTCATGTACCAGACTCCCATGATCCCGGGCTTGATGGTGACCTTGGGGTCGGTCTTGCGGACACCCGCCAGCGAAGCAGCTTCGGTCTGCTCCCAGACCTGGCCATTCTCCAGCGTGTAGGACTTGCCCTTGGAGCCAAACCCCCTGAATTCACCCATGATGGTGCTGACGATGGGCTCACTGGAGCCGAAATCGAAGAAGCCACGGTTTTTCTCTACCACTTCCTTGCGGCCTTCTTCGCGCGCCTGTTCAACGGCGGCGGCGGTTTCCACGCCGACCTTGCGTTGCAGCCAGGCGTCCAGCGCAGCCAGTTCGGCAGGGCTGAGCTTGTCCAGGCCAGCGGCCTTGAATTCTTCGGCAGACATTTGTTTTTTAAGGTCGCTGGTTGCCGGTTGTGCCCAGGCCAGCGGGGCCATGGTGGCCAATACGGCGAAAAACAGGAAGCTGCGGATCTTCATGATGGCTGTTCCTCGTGGCGAACGGTCGGTAGTGTAGCCGTATCCGAATCGAACAGAAGGCTTGTCCGGGCAGTACGACATGGTGGCATCACCCCAATCTCTGGAGAGCTTGTTGCAACGCCAGGCCATGGCACCGGTTGCGCCGGCGTTGCGTGATGCCATCCGCCAGCTCGCGTGGCCGGGCGAAGAGGTGTCCGCGGCTGATTCGCCAGCGGTCTTGGCCGATACCCTGGATCTGTTGGCGGGTTTGTCCGCAGACGGGGAAGTGCTGGCGGCGGCCTTGTTGTCGGGGTTGTCCAGCATGCAGGCGCAGGTGCTTGAGCCGTTGCGCAGCAAGTACCCGGGCGTCGTGGTGCTGGTGGAGGGACAAGCGGCGGCGGCGCAGGTATGGGCGCTGCATGCCGAGCAGGCCGATACGCGCAACAGTGAAGGCCTGCGCCGGCTCTTGCTGGCCATCGTCCGCGACTTGCGCGCGGTGCCGATCTTGCTGGCCCGGCAATTGGCACGGATGCGGGCTGCCGAACGGCTGCCGGAACAGGAGCGCAGGACACTGGCACAGCTGACCCGGGACATCCACGCACCATTGGCCAACCGGTTGGGTATCTGGCAGTTGAAGTGGGAGTTGGAAGATCTCGCCTTCCGCTACCTGGAGCCGGAGACCTACCAGTCCATTGCCCGCCAACTGGATGAAAAGCGCACCGGGCGCGAGCGCTATATCGAGTCGGTGAAAGCAGCGTTGGGGCATGCCCTGTCCGAGCATGGCATTGCTGCCGAGATCAGCGGACGTCCGAAGCACATTTACAGCATCTGGCGGAAGATGCAGCGCAAACAGGTGCCCATGGAAGAGCTCTACGACCTGCGTGCGGTACGCGTGGCGGTGGACGACGTGGCTGCCTGCTATGCCGCGCTGGGGGTGGTGCATGCCTTGTGGGCTCCCATTCCCAGCGAGTTCGACGATTACATCGCCCGTCCCAAGGCCAATGACTACCGGTCCCTGCATACCGCCGTGGTGGGGCCCGAGGGGCGCGCCCTGGAAGTGCAGATCCGCACGCATGAAATGCATGCGCAGGCCGAACTCGGCGTGGCGGCGCACTGGAAATACAAGGAAGGCAAGGGCGGCAGCGATGCCTTCGACCGCAAGATCGCGTGGATGCGGCGTCTGCTGGAACAGGCGGGCGAAACCGGTGGCGGGCTGAGCGAAGGCTTGGGTGACGAGCTGGCGGAAGAACGCATCTATACGCTGACGCCGAAAGGCGAGGTCATTGATCTGCCAAGTGGCGCCACGCCATTGGACTTTGCCTACCACGTGCACACCATGGTCGGGCATCGCTGCCGTGGCGCCAAGGTCAATGGCCGCATCGTGCCGTTGAGCCACAAGCTGCACAGCGGCGATCGCGTGGAAGTGTTGACGGCCAAGGAAGCGGATCCGCGCCGTGACTGGTTGCTTCCTTCCAGTGGTTACCTGGCCAGTGGCCGTGCACGCGACAAGGTACGCGCCTGGTTCCACAAGCTGGACCATGCGCGCAACGTGCAGGCCGGGCGTGAGATGCTGGAACGGGAACTCAAGCGCCTGGGCTTGCAGCAGGCCGACCTGTCGCTGGTGTTCAAGCGTTTCCATGTCCCGGGCATCGATGACCTGTACATCCAGGTGGCAATGGGAGACCTGGGCTGCAACCAGGTGGGCCGTGCCCTGCACGAAGAACAGCGCGCGCTGGCGCAGCCGGTGGCTCCGGCCTTGCCGGTACGTCCACCGCGGCGGCAGAAGACAGCGGCACAGGCGGGTTTTACCGTGGAGGGCGTGGGCAACCTGCTGGTGCAACTGGCGCGCTGTTGCCAACCGGTGGCGGGTGAAGCCATCGCCGGTTACCTGACCCGTGCACGAGGCGTCACCGTGCATCGCCATGACTGTGCCGCTTTCCTGCGCCTCTCCGCCGCTCATCCACAACGCGTGCTGCCCGTGGAATGGGGGCGTGGTGGCAAAGGTTACGAAGTCGATGTGAAGATCGAAGGCATGGATCGCAAATGGCTGTTGAAGGACATCACTACCCTCATCGCACAGGAGGAGGCACACGTGCTGGATATCCACAGTGACCACAATGACCGGGGTGGCAAGGTGCATCTTCGCTTGCGCCTGCGCGTGGATGATTTCGGCCAGTTGTCCACGTTGCTTGGCAAGCTGGATGCGCTCCCGGGGGTATATGGGGCGCGACGTTCAGGCTAAATCTGTACCCTGTAGCGGGTGACTGCATCCATGGGGCCAAGCGGGAAATCCGGTCGTCCGTCCGCCGCCAGCGCTACGCCGGCATGGCGCAATCGTCGTTATTGGCGCTGGGCCGTGTTGGTGCTGGGAGCCATGGCGCTGTTGGTGGTGGTGTTCCGGCAACCCCTGCTTGATCTGGTCTGGCCGGATACCCGCGTGCACGGTTTGCTGGGCGAAGCGGAAACGGCCCTGGCGCAGGGTCATTTGAGCAACACCGATGGTACGGGTGCCCGCGAACGTTTCGAGGCCGCACTGGCACTGGACAGTGATCGTGGCGAAGCCCGCAACGGATTGTTGCGGGTTGCCCGTGCTGCGCTTGGACAAGCTGATATCGCCATCGAAGCAGGCGACTTCGCCAAAGCGCAGGCGCTGTTGCAGCTGGCCCGTGAGTTGCAGGTGCCGCGGTCCGATGTCGATGCGGTGGCTATGCGCCTGCAGTCGCGCGAAGCAGGTCATGCGCAGCTGGACCAACGCTTGCAACAGGCGCAGATGGCGCTAGACGCGGGTCGCCTGGAGGGAGCGCCCGATGCGGCCTTGCCGTTGTTCCAGGAAGTGCTGGAGGTACAGCCGAATCATGTGCAGGCGCTGGAAGGGCGCGAGGATGCATTGTCCGATTTGCTTGACGAAGCGGTTCCGCTGATCGATCACGGTCAACTGTCGAAGGCTTCCGATCTCATCGCGCGGGGCAGTGCCTACGATGCCGGGCATGTGGATCTTCCGGAATTGCGCGCACGGCTTGCACAGGCCATTGAGCAGCGTAGCCGCCGGATTGGCAATGATCTGCGCCGCGGCCGGTTGGATGCCGCATTGCGCGCCTACGAAGATGTCGCGCAGGCAGCCCCCACTGATGAAGCCGTGCGGCAACTCGGGGAGCGGATCGGCATTGCCCATGCGCAACGGGCAATTCGCGAAGCCGCGGATTTCCGTTTCAGTGAAGCGGATGCAAGCTTGCACACGGCGCGCTTGTTGGCGCCACAATCAGCGGAAGTGGCGGAGGCCGCGCAGCGGTTGGCCGCGGCCCGGCAATCCCAATCCCGCATGGGCACCGCGCTGCCATCACATGAGCGCCAACGGCGCATGCGTGTGTTGCTGGATGAAATGGCACAGGCCGAATCCCGTGGTGACTGGCTGACCCCGCCGGGTGCCAGTGCCTATGACAAGTTGCGTGCCGCGCAGGCCCTGGCCGCGGATGATGAGCAGGTACGGCAGGCCGCGGAACGATTGCTACCAGCCATCCGGAAATGTTTCGAGACCGAGTTGCGCGCCAATCGCGTGCGCCGGGCGCAGGCCTGCCATGAGGCATGGCGAACCCTGCTTCCCGGCGATCCGGATCTGGCCGATGCGCGGCGGCGATTGGCTGGCAAGTGGGTGGCCATTGGCGAAGAGCGCCTGCGTGCGGGGGATGTCGAATTTGCCGTGCAGGCACTGCGTCAGTCACTCGAACTGGATGTGGACGCGGCGGGACTGCGCGAGTTCGGCGAGCGCGTGCGTACTGCGCAGACAGGCAGGCCTTGATCGGCGGCTCAGAAAAATACCTGCCGCACCACGGCCAGTGCCGCGTCCGTGGAGAAGTGACGACGGACATTGTCGAGCCCATTGGCCGCTAGCCGTCTCCACAAGTCTTCGTCCTGGTAAAGGCGAACCACGGCATCGGCAAACGCCTGCGGATCATCCGCCACCAGGACGTCTTCACCTTCGTGCAGGTGCATGCCTTCCACCGCGGCCGGGGTTGCCACCACCGGCTGCCCGTGCGCCATGCTCAGGTTTACCTTGCCTTTCACGCCCGCGCCATAGCGCAGGGGAGCCACCGAAATCCGTGCGCCTTCCATGAAAGGCACAAGATCCGGAACGTGGCCATGCACCTGGATGCCGTCCTGCTGTGCCAGGCGCAGGATGGCTGCGGGTGGTTCCGCCCCGATGCAATGGAAGACGACGCCGGGCAATCGCGCGCGGACCAGAGGGAATATCGTTTCGCCGAACCACTGCGCTGCATCCAGGTTGGGCGGATGGCGGAAACCGCCCACGAACACCAGGTCGCGGCGTTGCGCGAACGGCAATCCGCTGCCGGCGACGTCGTGCAGGTTGGATAGCACCTCGACCTTCGCACCGGGACATTCACGTGCCAGCAACTCGCGTTCCGCCGGGCTGACCACCAGCGTTGCGTCGCTGGCACGTACCAGCCCGAGTTCCTTGCGCCGTGTGGCTTCGGCGGCTTTTGCCAGCGTGGCATCTGCATTCAGTTCGGCGGCACGGGATTCGCGCAGATAGTGCAGGTCCACGGTGTCGAAGATCACGCGCGCCTTGCTGGCGAAACGCCGGGCCAGCGGCAGGCATTCGGAGGCTGCATGGTGCCGGCACAGCAGGATGGCATCGAAACGCTTGCCGTGTTCGCGGAACCAGGCAGGCAGGTTGCGCACGAAAGGCGCGTGCCAGCATTTCACGCCGAGTTGGCGCAAGGCATCGGTGGCATCGCCTGCGGCATGCAGATCCGTCGGCAGGAACACCACGTGTGCACCCTCGTTGACCAGCATCCGGATCAGGTTGAAAAGACGCAGCGAGGCGGAATCGTGATCCGGGCGTGGCGTCCATGCATCCACGATCAGGATCTGCCTGCGGCCGGCATGAAGCATGGCGGGCGTGGGCAGCGTGCCTGGCGCGGGCTGGTGTGCGAGGGCGTCGCGCCACTTTTCGGCGAACAGGACCTGGTTGCGCACCTGATAGGCCTTGATGCCGCTGGAAGTATCGGTGCCCGCAGTGATGCCTTCCATGTGCACCACGCGCGAACGTGGCTGGTAGATCACCCGGTATCCGGCAGCGCGTACGGCGAAGGCCAGGTCGGTGTCTTCGTAATAGGCAGGTGCGTATCGGGTGTCGAAGCCGCCGACGGTATGGAACAGGGCCGTGGTGATCGCGATGGCTGCACCGGAGCCGTAGCCGGTCTCGCGCACGCTGGCATAGCGCGGGTCCCGTGGTGATTCAAAGCGGCCATAGTTCCAGGCCGAGCCATCGGAAAACACCAGTCCCCCGGCTTCCTGCAGGCGGCCATCCGGATAGATCAATTGTGCGGCCGCCAGGCCGGTGCCGGGATGTTCGCCGAACGTCGCCAACAAGGCATCCAGCCAGCCGGGCTGCGGCACCGTGTCGTTGTTGAGGAACACCAGGTAGTCGCCCCGTGCCAGGGCGGCGCCATCGTTGCAGGCGGCGATGAAACCGCCATTGGTGATTCGGCGGTGATAGCGAACGCCTTCCGCTCCTTCCATCCACGCGGCGGTTTCATCGGATGAGCCATCGTCCACCACGATGATTTCCGCAGGGCATGCGGATGGGTGTGCGGACAGGGCACGCAGGCAGGCGAGCGTGTACCGGGCCTGGTTGTAGACCGGGATCACGATGCTGACGGTGGGTGCAGGATGCGATGGAACGGAAAAGGGGGCGAAACCGGCTTCTTCCGGGAACCACAACGGCTCCGGCGGGAGGACGGATGGCCGCCGCAGATACTGCCTTGCCCGCCGCAGCGTGGTGCGCCAACCCTGCGTACGCAGGCTCAGCAAGCCACGGTGGAACAGGCCACGTGCGCGGTCGAACATATGGCGCACTTGGGCCAGGAATGTCTGCATCCCGTTGCAACTCCAGCTTAAGCGGGGAAATTCGTCGGCCGCCCAGATCGCGATGCCTGCGCTAGACTGCCTCCGGCTCCCATTCTCCCATCCCCGTGGCCCGATACGCCTACGAAGACGACGATCATGAAGACGACAACGAGGACAGGCCTGTCTGGCGTCGTCGGCTGACCACCTGGGCACTGGCTGCCATCGGGTTGGGTCTGGGCTTCATGATTCCCTACATGTTGTATCTCAACCACCAGGTGAGCCAGCGCTTTGGCACCTTGCAGTGGCAGATACCCACGCGCGTGTATGCGCGTCCGCTGGCGCTGGCGCCGGGTCTGGCGATGGATGCCAAGACCCTGAAGGTCGAGCTGGACGCCGCTGCGTACCGCGAGGATGGCGAGGGCAAGGTACCCGGAACCTATGCGGTGGACGGCAGCCGCTTCGTGGTCTCCAGTCGCGGCTACATGGACGTGGATGGCAAGGTCGAGCCGCGCCGGGTGCAGTTCTCGGTCTCGGGCGGTCGGGTCTCCGGGCTGCGTGATGCCGATGGAAACAAGAGCCTGAAGGCGGCACGGCTGGATCCGGCACGCATCGCCACCCTGTACGGACAGAAGCAGGAAGAGCGGCGGTTGGTGCAGGTGGACGAAGTGCCCGACCTGCTGGTCACTGGCTTGCAGGCCGTGGAGGACGAGGATTTCGCGCGCCACCACGGTATCGATTTCAGCGGCATCGCCCGGGCCATGTGGGTCAACCTGCGTAGCGGCAAGGTGTCGCAGGGTGGCAGCACCATCACCCAGTTGCTGGCCCGCAGCGGCTTGCTGGGAATCGGCAAGGAACAGACCTTTGCCCGCAAATTCAATGAAATCCTGTATGCCCTGATCCTGGAGGCGCGCTACGACAAGCGCACCATCCTGGAAACCTTCTTCAACCAGGTGTACCTGGGGCAGCGTGGCAGCCAGGCCATCCATGGCGTGTCGGCGGCCTCGGAATACTGGTTCGGACGGGAACTGGACGGGCTGACCACCGAGCAGATCGCGATGATGATCGCCCTGGTGAAGGGGCCTTCCTATTACGATCCGCGCCGCAATCCGGAGCGCGCCAAGGATCGGCGTGATTTC
>JBQGFJ010000060.1:0-2416 GCA_052040085.1 Pseudoxanthomonas sp.
CATCCAGTTCCGCGGCCACGTCGGCGCCACCGATCAGATGCGGGGTGATGCCGGCGGCTTGCAGGCTGGCCAGCAAGTCGCGTCGCGGTTCCTGTCCGGCGCAGACCACGACATGGTCCACGGGGAGCGTCTGTTCCTTGCCGTCGATGCTGACGTGCAGGCCCGCGTCATCCACGCCCCGGTATTCCACGCCTCCCAGCATCTCCACGCGCTTTGCCTTCAGGGTGGCCCGGTGCACCCAGCCACTGGTCTTGCCCAGGCGTGCACCCGGCTTGCCGGGGGAGCGCTGCAGCAGCCAGACCTGGCGGACTGGCGGTTCGGGCCGTGGCTGGACCAGGCTGCCACGGGTCTCGAAGTTGGTATCCACGCCCCATTCGGCCATCCAGCGCGCCGGGTCCAGGCTGGAGGATTTGCCTTCGTGCACCAGGTACTCGGCCACGTCGAAACCAATGCCGCCGGCACCGATGATCGCCGCGCGGGCACCCACCTTGGTGTTGCCCGACAGCACGTCCAGGTAATTGATGACCTTGGGGTGGTCCGCGCCCGGGAAATCCACCCGGCGCGGCACGATGCCGGTGGCCAGCACCACATCGTCGAAAGCTTTCAGTGTTTCCACGTCAGCTGGCGTGGACAGCTTCAGTTCCACGCCGGTTTCAGCGAGCTTGTGGTCGAAATAGCGCAGGGTTTCGTGGAACTCTTCCTTGCCGGGGATCCGTTTGGCGTAATTGAACTGACCGCCGATTTCACTGGCGGCATCGAACAGGGTCACGTGATGTCCGCGTTCTGCCGCCACGGTGGCGCAGGCCAGTCCGGCCGGTCCCGCACCCACCACGGCAACGCGCCGGGGCGAAGGGGTTTTCGTGTACACCAGTTCCGTTTCCGCGCCCGCGCGCGGGTTGACCAGACAACTGGCGGCCTTGTTCTGGAAGACATGGTCCAGGCAGGCCTGGTTGCAGGCGATGCAGGTGTTGATGGTGTGCGCCTTGCCTGCGCGAGATTTGCTGGCCCATTCGGGATCGGCCAGCAGCGGCCGTGCCAGCGACACCATGTCGGCCTTGCCGTCGGCGAGGATTTGTTCGGCCACCTGGGGCATGTTGATGCGGTTGGTGGCGACCAGCGGAATGGCGACATGCGGCTTGAGCTTGGCGGTGACATCCACGAAGGCGGCGCGCGGTACCGACGTCACGATGGTGGGTACGCGCGCTTCGTGCCAACCGATGCCGGAATTGATCAGGGTCGCACCCGCGGCTTCGATGGCCTTGGCCTGTGCCACGATTTCGTCCCAGCGATTGCCGTCCTCCACCAGGTCGAGCATGGAGAGCCGGTAGATGATGATGAAGTCCGGGCCGCAGGCTTCACGTATCTGGCGGACGATCTCCACCGCGAAACGCATGCGCTTTTCCGGCGTGCCGCCCCAGGCGTCGTTGCGTCGGTTGGTGCGCGGCGCCGTGAACTCGTTGATCAGGTAGCCTTCCGATCCCATGATTTCCACACCGTCGTAGCCGGCGTCGCGGGCCAGTTTCGCCGCGTTGGCGTAGGCGCGGATCTGGCGTTCGACACCGCGTGACGACAAGGCCCTCGGGGTGAACGGATTGATGGGTGCCTTCAGCTTCGAAGGTGCCACCGTCAGCGGGTGGTAGCCGTAACGTCCCGCATGCAGGAGTTGTGCGCAGATCAGGCTGCCGTGTTCGTGCACGGCGCGGGTGACCGCACGATGAGGACCTGCTTCCCAAGGCCACGATAGCTTGCCGCCGAAAGGCTTCAACCAGCCGACCAGGTTGGGTGCGAAACCACCGGTCACGATCAGGCCCACGCCACCTGCCGCGCGCTCGGCGAAATACGCCGCCAGCCGGGGGAAATCGCGGGCGCGGTCTTCCAGTCCGGTGTGCATGGAGCCCATCAATATCCGGTTGCGGACCTGTGTGAAGCCCAGGTCCAGCGGCGTGAACAGGTGGGGATAGGGAGTGGATGGATCTGGCTGGCCGGCGGCTGGCATGATGGGTGACATAGATTGGATACGGTCACGTATGGATTCGCCCACGATGCCGTGAAATGCGATGGCCTGCAAGCCGGGAGGCAGGAAGGGTTTGCATGGCCCGGAGGTGCTGCCGTGGCTTGCACGGATGCCCGGCCTCCTGCGCTACCAAGCCGGCGCAAGGACAACGCGGCACGGGGCCATCGGTATACTCGGATGCCACCTGCGACGGAGCAGGCGGAAACCGCTTTTGTCCACGCCCAGGGGAAACATGCTGCCGATCGTCCTGTTGCCTGTCAGCACCGACGACGATGCGCTCGACGCCTGCCTGGGTGCGCTGGACGCAGGCACGCCTGCCGGCACGCGGATCTGGCTCGCCGATGACGCGCAGGCAGGTCCCCGCGGCAGTGCCATCATCGAACGCTGGTTGCAGCGCACCCG
>JBQGFJ010000061.1:0-1737 GCA_052040085.1 Pseudoxanthomonas sp.
AGTTCATCCGAGGCCGCGCTCATGCTGCCCAGGCGGGCGGTCGCCTCGAACGCGCGCAAGGCGTTCAAGGAAGGGGGAAGGGGACGGGCCATATGTGAGTTTTACTTACACAAGGCTCAACTATATATCGCTTTCTGGCTGTTTATCTGTGCGATAAAGTAAATGCATTCCCACTGCGTCTTTCAGGCATTCCCTCATGAGTGACCCCCGTCCTGCGGACTTCCATGCCTATCCCGATGCCGCCGGCCATTTTGGCCGCCACGGCGGCCGCTTCGTTGCCGAAACCCTGATCGGGCCTTTGCAGGAACTTGCCACGGCTTATGACACGGCACGGGTGGATCCCGCCTTCATTGCTGCCTTCGACAAGGATCTCAAGCACTACGTCGGCCGGCCAAGCCCGATCTACCACGCTGAACGCCTGAGCCGGGAGGTCGGTGGTGCGCAGATCCTGCTGAAGCGCGAAGACCTGAACCATACCGGTGCGCACAAGATCAACAACACCATCGGCCAGGCGCTGCTGGCTTCGCGGATGGGCAAGAAACGGATCATTGCCGAGACCGGTGCCGGCCAGCATGGCGTGGCCAGTGCCACCGTCGCCACGCGATTGGGGCTGGAGTGCGTGGTGTACATGGGTGCCACCGACATCGAGCGGCAGAAGATCAACGTCTACCGGATGAAGTTGCTGGGCGCGACCGTGGTGCCGGTGACCAGCGGTTCGGCCACGTTGAAGGATGCCTTGAACGAGGCCATGCGCGATTGGGTGACCAACGTGCAGGACACCTTCTACATCATCGGTACCGTCGCGGGCCCCGATCCGTATCCGCGGATGGTCCGTGATTTCAATGCCGTGGTCGGGCGCGAGGCAAGGACACAGATGCTGGCCGATTACGGCAGGCTTCCGGATGCCATCACTGCCTGCGTGGGGGGTGGCAGCAATGCGATTGGCCTGTTCCATGCCTTCCTCAACGATCCTTCGGTGCGCATCGTCGGTGCCGAAGCCGCGGGTGACGGCATCGAGACAGGCCGCCATGCTTCGTCGCTGGCCGCAGGCCGGGTAGGCGTGCTGCATGGCAACCGCACCTACGTGATCTGCGACGACGACGGCCAGATCATCGAAACCCACTCGATTTCCGCGGGCCTGGATTATCCGGGCGTCGGTCCGGAGCATGCTTTCCTCAAGGACACCGGCCGCGCCGAATACGTGGGCGTCACCGACGAGGAGGCACTGGCCGCGTTCCATCGCCTGACCCGTACCGAAGGCATCCTGCCAGCGCTGGAATCCAGCCATGCTGTTGCCCAGGCCATCAAGCTGGCGCGCGAATTGCCCAAGGACAAGCTGGTGCTCTGCAACCTGTCCGGGCGTGGCGACAAGGACGTGCACACCATTGCTGCGCGTGAGGGGATTGAACTGTGAGCCGTTTCAACGCGAAGTTTTCCGAACTCAAGGCAGCAGGCCGCAAGGCCCTGGTTCCCTTCATCACCGCCGGTGACCCGTCACTGGAGGCAACCGTTCCGGTGATGCATGCACTGGTCGATGCCGGTGCCGACGTCATCGAGCTCGGAGTGCCGTTCTCCGACCCGATGGCTGATGGCCCCACCATCCAGCGCAGCTCCGAACGTGCACTGGCACGCGGGGCGGGCAGCCGCTACGTGCTGCAGGCCGTGGCGCAGTTCCGGGAGCGTGATGCGCAGACCCCGGTGGTGCTGATGGGCTATCTGAATCCGGTGGAGATCCAT
>JBQGFJ010000062.1:0-3388 GCA_052040085.1 Pseudoxanthomonas sp.
CGCCCGCAACGCGCTCCGCCGAACAGTTCCTGACGAGCATGGGGCGGCGCAAATTCGTCCAGCCGCTGTTCCAGATCCTGATGGAGGAGAACCACCTGGCAGGCCGCCGCCGCGAGCTGATAGGTGCCCTGCTGGTACCGGTCTGCAAGGTGGCACTCAGCGATCCGCGGCTGTTCCAGCAGGAAAGCCATCCGGTGCGCCGCCTGTTGAACCTGCTTGCCGAGGCTTGCGATGGCAACCAGGGGGAAAGCGAACACGAACTGGGCTTGCTCGACAAGGTCGCGCAGGTCGTGGACCGCATCGCCGCCGATTTCGACGAGAGCCTGACCATATTCCTGCTGCTGGAAGTCGATTTCGCGGAGTACTTTGCGCAATACAAGCGCAAGGCGGAAATCTCGGAGCGGCGGGTGACCGAGCGCCAGCGTGCGCAGGACCGGCGCGAGCAGGCGCGGGTCTTTGTTGCCGGGCAGATGGAAGAGCGTGTGGGCGCTCGCGCGCTGCCGCCGGTGGCGCGCGACTTCGTGGAACATGCCTGGAACCAGTACGCGCAATCCCTGGTGTTGCGCAGTGGCGAACAGGGTGCGCCCTGGGTCGAGGCTTCGTCGACGCTGGATGGCTTCCTGGCAGAGTTCGACCGCGTCGGGCAGGGGGAGCCGATGCGTGCGTTCGCCGAGCCATTCCGGGCGCAATTGCGCAAGATCTTTGTCGGGATCGGTACCAGCCCCCAGACCACCGAACGCGCCATCGACGTGTTGCAGATGGCATTGAAGGCGTTGCATGACGCCCGTCCGGATGAGTCCATCGTCCTGCCGGAGTTGCCGGCACCGCCGGCGGATGCTGCCGAGGGCGAGGAATTGCTTTCGCTGGCCTTGCCCGAAGTGGCGAAGCTGGAACATATTGACAATGTGACAGCCGATTTCTTCCGCAGCCTGCCGCAGGGCGCATGGCTGGATTTCGTGGGCCGTGATGGCCGCGTCCAGTCCGGGAAACTGGCCTGGGTCAGCCCCATCTCGTCGCGGCTGATGTTCGTCAATCGCAGCGGGGTACGGTTTTGCGTCGCGTCGCCTGAAGAGCTGGCGGTCATGGCCCACCTTGGCCGCTTGCGCCTGCACCGTGAGGAAGACCCCTTCTACAGTGCGATGCAGGGCGTGGTGGATAACCTGTCCGTGGGAGAGGCGACGGCCTGAGCCGTGGCCCCTTCCGGGCCGGAACATGCGCGCCCGGACTCTGAATTGCAGACACGATCACGGTTGGCGTGCCGCGGCTTGCCTACGATGGCAACGGCAAAGCATTGGGGCTATCTTGGGGGAGATGGCGCGTAACAGTCATACGGGGGGAAATTTCCAGAATGTCGGAGCATGTCTCTATCCATGAGCGTGGCGGGCGCGATCCGGCTTTGCTGGATGCAGTGAGTGCGCTTGCCATTCCCGCGCTGGCCGACGGGTTCGCCGGGGCGATCGAGCAGTTCGACGACGTGCTGTTCGACCGTGCGGAGCGTGCAGGTCCGTCGCAGATGGATTTCCTGGATGCCATGCGCGAATTGCGCCGCCGCCGCGAGGAAATCGCGCAACGCTTCCGTGCCTATCTGGTTTCGGCGTGGCAGGCATTTGAAGCCGGCACGCCGCTGTCGGCTGAAAACGTGCTGGCCGACCATGCCGAAAGCCTTACGCTGGTGACCGAGCAGCAGCTCGAATCACGCTTGGCCGTGCGCAATCTGGCCACTGTGTTGCAACGGGACCACAAGCCGGTACTGACCCGGCTGGATCGCCGGCTGGGCCTGATCGGCGGCTTGCCGGAGCTGGACGCCGACCATAATCCGATCGGCTCGGAGCATCTGGGTGTTGCGGTGCATGAGGCCTTCACTACCTGCGACCTGACTCTGGAAGTCCGCCTTGTCGTCCTGAAGCTGAGTGAGCGTTACCTGTTGGCACTGGCTGGCAAGGTGTATGACGGCATCGACCAGCACCTGGCGCAGGCCGGCGTGATTCCCGGCCTGACTGGTACAGGCACGGCTTCGCGCCCTGCCATACGGCGCGCGGCCGAGCCGGTGGAAAGGGCGGATCCAGAGCAAGAAACGGCTGAAGGCGACGCGCCCGCCTGGGCAGCGCGCTTCGTCCAGCGGATGCACGCCACGCGTCATGGGGTTTCTCCTGCAACCGATCATGCCCTGGATGAGTCCGTTGCAACGGCAACGGGTTCACAGGGCGTCTTGCTGGAAGCGTTGCACCATCTCCTGCAGGAAGTGCGTACCGGGCGGCAGCAGGATGCGCCGCAACCGCAAGACACCGTGATCGACCGGCGTGCGCTGTCGCATCGTGAAATGATGTCGGTGCTTTCCCTGCTGCAAGGCACTCCGAGCCCCAGCCTGCGTGCAGCGATTGCCGAAGAGGGTGAATCGCTTTCACAGCGGCTCAAGAGCGAAGTGCTGTCCGGCGCCACCCAATTGGGCGTGGACCCTTCCAGCGCCCGTCTGGCGTCGGTGGACGAGGATGCGATCGATCTGGTCGGCATGCTGTTCGACGTGATGCTGGACGAGCGCGACCTGGAGGGCCGTTCGCGTGACCTGATCGGGCGGCTGGTGGTGCCTTTCGTGAAGGTGGCCTTGCTGGACCGGCACATGTTCGTGCAGAAGACGCATCCCGCCCGCCGCCTGCTCAACCTGCTAGCCGAGGCCTGCGAGGGGTGCGGTGGCGAAAGCGCGGCCGAGCGCGTGTTGCTGGGCAAGGTGGAGGAAGTGGTCGAACGCCTGGTGGCCGAGTTCAACGAGAATCTGGCCATCTTCCAGACACTGGAGGAGGAGTTCCGGGGTTTCCTGGACCAGCACCGCCGCCGTATCGAGATTGCCGAGCGGCGTACGGCGGAAATACAGCGTGGACAGGAACGGCTGGACGCTGCGCGTTCCCGGATGCACTTCGAATTGAACCTGCGGCTTGAGGGCAGGCGTTTGCCGCAGGCCATCGAGGATTTCATGCGCCAGCCGTGGTCCCACCACGTCACCATGACCCTGTTGCGCGAGGGTGAGGAAGGCGAGGGTCTGCCGGATGCACTCGAGTTGGCTGATGGGCTGCTGGAAGAGGTGGACGAAGCGCAGCGCCACATCGTGGGCAAGCCGTGGTTGCAGGCCTTGCGTCCTGCCTTGTTGCGGGTGTTTGCCAGCGTGGGCGTGGGTGGCGATGCCGCGGAATCGGCGGTGGAAGCCCTGCATGACACCTTGCAGGCGGTCGCGGCCGCACGGCCGGACCTGGAGAAATCCCTGCCCGAACTTCCCCAGGTTTCCTTGCCGGGTCCTGCGCCGGTGGAAGATACCAGTGCCATCCAACTGGTGGCCGGTACCGACATGCTGGATTTCGATCACGCCGATGCGGACCAATTCCGGACGCTTGCGATT
>JBQGFJ010000063.1:0-4993 GCA_052040085.1 Pseudoxanthomonas sp.
GCACAGACGAACGGAGTGAACTGTAAATTGTAACGAGATCTCGGGTTATTGGGAAGCCCGGGCACCCGGAAGACCGGATGCCCGAACCCGGCATGGGGAGTGTGCCCATGCTCCGGCGCCGGAACCGCCTGGCCCTCCCCCGCAGCTTGCGCTTTGGGAGCGGATCGCCCGGGCTACTCTGGCCCGGGGCTGGCAGATTCTCACCCGCGCGCGAGATCGCCGCGCAGGCCGCCCTGTTTTGATGACTCAACCGCGGGAAGTACCGCCGCGTGAACCACCCTTCAAGTTTGCTTTCTTCAACAAGCCTTCGTACTGGTGCGACATCAGGTGCGCCTGGATCTGCGCAATGAAGTCCATCACCACCACCACCACGATCAACAGCGAAGTACCGCCGAAGTAGAACGATGCATTCAACTGCGTCCGCATGATGTCGGGCAACAGGCAGACGATCACCAGGTACAGCGAACCCACTGCCGTCAACCGGGTCAGCACGCCATCGACATAGTCGGCGGTGGCCTTGCCAGGGCGGATGCCCGGGATCAACGCACCGGACTTCTTCAGGTTCTCGGCGGTTTCCTGCGAATTGAACACCAGCGCGGTATAGAAGAACGCGAAGCCGATGATCATTGCCGCGAACACGATCATGTGCAGCGGCTCGCCGGGCGCCAAGGCCTGTGCAACGCGCTGCAACCACAGCGTCTGGCTGGACTGGCCCGACCACATGGCCACCGTTGCCGGGAACGCCAGCAGGCTGGACGCGAAGATCGGCGGGATCACGCCTGCCATGTTGAGCTTGAGCGGCAGGAACGACGTCTGGTTCATGTACGCGTTGCGACCGCCCTGGCGGCGTGCGTAATTCACCGTGATCCGACGCTGGCCACGCTCGACGAACACCACGATGAAGGTGAACGCCACCACGATCAGCGCGATCATGATCATCGCAATCGCACTCACCGTACCGTTCTGGAAACCCGTCACGGTCTGGATCACTGCGCCAGGAAGACCGGCCACGATGCCCGCGAAGATGATCAGCGAGATACCGTTGCCTACGCCCCGCTCCGTCACCTGCTCGCCCAGCCACATCAGGAAGATGGTGCCGGCCGTCAATGCGACGATGGCGGTCAATACGAAACCAAGGCCTGGCGCGTACACCACCTGCATGCCGCCCGGCGCCATCTGGCCCTGCAACGCGGTCGCGATACTGCCTGCCTGCACGATGGCCAGCGCCACCGCACCGATACGCGAATATTGCGTGATCTTGCGGCGTCCCGATTCACCTTCCTTCTGGATCGCCTTGAGCGACGGAAAGATGTGGACCGCCAGTTGCATCACGATGGATGCGGAAATGTAGGGCATCACGTTCAGCGCGAAGATGCTGAAACGATGCAGCGCACCGCCCGAGATCATGTTGAACATGTCCACGATGCCGCCGCCCTGTGCACGCATCATGGCCATCATCGCGTCGGGATTCACGCCGGGAACCGGAATGAAGCAACCAATGCGATAGACGATCAGCGCGCCCAGCACGAACAGCAGGCGCTGGCGAAGTTCGGTGAACTTGCCCGCGCCTGCCAGCGCGCCGGCGACATTGCCCTGCGCCATGCGCCCTTTACTCCTGCACGCTGCCGCCAGCGGCTTCGATAGCCGCCTTGGCACCTGCGGTAGCCAACACACCCTTCAGCACGAATGCCTTGCTCAAGTCGCCCTTCTTCACGATCTTGGCGCGCTTGGCGGTGCTGGGGACCAGCTTGGCTGCGCGCAACGCAGCGAAGTCGATCTCACCGGCTTCCAGCTTGTCCAGCTGGTAGGACAGCACTTCGGCCGTATCCTTCTTCAGCTTGGAGCGGAAGCCGACCTTCGGCAGGCGCTTGATCAAGGGCATCTGGCCGCCTTCGAACTTGGCCTTGATCTTGCCCTTGCCGGAACGCGCGAACGAACCCTTGTGGCCGCGACCGGCCGTCTTGCCCAGGCCGGAGCCGATACCGCGACCCACGCGGGTGCGTTCGGTGCGGGCGCCCTCGGCGGGCTTCAATGTATTCAAACGCATGATGATTACTCCTCGACCTGGACGAGGTAGTGGACCTTGGCGATCAGGCCGCGCACTTGCGGGCTGTCCTTCAGTTCACGCACGTCGTTCAATTTGTTCAGGCCCAGTGCCTTCACCGACAGGCGGTGACGCGACTGGGAACCACGCAGGCCACGCACCAGGCGGACCTTGACGGTCTTGTTGGACTCGTTAGCCATTGAGGAGTTCCTCCACCTTCTTGCCGCGCTTGGCCGCAATCTGCGACGGCGACTGCATGTCTTCCAGGCCCTTCAGGGTGGCACGCACCAGGTTGATCGGGTTGCGCGAACCCACGGCCTTGGCCAGCACGTTCTTCACGCCCACCGCTTCCAGGACAGCGCGCATCGCGCCACCGGCGATCACGCCGGTACCTTCGGAAGCCGGCTGCATGAACACGCGGGCCGCGCCGTGGCCGGCCTTGACCGGGTGCCACAGGGTGCCGTTGTTCAGGTCAACGGTCAGCATGCCTTTGCGGGCATATTCCATCGACTTCTGGATGGCAACCGGCACTTCGCGCGCCTTGCCGTAGCCGAAGCCGATCTTGCCGTTGCCGTCACCCACCACCGTCAATGCGGTGAAGGTGAATTGACGGCCACCCTTCACGGTCTTGCTGACGCGATTAACCGCGACCAGCTTCTCGATCATGCCGTCGTCGACTTTCTCTTCACGGTTGCGGTCGCGATCACGACCCCGTGGTGCACGCTCTTCTGCCATTTTCTTGATTCCTTGGATTGGTCGGTATGTACGGCTTGGCCGCTTATGGTTGTGATGTAGTGCGGTGGACCGCCGTCAACTGCAGAAGAGATGACGGGTCCGGCGCAGCCCGCGCCGGCGGGTCAGGAGCAGGAAGCCTGCTCCCGGGGAAAATCAGAACTGCAAACCGGCTTCGCGGGCTGCGTCGGCCAGGGCCTTGATGCGGCCGTGGTAACGGTAGCCCGAACGGTCGAACGCGATCTTCTCGATGCCTTCGGCCTTGGCGCGCTCGGCGATGACCTGGCCCACGCGCGCTGCAGCTTCGGCGTTCTTGCCATTCTTCAGCCCTTCCTTGACATCGCCCTGCAGCGTGTTGGCTGCCACGATGACCTTGGAACCATCGGCGCTGAACAGCTGGGCGTAGACGTGCTGGCCCGTGCGCAGCACGGTCAGGCGAGGCACGCCGAGCTGGCGGATGTGCGCGCGGGTGGTCTTGGCGCGGCGCAGGCGGGCATTGTTCTTGATGCTCATGGTCTGTTTCCTCGAAGCCGAAGGCGTGTTTACGCCTTCTTCGCTTCCTTGCGGATGATGGTTTCGTCGGAGTACTTCACGCCCTTGCCCTTGTAGGGTTCCGGCGGACGGAAACCGCGGATCTTGGCGGCAACTTCACCCACGCGCTGCTTGTCAGCGCCCTGCACCAGGATTTCGGTCTGGGTGGGGGTGGCAAGCGTGATGCCTTCCGGGGCCTGGAACACCACCGGATGGGAGAAGCCCAGGGACAGGCTGAGGTCCTTGCCCTGCATGGCAGCACGGTAACCCACGCCGACCAGCTCGAGCTTGCGCTCGAAACCTTCGGACACACCCTTGACCATGTTGGCCAGGATGGCACGGATGGTACCGGTGATGGCGTCGTTTTCCGGCGCAACCGGCGACAGGGAGACGGTACCGTTGTCGTTGTTGATTTCGACACCGGCCGGACGCGCGATGGACAGCGTGCCCTTGCCACCCTTGACGGTAACGGCATCGGCCTGGATGTTGATTTCGGTGCCCTTCGGCAGGGCAATCGGAAGCTTGGCTACGCGTGACATGGATTCTGCTCCGTCAGGCCACAAAGCACAGGACTTCACCGCCGACGCCCTGTTGGCGCGCCTGCGCATCGGTCATGATGCCCTTGGAGGTGGAAATGATGGCCACGCCGAGACCGCCCAACACCTTGGGCAGTTCGTCCTTGCCGCGATACTGGCGCAGGCCGGAACGGGAGACGCGGGACAGCTTGTCGATGACCGGCTTGCCCTCGAAATACTTGAGGACGATTTCCAGCTCGGCCTTGTTGTTTTCGGTCGGGGTGGCACGGAAGTCCGTGATGTAGCCTTCCGACTTCAACACGCCGGCGATCGCCGTCTTGATCTTGGAAGACGGCATCTTCACCGTCGGCTTGCCGACTGCAGCCGCATTCTTGATGCGGACCAGCATGTCGGCGATGGGATCAGTCATGCTCATTAGCTTTACCTTATGAGTAGCACCGATATCCGCTTTCGCGAAAATCTGCGTTGTGTGGCCCCGATGACCGGGGCAGGAAACCTTCAACCCGCAAGCGGGAGCCGGTTATTGTACAACAAAAAGCGGCCCGGCGATGCCGGACCCCTTTTCCACCCTCCAGCCTTGGCCGGAGGGCATTGACTTGCTTTTTTACCAGCTGGCCTTGCGCAGGCCGGGCACGTCACCACGCATGGTGGCTTCGCGCAGCTTGTTACGGCCCAGGCCGAACTTGCTGTAGACGGCACGCGGACGGCCGGACAGTTCGCAACGGGTGCGCTGGCGGCTGGCCGACGAGTCACGCGGCAGCTTCTGCAGCTTGGTCGCCGCTTCCAGCTTTTCCTCGTAGGAGGCAGTCTGGCTGGAGATGATCTTCTTCAGCGCGTCGCGCTTGGCGCCGTGCTGCTTGTTGAGTTTGGTCCGCTTGATCTCGCGGTTCACCATCGAAGTCTTTGCCATGATCGTGTCCTGAGGCTCAGTTGCGGAACGGGAACTTGAACGCTTCGAGCAGCGCCTTGGCTTCGGCGTCGGTCTTGGCGGTCGTGGTGATGGCGATATCCATGCCGCGGAGTGCGTCGACCTGGTCGAAGTCGATTTCCGGGAACACGATCTGTTCCTTCACGCCCATGTTGTAGTTGCCGCGACCGTCGAACGAACGGCCGGACACGCCACGGAAGTCGCGGACGCGCGGCAGCGAAA
>JBQGFJ010000064.1:0-2112 GCA_052040085.1 Pseudoxanthomonas sp.
AAGTATTCCACCCAGATCAAACCCATCAGTTACCTGAAAAACCACGCTGCGGAGATGGCCGCCACCTTGGCCGAAACCCGCGAACCGATGCTGATCACCCAGAATGGCGAAGCTCGCCTGGTCGTCATGGACGTGGAAACCTACGAAGCACACGAACAGACGCTTGCGCTGCTGAAAATCCTCGCGGTGGGTAATCGCCAAATCGAACTAGGCCAATATCGCAGCGCCGATGCCGTATTTGCCGACATGGACAAGGATGGTGAATGACGATTCGTGTCGTCATCCTGCACTCGGCAGAAACCGACTTGCAGGAACTGCGCCGTCATGTATCGGGGCGCTTTGGTGCAGCCGCCTGGTCTGATAGCTACGCAAAGACAAAACAAGCCGTTGCTCGCATCGCGACGCACCCACTGTCCGGAAAGATTCCGGAGGAGTTGGTGGAGCTAAGCTTGATGCAATACCGCCAAGTCATGGCAGGCATGAACCGCATCATCTACGAGCTTCGCGACGACACTGCATACGTGCACCTGGTCTGCGATGCGCGACGTGACCTGCGCAGCCTTTTGATGCAAAGAATCGTCGGTGCGAATCCCAATTACTGACTTCAAGGTCCTGGCAGTCGCCAGAAGTGGAAACCGGTGTAACCAAGCACCACGCCTACGGATTCAACAGGCGCTTCACCGCCACCAGCGGGAACCGCGCCCAGATGGCGCACCACACACCCATGCGGGTGAACAGGCCGCGCCGGGGCGCTTCGAACTTGCGGAAATAGCGCCACAGCCCGCGGTGCTTGTGCCATTCCACGAACAGCGGACGGGCGCGGCTGGAGACACCGCGCACGTGTACCACGCGGACATCGTTGGCCACGGCGACCGTGCCGCCCATCATGCGCACGCGCCGGCACAGGTCCAGGTCTTCGGCATGCAGGCGATAGCCTTCGTCGAAACCGCCGATCCGCTCGAACAGACCCCGCGGCATCACCATCAACGCACCGGAAACGGCATCGACCGGCTGCACGGCCACGCTTTCATCAACCGCCACCGCGAGTTGTGAAGCGGACTTCGGCGAACGCAACATGGCCGCGAAATCCGGATCACGCCGGCGGGCAGCGCCATCACGTTCCCCTGTCTCATCCACCAACTCTGCGCCGAGCAATGCCTCGCCCAATGCTTCTGCATGGCACTGCAAACGCAGCAGGCTATCTGCATCCACCCACAGATCCGGATTGACGAACGCAAGCCAAGGCGCACTGGAGTCCGCAACTCCCTGGTTGCAGCCCACCGCAAACCCAGGATTGTCCGGATTGGCAATGAAGCGCACCCGCGCATCCTCCAGTGCATGACGCTGGACGACGGACAGGGTGTCATCCGTCGACGTGTTGTCGACCACGCGGATTTCAGCCACGGCTTGCGCCGCACGAAGCCGTACGAGGCAGGTATCAATGGTGGATGCGCTTTCGTGCGTCACCACCACCACGGCGATGTCGCTGGCCTCAGGAGAACAGTTCACGCTGCGGCTCCGGTGGACCCACTTCGGCATGCAATGCCGTCAGGTGTTCGCGCGGCAGGCGCAACGGGTCCTGCATCAGGAAGTTCGCCAGCCGCGAATGCCACGCAGGCCAGCGTACGTTGAGGGCATCCATGTCACCGTCCGCGGTGCCGCCCTCGCCTCCGCGCGCAACGAAGGCGGTTTCGCACAGCACGTTGCGCCACCCCAGTCCGGACAAACGCAACGACAGGTCGATCAGGGCTGCATACCAGGAGCCATAACTGCTGGTATCCAACCCGCCGGCACGTTGCCGGGCGCTGCCACGCAAGGCGACGGCATGCCCCACTGCTGCCGGTAGCTCCGGATGCACGGGAGGCATGCGGGCGCACGCCAGCGCCGTGCGTTCGAAATCAACGGGAGGAGGTTCGATCTCGCCCAACCGTGGCCACGCGGCAGCTTCACCGGCATTGCACCAAGGCGTGGCCGTGGCAATGGCCGCATCACGGGCCAGGCAGTCGGCCAGTTGTTGCAACCAGCCCGGCAAGGGCTGCGCATCCGGCGCCAGCACCACCACGTCGGCATCGCCACAGGCGGCCAGCATCTGGTCCAAATGGGCCGACTCGC
>JBQGFJ010000065.1:0-4459 GCA_052040085.1 Pseudoxanthomonas sp.
TTCGTCGGATATCGGCAGCCATGATTCCGTACAGCGTCACGCGGTTCAGGGACGACCCATGGACACACCCGGGCCTCCCCCTGTTGCACACAGACTCAATCGCGACTGAAACGCTCGTGGCGAAGGAAGTGGAAGGTCTGCCGGATCGCCTCATCGTCGTTGACGATGAAAGTATGGTTGACCGGCAGTATCAGGAAATCGGTCATCCCTTCCACCTGGGCGCTCTCCACCGACACCTTGCCGTCGTTCTCACCCGGTATCTGGGTGGCGAACCAGCCATCGAACGGTGTGCGCTCGTTGCCGGTGATGACACCCAGCGGAAAATCCACCGGCCCCAGCCTGGCCGGCATGCCATCCGGCCCGGTCACCAGTTGTCCGCCCGCAGGCCCGTTCACGCGGTCGTACAGCGGGTTTCCCTGCATGAGGTCGGCAATCTCGCTGCCCTGGTTGGGCGGCGCCAACATCACGGCGCGCCCGAGCTCCGGCACCTCGTGTTCCGACAGGTAATAGCGCAGCACCAACCCGCCCATCGAGTGGGTGATGAAATTGATTGGCGTGGCACCTGCCCTGCGACATTGCCGCAGGCCTTCGGGAACGGCCTGCGCGGCCAGTTCCTCGATGGGCCGGGAACGGGACGGATAGTGGATGTTGGCGACCCGGTAGCCCTCGGCACGCGCCGCACGGGCAATGGAGTCCATGGAGCGATTGGTGCGGCCCAGCCCGTGCAGCAACACCACGCAAGCCTGGCCTGCCGACGAGGCGCCTCGATCTGCACTGCCCGTTTGGGCAACGGCAGGGGACTGCGATGCGGACAGCCACAACACGGCCAGCATCAGGGAGGGCAATGCGCGAATCTTCATGAACAACCGGAGCATGGGGGACCCAGGAACCATCCTAGCGGCAACGGTGGCGCCGAACCATGCTTCGATGATCAAAGTTGCTGCCATCTCATGGCCGCGCGGCCAATACACGCGTTATGGATCCTCTGAACAAATGCCGTCATCCCCGCGAAGGCGGGGGTCCAGCGACTCCAGGTCACTGAAAGCGTAGGCGCTGGATGACCGGACATACTCCGTTGAAAAGTGATGACCGGACATGCGTCCGTTGAAAAGCGATGACCGGACATGCGTCCGTTGAAAAGCGATTCCCGCCCTCGCGGGAATGACGAGCAGAAACATGATTGTTCAGACCTTCCTTATCGCGCGCCACGCTCTAGCGCCGCAGGGCATCGATGGCCCAGAGCGTCCAGCCGCACATCATCGAAATACCTCCCACCGGTGCCAAGCCAGTCGCGATGCCGAAAAAGGCATTCAGCACCAGACTGCCCGAGAACAACAGGGTGCCCAACAGGATCAGGTACAGGGCCACGCGCCCCAATCCGCGCGTCGTGGTTGCGGACAGCGCCGCCAGCGCTATGCCATTACCGAATGCGAACAGGGCCGCCGACTGCAGGTTGGATTGCAGGTGTGCATCGGCAACGGCATGTGCGGCATACGCCGACAGGCCCACCGAGGATGCAGACAGCAATCCCCCCATGAAAGCCAGCAACGAAGGATTTCGCCCGCGGCGAGGCTGGTAGCTCATCATCGTTTCCCCTGGAGAATCACGGGATCACCTGACACCGAAACGCAACGCGCCGCATAAGCGGCGCGTTGCATGAACATTACTTGGCGGTCACGCCAACAATCCAGCGGTTATTCCTTCACCGCCCAGAACACTTCGAACTCGCCATCGGCCAGGAACGAACCGTCCACGCCCTTCTTCCAGGATTCGTACGGACGATCGACCACTTCGTGGCCTGCCGTCACCGCCCAGGCGCGCAGCGAATTACGCACCACGTCCAGCTCGGCCATGTAGCCGGTGTAGTTGGCGGATGCGGACTTGCGCGGCTCCAGGTGGACATGCTCCACCGGCGTGCCATCCACTTTCACGTTCAACGGCGTCGAATCCCCTTCCTTGGCATCCTTGCGGCGAACCGGCTGGGCCACGTCGAAGGCGTACTTCTCGGTACCGAAATCGGTAGTGATGATGCGCAACGGACCGGCAGCTTCCAGATCGTTGGACTCCATCACGCGCTTGATCCACTCCAGGTTGGAATTGATCTGGCCCTTGATGACTTCGTTGTTGCGGTCGATGTTGCCGGCGTTCACCACCAGCAGATCCTCGGCAGGCAGCTCGACGATGCGCAGGTCACGCAGCGTGGTGCCAGGCGTACGGTAATCCTGGTTCGGCACCGTGGACAGCATGTTGCTCAGCTTGCCCAGGCTGCCTTTCATCTGGTCGCCGATGTTGCGGCCCACGTACATGCCCATGTAACGGCCAAACAGGTTCCAGCCGTAATCGATGTCATAGGACTGGGTGATCTTGACGTTGCGGTCGTTCTTGCCCGTGGGCTCCAGCGTGAACGTGCTGCGCTTGTTGTCACCCACCTTGGAGTCGGTGATGGCAAACACGATCTTGCCCGGGTCGCCGCCCAGCTCGGACTCACGGCTTTCGGTGATTTCCCAGCTGCCCTGGCCGTAGTACCTGATGGGCGAATCGTAATCGACGCGCGCGCCAACACCAGTATGTCCTTCGCTGCCACCGGAATACTTGAGCTCGTCGGCGTTGGCCGGGATCAGCGCATTCCAGTCCTTGAGCCTGCGCACATTGTTCAGCGTGTCATGGACGATGGTCATGCGCCGGTTGGTTTCGACACTCTCTTCCAGGTGACGCTGCGATGGCAACACCAAGCCCACCAGGAGGAACAGTCCAAACACAATCGCCAGCGCAATCAGGAACTCGTACAAACGGGTCATTCAGGAATCTCCGGAGCGGTGCAACAGGCTGTTGATAAAACGCAAGCGCGAATCCTAGCAGGCTTGGCGGTCTCAGGTCAGCCCATTCTCCTTCCCGGACAAGACCGGAGCATGCCCGCAACGAAATCCTAACCATTGTCCTTGCAGGACATGGTTTCCGGCGACGTCAGCCTGCGGACCTGGAGAAAGGGACAGGCAAGGCAGGTTCGCGCGGTCACCGGCCCCACCGTGCCGCGGCGGGCCGGACATCCTGCCATCAGACCAGTTGGAGCTCGAAGGCCTTGAGGACCGCACGGGTACGATCCCGCACACCGAGCTTGGACAGGATGTTCGAGACGTGGTTCTTGATGGTGCCTTCGGCCACTCCAAGCGAATTGGCTATCTCCTTGTTGGAGAAGCCGCTGGCCATCAACCGCAGGATCTCGGTTTCCCGGTCGGTCAGAGGATCCGGCCGGTCCAGACTGACGAAGTCGTTGCGCATGTGCTCCAGCCCGGACAGCAGGCGCTGGGTCACCGCCGGGTGCACCAGCGAGCCGCCATCAGCCACCGTCCGGATGGCGCCGACCAGTTGCTCCAGCGACACATCCTTGAGCAGATAGCCCTTGGCCCCTGCCTTCAACCCGGCCAGCACCAACTGGTCGTCGTCGAACGTCGTCAGGATGATGGTCGGTGGCAGTTGGCCCGCCGCGGACAGGCTTTGCAGGGCTTCCAGCCCGGACATCACCGGCATGCGCATGTCCATCAGGACCACGTCGGGCCGGACCCCGGGGATGAGCTCCACCGCCTGTTTGCCATCGGCCGCTTCGGCCACGACATCGATGCCATCGTCCAGTGCCAGCAACGATCGGATGCCCTGGCGCACCAGGTTCTGGTCATCCACCAGACAGACACGAATCATGCGATACCTCCGGAGACACTCTCTGGATATGAAGGGGAATGGATGGCACTGGGGGGCAGGCCTGCAAGGTCGTTGACGGCATCCGGCAGGCGCAGCGAGAGACGGAACCCTTTGCCAGGGGCGGTCGTCAGTTCCACCGTCCCGCCATAGTGCGCCAATCGCTCGCTCATGCCACGCAGTCCGTTGCCCATCACCAGTTGAGAAGCGCCCACGCCATCGTCCTCGGCCTCGATGAGGATGGCATCGCCCTGCCGCCGGCAGCTCACCCTCAGGTGGCGCGCACGTGCATGGCGCACCGCATTGGTGATGATTTCCTGTGTGCAGCGCAACAAAACATGCGCGCGCTCGGGATCATCCAGGGTCAGCGGCTCCTCGATATCCATCCGGATGTCGATGGCCGGCACCTTGTCCGCGAGCGGCATCAGCGCTGCCCCCAGGTCGATGGTCCCACTGTCACGCAGCTGGCTGACGGCTTCCCGCACATCGGTCAGCAACAGGCGCGCCAAGGCCTGTGCCTGCCTCACATGCTCCTGGGCGCGGCCCTCGGTCATGTGCCCGGCGACCTCCAGGTTCAGGCTGAGCGCGGTCAGATGATGGCCCAGCAGATCATGCAGTTCACGTGAAATGCGGGTGCGTTCGTTGATCCGCGCACTTTCCGCCAGCAGCACCCGGGTGGCGCGCAACTCCGCATTCAGGCGGCGCTGCTCATCACGGGCCTGCGCCTGCTGGCGGGCCACGTAGGCCGTCACCAGCACGAAGCCGG
>JBQGFJ010000066.1:0-1686 GCA_052040085.1 Pseudoxanthomonas sp.
GGGATCCAGTGCGCGGCTTCGAGGAACACATTGGTCGTTGTATCGGTCACGCGAGTATCGAGCCCGCCCATGATGCCGCCCAGGGCGACAGCGCGGGCAGCGCGGCCGCCGCGGCTGTCGGACACGACCAGGAAATCGTCATCCAGTGAAACGGTGCGACCGTCCAGCAACTTGACTTGCTCGCCAGCGCGCGCAGGGCGCACGACCACCTGGCCTTCGAGCGTATCGCGATCGAACGCATGCATCGGCTGGCCCAGCTCAAGCATCACGTACTGGGTCACGTCCACCAGGAAGCTGATCGGACGCACGCCGCTGCGACGCAGGCGTTCAGCCATCCACACCGGCGTGGCCGCCCGTGCGTTGACGCCTTCGATGACGCGACCTGCAAAGCGCGGCACCTTGGCATCGGCCTCCAGCGCGATCTCCATCGTCGCAGCGCCCTGCGCCGTGACCGATGCGGCATCCAGCGCTTTCACTTCACTGCCCAGCGATGCCGCCACGTCATAGGCGATGCCGCGCACGCTGAAACAATCGGCGCGGTTCGGCGTCAGCTTGATCTCAATGCTGGCATCCGGCAGCCCGAGGTAATCCGCCACCGAAGCACCAATCGGCGCATCATCCGGCAGTTCCAGGAGGCCGGAAGCATCGGCATCGATCCCAAGCTCTTTCGCCGAGCAGAGCATGCCGTTCGATTCCACGCCACGAAGCTTGGCCGCCTTGATGGCGAAATCGCCGAAGCTGGCACCCACCATCGCCAGTGGAGCGACCAGGCCGGCGCGCGCATTCGGCGCACCACACACGATCTGCAGGTGTTCACCGCCACCGGCATCGACCTGGCAGACCTGGAGGCGATCAGCTTCCGGGTGTTTTTCCGCCGACACGATGCGCGCCACCACCACCTTGTCCAGGCTGCCACCCAGCGGGGTGACGTCCTCCACCTCCAGGCCTATCGCCGTCAGCGTGGCCGCCAGTTCCTCGCGGCTGGCCTGGGTGGGAACGTGGCTGCGCAACCAGTTTTCAGAGAATTTCATTTGAAGGCCGTGATTCGTGTTGGGTTATTCGTGATTCGTGGAAGCAATGCTGCCGCAGTCAGTGTCCCTGTCGATGATCCGTTTCTCCGAATCACCAATCACGAATCACCAATCACGGCTCTCAGGCAAATTGCCTGAGGAAACGCACGTCGTTTTCGAAGAACGCCCGCAGGTCGTTGACGCCGTAACGCAACATCGCGAAACGCTCCACGCCAAGCCCGAAGGCGAAGCCGGTGTAGCGCTCCGGATCGATGCCGCAGCTCTTCAATACGTTCGGATGCACCATTCCGCAACCCAGCACTTCCAGCCAGCGTGTGCTGCCATCCGGCTGCTGCCAGGCGATATCCACTTCCGCACCCGGCTCCACGAACGGGAAATAGCTGGGACGGAAGCGCATCTCGAAATCACGCTCGAAGAAGGCACGCACGAATTCGGCCAGCGTGCCCTTGAGGTCGGCGAAGGTGGAGTGCTCGTCCACCAGCAGGCCTTCCACCTGATGGAACATCGGCGAGTGGGTCTGGTCGCTGTCGCTGCGGTACACCTTGCCGGCGGCAATCATGCGCAGCGGCGGTTTGTGCTCACCCATGTAACGCACCTGCACACCCGAGGTATGCGTGCGCAGCAGCCGGGCAACGCCGCGGCCATCGACAGGAAA
>JBQGFJ010000067.1:0-9433 GCA_052040085.1 Pseudoxanthomonas sp.
GCGGTGGCCGCGCCCAGCGCTGATAGCTGTCGGTGATGCCCTTCCGCAGACGTCGATAGGGTTCGGAACCCGGGCCGGCCTCCAGGCGCTCGGCCACCGCTTCCCATCCGCCTTCATGGTCACGCGCCCATTCACGCACCACTGCACGGCACGGCCGCGCGGATACCTGCGCGAGCGCACAGGCCATGTACACATCGGCCGGCGTCCATTCCGGCTGCCTCAGCAAGGCATCGGCATAGGCACGTGGCACCGCGTGGTAACGGGCCAGTTCATCGAGGAAGCTGTCGGGATAACGGGCCGCGTAATGATTGATGTCGACCAGATGGCGGTCAATCCATGCATTGCCGCTACGTGGCGCGTATGCCGTTTGGTGTTGCCCATCGGCGGAATCCGTCGTCTGCTCCTGCGCCGAAACCTGCATGGCGGGCAGCAGCAACGAGAACAGGATCGGCAGCCGGATTCCGGGACGTGTCATGGCCGGCATTATGCCGACCATGTGCCGTCATCGCACGACTGCCCTTGCATGCCTCAGCGCCCGCGCCCGTCCCGGCGGCGATCGTATCGGGCATCGTAGCGATCGTCGCGGCGATGATCACGGCGACTGTCGCGGTAGCGATGGTCATGACGGGCGTTGTAGCGATAGGCGTCATACCGTGGCGCGGCATGATGCACCGGGTAATACACCGGGACATAGCCACGCGCACGGGGAGCGGGCCTGTAGACCACGCGCTCCACCTCACGGTAGTAGACCGGGCGGTGATAGCGGTCATACACCACGACCAGGCGATCACGCGGTCCGTAGCCATGACCATGGCGGTAGTACGGTTGACCGGAGTGGTAAATCACATCGGCGATATCCACCGCCACCCGCACCCAATCATTTCCATTGGCACGTGCCGGCGCCGCAACGAACACCGACATGCCCAAGCCCGCCGCCAACATGGTGGCGATACCCCAGCGCGAAAGAATCCGACCACTCATCTGCATTCTCCGGACACCCATCCAAATGTGGGATATGTCACAAGATGGTCGGCACGAGATGAACCCGCTTTTAATCCTTCATGCTCTCGACGCCATGGCAAGCACGCATACACCTGGCATTTATGCTGCTGCGCAAAAAAAGGTTCTTCGTCGATTGGCGTGATCGTGTGGCTTTGGCCCTGGCCTTTAATCTTCCTCGCCCTAAAGCCAGCCGAGCATCGCAGGGCGACGGGGCCGAAGAGGCCCCCTTGTTTGAGCGCAGCGAGTTTGGGGGCCGTGCCGTCGATCGAGAAGCGCAGGGCACCGATTCGGCGAAGCCGAATCGGCAGGCGTCAGGCGAAGGGCTTTTGGTTCCTTTTGGCCCAGTCAAAAGGGACTCGGGCGCGCAGCGCACGAAATGTTCTTCGCGTGATGCTGCCGCAGGCAGGACCTACATCGCAATGTCATTGAACCTATGCGATGAACCAAAAAAGCTGCTCATTCCGCCACGGAAGCAGTCCGCGACTCGATGGTTTCAATCGCGGCAAGCAACTCGGCGGCGGATGACACGGACAGCATGCGCGCATGTTCTCCTTCGAGATCATGCTCGGCTTCGTGCGCCCAGGTCAGGTGGTAAGGCATGTGGATGGCCCATGCACCCAGTCCCACCACGGGTGCAATGTCCGAACGCAAGGAATTGCCGATCATCACGAAGCGTTCTGGCGCCACGTCCAGCTCACGCAAGACGCGCAGATAGGTGGGCGGGTCTTTCTCGGAAACCACTTCGATGCGATGGAACAGGTCGGCCAGACCGGATTGTTCGATCTTGGTTTCCTGATGGAACAGATCGCCCTTGGTGATCAGGACGATCTCGTGCCTGGCGGCAATGGCTTCCACCGCCTCACGGATGCCATCGATCAACTCGACCGGATGCTGCAGGGTTTCCCGTCCGATCTCGATCACCCTGTGCAGGTCGCGCGCAGTGATGCGCTCTTCGGTGAGCTG
The DNA here is from genome assembly GCA_052040085.1 of Pseudoxanthomonas sp. Lineage (GTDB taxonomy): Bacteria > Pseudomonadota > Gammaproteobacteria > Xanthomonadales > Xanthomonadaceae > Pseudoxanthomonas_A. Next base: position 1,966 of record JBQGFJ010000067.1, read on the forward strand.
GATGGCGGCTTCGATCATGGACAACGTCATGCCCTTGGCGCCGTACCCGAAGATGCGCAGGTTGCGCCGCTCCACGTCCAGCAGATGCTGCAAGGTGCGCGAATCACTCAGGTCGATGTAGTGGCCGACGATGCGCTCGAATTCGGCCTCCGCGGCGCGATAGTAGTCCTCGCTCTTCCAGAGCGTATCGTCACCATCGAATCCTACCCATTGAATGGGTCTGGCCATTGCGTCGTCTCCTGCAGCGGGTTGCACAGGATACCAACGCAAACAAGGAAGGCGGCTTTCGCCGCCTTCCTTCCGTACACGGTCATGACCATCCGCGGTCACGACATGCAACTGCCGTGATCAAGGCACCGGCTTGCGGTCGTCGTAATCACCGCCCGCAAAGCTGCGGTATTCATCCTTGCTCAGCTTGCCATCGGCATCGGCATCGGCCTGGTCGAAGATGCGGGCCAGCTCGGCATCCGCGGCCGCTTCGGCCTGGCTGACCAGACCGTCACGGTCGGTGTCCAGTTCATCCCATGTGGGCTTGCGGGGCGTTTCACCCCCCGTGGGCACCGCCGGGTCGACTTGCGTGGATGCTGCTTCGGAAGTTTGCATCAACGTATCGGCCTGCTGGTCCTGGGCGAAGGCGAGCGGCATGGCCAACGCGGTGGCCAAGGCCAGCATCAGTGGCGTGCCACGACGGGTATTGGATGCATGCTTGCGATTGCTCATGTTGTTGCTCCTAGTGGATGGAAAGTGCGCTGGTGGATTGCGCGAAGCCACGATGCAACGCCACGGATGAACCGATCTTGCGGCCGGGAACGCACCTCCACGCGTGCTTAACCACACGGCTTTATCGCGTGTGTAGGCCCTTCGTTAATGCGTGGTGAGCGCGACGTAAGCCGCGCGTGCAAATGTCATGGCACGGTGAAATTCACGTGCCGATATCGCCGTTTTCCGTGCCGGGCTGCACGGATTCTTCACGCCATCCGCGGCTGAACCAATGCCAACCAAGACCCACCCCGGCGAGTGCTCCCCCGGCTTGCGCCAGGACGCGCGAGCCCAATGAGTCCGGATCATGGATGTTTTCCAATGCCATGCGTGCGTACAGCGGTGATTCCAGCCGCACCATGCCCAGATAGAACATGTTCCAGGCATCCACGCCGGCGGCGATGGCCACCGAAAACACGCAGGCCCAGCCCAGCGCATGCCCCGCACTCCATCCGCAACGCTTGCATACCCATTGCCACAAAGCGCAGACCAGCAAGCCGATGGCGAACGCAATCAGCATGGCTTCGACCACGCCCAGCAGGCCCATGTGCAGGGGGAGATTCATGTTGCGCGCAACTCCATGCAGCGCCGGGCTGCGCTGGACAAGCGCCACGCCTTGCGAATGTTCAATACAGGCATCCGGCTCAGGATCCGGCCTGCGCCCCGTTGGTGTAGGCATCGTCGGCATCCACCGAAATGCCCTTGGCCACGATCCGGTATTCGAACGTGGGCACCGGGCCACTACGCCCGGGTGCTTCGGCCAGACGCTTGAGGGTTTCGGGAGAGAACTCCACCTTCGACAGCACGCCATGGACTTCTGCGGCACCGCGCACGTCCTTGGGCAGGTAGAAATCATGGTCGCCCATCAACACGCGTGCTGCTTCGCCATTGTCTTCCAGCATCGCCCAGCAACCCTCCTTCTGGCAGACTTGGGTAATGCGGCCACTGAATATGCGTGGCCCACCGGCATGCGCCTCGAGATCCTTCACCGCCAGCGAGACTGGTACGGCTTCACCCGCGGGAACCCCGGCGCCGAATGTCTCGTGTTCGCCGGCCTGCGCAGCGACTGCGCACGACAGCATCAATATCGCCAACAGCATCGAACGCATCACGACTCTCCAGCAACCGGTTTCGTGCGGACATGGTACCGCTGCGGCGGATGGCTGGCAGCCTTGGTCAATGCAGGGGAGCCGATACGACCAGCGGCTCCAGGTCGTACCCCATGGCCTTGGCACGCTCAGTGATCTCATCGAACGTCTGCTGCTCCATGGACGGTGATCGCGACAGGACCCACAGGTATTTGCGTGTCGGATGGCCCACCAGCGCCCAGGTGTAGCCGGGGTCCAGGGCAATCACCCAGTAGTCGGCCCATACCAGCGGCAACCAGGACAACCAGTCCGGCGCAAAACGCACTTCCAGCCGGCCCGGATGGTCCTTGACCGGCCGGGCCACACCCTCGGCCGCGTCCAGTTCGCCCTCATGGGTGCGACATGCATTGCGCACTCCCACCAGGCCATCCTCGCGCAGGCTGTAATGGGCGGTGACATCGCCGGCACACTGCGACTGGAATGCATTGGGCAAGCGCGCGATTTCATGCCAGTGCCCGGCATAGCGCGAAATATCCAGCTCGGGGACGGAGGTCACCTTTCCTGCCGCTTGCGCCAAGGGGGCGCAGGCCAGCAACAGCAGCATCAACAACGTCTGCAATCGATACATGTCGTGCGCTCCCGGGGCGGCAGGGCAGCCTACGGACTTGCCGGGCAAGCCACAACATGGGCGCCCGGCCCTCCTTGCCGGCGGCAACCCGCTGCCGGCAACTTCCCTATGATGGACCGGCTGCCGGTGGAACCCCGTGCCAGCCTGATGAAAAGACGGAATAAGCGAATGAACGACCCCATCAACGTCGCCCTGCTGGGCTACGGCTTGGCCGGCAAGGTATTCCATGCCCCGCTGATCGCCAGCGTGCCCGGATTGCGGCTGCACACGGTGGTATCCCGCGATGCAGGCAAGGTCCACGCCGACCATCCCGATGTGCGGGTAGTGGCGGATGCAGCGGAAGCCTTCGCAGACCCGGCGGTTGCCTTGCTGGTGATTGCCACCCCGAACAGCCTGCATGCCCCTCAGGCACGGGCTGCACTGGCCCACGGCAAGCACGTGGTGGTGGACAAGCCCTTCGCCCTGGACACCGCCGAAGCACGGTCCGTCATGGACGCGGCCACGCAGGCAGGCCGCATGCTGAGCGTGTTCCACAACCGGCGCTGGGATGCGGACTTCCTGACCGTGCGCCGCCTGCTGGAAGACGATGCCCTGGGTGAAGTCGTCGAATTCCGCTCGCATTTCGATCGTTATCGCCCGGTGGTGCAGGATCGCTGGCGCGAGCAGGATGTCCCGGGCAGTGGACTGTGGTTCGACCTGGGGCCGCATTTGCTGGACCAGGCCTTGCAGTTATTCGGCATGCCCGAAGCGGTGTATGCCGATATCGCCATCCAGCGCGAGGGCGCACGGGTGGACGACTGTTTCGAAGTGCGCCTGCGCTATCCAACACGCCGGGTCGTCCTGCATGCCGGCGCGCTGGTGGCTGATCCGCGCCTGCGCTTCGCGTTGCATGGCACTCGCGGCAGTTACCTCAAGCAAGGTCTGGATACACAGGAGGCGCAGTTGAGGAGTGGCGCCACGCCCGGCACTGCAGGCTGGGGCCATGACCCCCTGGACGGCGAGAAAACGACCTGGATCGAAGGCCAGCCGCATCGGGAAACCATCGATACCCTGCCAGGCGATTACCGCCAGTACTACCTGGGCATCCACGATGCCTTGCGCGAAGGCCGGCCCCCCCCGGTGACCGCAGCCGAAGCCCTCGACGTGATGCGGCTGCTGGAACTGGCCGTGGACAGCAACCGCGAAAAGCGCGAAATCCCCTGCCCGGCGACGGCATTGGCCTGACGTACTGACTTGCGCCACGTCCACCCCACGACCCCGGGAGTAAAATGGCACCACGTGGCCGGCATTGCCGGCCGTCATGCTTTCCGGTGCCCGGGCGATCCGCCCCCGTGCCGACTTACCGGAGACCCCGATGATCCCGCGTCACCTGAAACCGCTTGCCCTCGCCTTCTCGGTCGCCACCGTGCTGGCTGCCTGCCAGAAGAGCGAAACCCCGGCCGCCACGGCATCCACGCCCGCATTCGACCTGTCGTCCATCAAGACCCAGCCGATCACGCTGCAAGCCGCCGACCTGAACACCGCCATCGATGCCTGCGCCGACCTCAATGGCTTCGTCAACAGCAACTGGCTGGCCGCCAACCCGGTGCCGGCTGATCGCACCACCTGGGGCACCTTCGAAATCCTGGGCGAGCGCTCGCTGGAAATCCAGCAGAAGCTGGCCGAAGCCGCCGCTGCCGACACCTCCGCCACCGGCGTGCGTAAGTTGGTGGGCGACTTCTTCGCCACGGGCCTGGATGAAGCCGCCATCGAAGCCGCCGGCATCACGCCGCTGCAACCCCTCCTGGACCAGATCAACGCACTCGATTCCAAGCAGGCCATCGCCGACTTCATCGCAAACAGCCATGCACAGGGCCGCAGCCAGCTTTTCAGCTTCGGCGGCAATGCCGACTACAAGAACTCCGACATGGTCATCGCCTATGCCGGCCAGGGCGGACTCTCGCTGCCGGAACGCGCCTACTACCTGGAAGACCGCCCGGACTACGTGAAGGCCCGCGCGGCACTGCTGGAGCATGTGCGCAAGACCCTGGAACTGGCCGGCGTGGACAGTGAAACCGCAGCCAAGCAGGCCGAAGCCGTGGTGGCATTCGAGACCCGTCTGGCCAAGGCTTCCACGGCGCGCGTGGAACTGCGCGATCCGGCCAAGCGCTACACCCCCACCAGCATCGAACAGGCCGATGCACTGACTCCCAATTTCCCTTGGGGCACGTTCTTCGACACGGTGGGCGTGGCACGGCCAGCGATGTTCTCGCTGTCCATGCAGGACTTCTTCACCGAAGTGAACCGCATGCTGGACGACGTGCCGGTACAGGACTGGCAGGCCTACCTGCGCTTCCATGAAATCGACGGCGCAGCGCCTTATCTGAGCAACGCCTTCGCCGACCAGAACTTCGCCTTCTATGGCCAGGCCCTGCGCGGCCAGGCCGAACAGCAGCCGCGCTGGAAGCGCGTGTTGGGCACGCTCAATGAAGGTGCCGGCGAAGCACTGGGCCAGCTCTACGTGGATGCCGCTTTCCCCGCCGAATCCAAGGCGCGCATGCAGACACTGGTGGAAAACCTGAGCGACGCACTCAAGCAACGCCTGGAAAACCTGCAGTGGATGGGCGACGAAACCAAGACGCAGGCACTGGAAAAGTGGGCCAGCTTCACGCCGAAGATCGGTTATCCGGACAACTGGCGCTCATGGGATGGCCTGCAGACCAACCGTGACAGCTACGTTGCCAACGTGCTGGCCGCCGCTGCGTTCAACGCCCGCTACCGCCTGGACAAGATCGGCAAGCCGGTGGATCGCAGCGAGTGGTTCATGCCGCCGCAAACGGTCAACGCCTACTACAACTCCACGCGCAACGAGATCGTGTTCCCGGCCGCCATCCTGCAGCCGCCGTTCTTCGACCCGAACGCCGACGACGCACTCAACTACGGCGGCATCGGCGCGGTGATCGGCCATGAAATGATCCATGGCTACGACGATTCGGGCAGCCGTTTCGATGCCAAGGGCAACATGCACAACTGGTGGACCGACGCCGATCGCAGCGGCTTCGAACAGCGCACCTCGCTGCTGGGCGAGCAGTTCGATGCCTATGAGTCCATCGACGGCATCCACGTCAACAGCAAACTGACCATGGGCGAGAACATCGCCGACCTGGGTGGCCTGGCAGTGGCCTACGACGCTTTGCAAAAGGCACTGGAAGGCCGTGATGCGGGCGAGGTTGATGGGTACACGCAGGACCAGCGCTTCTTCATGAACTGGGCCAATGTGTGGCGCCGCAACTTCACCCCGGACGAACTGAAGGTGCGCCTGACCACGGATTCGCATTCGCCGGCCAACTTCCGCGCCATCGGTGCGCCGTCCAACCTGCCGGCATTCGCTGCTGCGTTCGACTGCAAGGTGGGCGACGCCATGGTGCGTCCGGAGGACAAGCGCGTCGTCATCTGGTAATCCACCTGCCATGCACGCAACACGGAAAAGGACGGGGAAACCCGTCCTTTTCCATTGGGAGGACGCACCTCCCCTCTGCGGCCTCGGCCTGTTATCGGAAGGGGTTACATGCAGCGCGGGGATTGCACCACAATAGGCCCCGCCCGGCAGGGGATTCCGGACATGCCCCGGAGTTGCCCGCCCCTCTTCGCCACACAGGTCCGTTATCCGCATGAACGACAGATTCCAGGCACTGGTTTACGGAACCGTGTTCGCCGTGTTCGTGGGCTGGGTGCTGTACATCGGCCGGAACATCTTCATCCCCATCGTGTTCAGCGTGCTGGTGGTCTACGTCATCATCGGCATGACGCGGTTCCTGGCCCGCATCCCGAAGATTGGACCCGCACTCCCCATGCAGGTCCATTACGCGCTGTCGAGCCTGATCATCGCCGGTGCACTGGCCATCGTGGGCTGGATGGTGATGAACAGCATCAACATGATGATCGAGCAGGCACCGCACTATCAGGCATCCATGGTTTCCATGGTGCAACGGGGCGCAATACTCGTCGGCATCGAATCCGAACCCAGCTGGCACACGATCCGCCAGAGCGTGCTGGACCAGGTCAACCTGCAGAAGATGGCCGGCCTGATCGTGCTCTCGCTGACATCGATACTGGCCAGCCTGTCCGTGGTGGGACTTTACGTTGCCTTCCTGTTGCTGGAACGTGGCCCTTTCAGCAAGAAGATCGACAAGCTTTCCCATGACCCGGATCGAGTGGCGCGCATCCGCCGCGTCATCACCGACATCAACGGCCGCATCGGCACCTATCTGGCACTGAAGACCCTGCTCAGCGTGCTGCTGGGCTTCGTGAGCTGGATCATCCTGAAGTGGATGGGTGTGGAACTGGCCGCGTTCTGGGCGTTGCTGATCGGTCTGCTCAACTATGTTCCCTACATCGGCTCCGTGTTGGGTGTGCTGTTCCCGGTCGGCTTTGCCCTGCTTCAGTTCGGCGACATCAAGACCGTGCTGATCCTCGCCATGCTGCTGTCGGTGGTGCAGTTCCTGATCGGCAACCTTCTGGATCCTTTCCTGATGGGCAACTCGCTGAATCTGAGTCCCTTCATGATTCTGGTAAGCCTGACCGTGTGGACTGCGCTGTGGGGCATCCCGGGTGCGTTCCTGGCTGTTCCGGTCACCGCTTGCATCGTGATGATCCTCGCCGAGTTCGAGGGCACGCGCCCCATTGCCATCCTGTTGTCGCAGAAGGGATAGCGCTTTTATCCGGGCAAGCGGCAACCCAGTGCGGTCAGCACGCCGTGCAATGCGGGGACCTGCATCAACCAGGGGGATGCCAGCGTCACCAGCCCCATGGCAAGCACCAGCATGGCGGCGGCCGTGCGCAATCCGGGGCGTTGCAGCCAGCGTCCCATGCGGGCACCCGACCATGTCAACGGCAGCATCACCGGCAGCGTGGCCAATCCGAACACCGCCATGGTCAGCGCGGCATCGCGCGCACTGGCCTGCAACCAGGCAGCAGTCAACACGCTGAGGCTGAGGCCGCAAGGCAGCCATCC
>JBQGFJ010000068.1:0-17198 GCA_052040085.1 Pseudoxanthomonas sp.
CCGCCAGTGGGGCAGAGAGAGCAAAAGCAATGGCGGTTGCCAGCAAGGTAACCGGTGTCTTTTTGCGATTGACGTTTCGCTGCATCATCAATTCCCTCCCAGGAATGCCTGATTCGTGTGTGGTGCAATCGGTATGTTCCAAGCAGAGACCGCCGGAATGACACCGCTGGTCAAACGCAAAGCTAACAGTGCGGGAAAGGAATGGCATCTTGCGCTGCAACAGCAGCACGACGGCCATGTCATTGAAGGTAATCGCTATTTCGCCGCAATGTGATGGCCACTGCAAACAAAAAAACCGGGGCCGCATGAGCGGCCCCGGTTCCGTAGAGCAATACGGACGCGTGTCAGAACTTGTAACGGATACCGATCATGAATTGGCGTCCCGTATGCGTGTAGGACACCGAGCGGTCGGCGGCGGAGTCGATCCACTGGTCATTCCACTCGTCGGTCAAGTTGATGCCTTCCAGGGTCAACTGGATTTGGTCATCGATCTTCCAACTGAGCGAAGCATCCACGGTGGTCGTTCCCTTGGTGCCTTCCACGTCATTGTTGCCGGGTCCCACGGGCAGTGCAGCGGAAGAGTTGCGGCCGGGAGCAGTGGTCAGGTAGTCGTCACGCTGGGTCAGTGAAACGCGTGCCGAGAGTTGCTCCCCTTCGTAGAACAACGTTCCGGCGTACGAATGCTTGGACAGCCCCAGCAAGTCGGTCTTGATGGTGGGTACGCCCGTCGAGGTCGTGTACTGGATCTGCGAGTCAACGTAGGTATAGCTCAACTGCACGCCCGTGTTGCCCCATTTGCCCGGAAGCGACGTGAAGGATTGTTGATAGTTGAGCTCGACACCACGAAGCGGGCCACCCGAGGTATTGACCGGGAAGTTGTAGATGAATTCATCCGTCGGCAGGGCCGTGGTGCCATTGAGCAATGCAGGGTCCAATCCCGGAATGGTGTTGAATACGCGGCTCTCGCGCGTGGTCTGCACATAGGAATCAATGTCCTTGTAGAACAAGCCCACGCCGAGCAACGAGCCTTCACCGAAGAACCAGTCGAAGCCCAGGTCATACGTGGTGGCGCGGAATGGATCCAGGAATGGATTGCCTGCGGTGATGGTGCGGTTGCCGCCGCTGACGCTGACGGTCACGCCGGCGCCAATGTTGCCCAGGCCCGGACGGGCCATGACCTTGGCCGCCGCGAATCGGACCAGGAAGTCCGGCGTCACCTGGGCGACCAGGTTGAGCGATGGCAGCGTGTCGCTGTAGTCCCGGCTTACCGTCACCGGCACCAGAGTGCTGCCTACCACGCCAACACCTCGTGACGTCTGCTCGGTCTTGACGTGGCGGACACCCACGTTGCCCGATACCGGTATCGAGCCTGCATCGAACCAGAAGTCGCCTTGCAGGTAGAAGCCCTGGTTCTTCTCGGTGACGGTGCGGTTGTTGCCGGCCACGCCGGTGATCTGGTTGGAAACCGCGAAAATGCCGCTGTTGCTGTAGATGTCCAGCAACTGGTTGTAGGCATCCACGTCCGGCACGACCCAGTTCGAGGGATTCCCGCTGACGTTGATGCCGGCCAGGCCCACCAGCTTGTTCAACTGGTCACGCTGCGTTTGGGTAATGGAAGGAACCACTGTTTCACTGGCACGACGCCATTCACGGCTCGTGAACTGATACTCCTTGGCCTGCACGCCGCCTTTCAGGGTAAAGCTGGGCGCCAGGTTCCATGCGAAATCCAGTTGCGCGGTATCGAAGGTGTTTTCCACCCATTGCGGACGCAGGCGGATTTCAGCCAGTGTCCAGCCGGTGGGATCCGTGACGTCGACCGTGCCGTAGTTGAACGAGGGCAAGCGGCTATTGCCGCGGTAGTCCCATACGTAGTCATCTGCATCCAGCTTGTCGATGATGATGGTGGTCTGGATGGGGTTGTCGTGCACGGAAGACGAGTGGCCAACCAGGCCACTGAGTTTGAAACTGTCGCTGAAACGATGTTCACCAGACAGGTTGATCTGCTTGAATTCGGTGGAAAGCTCGTCATAGCGCGACTCGGAACGGACATCCACGTTGTCGAATACGCCGTAAACCAGGTTGCCGTTTGCATCCACCACGCTTTGCTTGACCACGGTGGCTGGCTTGCCTGCTGCACCTGACCGGCTGAACGAAACCGCCTCGATATAGTCCTCGGTACGCGTTGCGTCGAACTTGGAGTACAGACCATCAAGGGTAAACAGGGTATTCGTGCTTGGTTTGAACTGCAGCGAACCGGTTACACCGAGGCGCTGTTGATCGTGCACCATCACGCCATAGCGCGGGATGCGCGGATGGAAAGTGGATGCAGCCCTGGATTCTGCCGTCGAAGCGGCGTTGAAGCCGCCATTTGCCGACGAAGGATCCCAGCGCACGGTGCTTGAACCTTCTTCGATGATTTCACGATCGCTGTAGGCAACGGACAGCAATGCGCCGAATTTGCCGTCGGCCCATGTATTGCTGATCAGTCCCGATACGCGCGGATTGGCGGTGCTGGAAAGATCATTGAAGCCCATCTGTGCGGCTGCGGACAGCGTGAAGCCGTCGTAGTCGAACGGACGTGCCGTGCGGAGGTCGACGGTTGCACCCAGCGAACCTTCCTCGACTTCAGCGGACGGCGTCTTGCGGACGACGACCTGGCTGAAGAGCTCGGATGCGAAGGCATTGAAGTCGAAGCCGCGGCCACGATTGGCGCCGCCGGAACTGTCGGTGCCACCGGTGGTGGTCAATGCTTCCAGACCGTTGAGGCGTACACGCGTGAAATCAGCGTTCAGGCCGCGGACGGAGATGTTGCGGCCTTCGCCTGCGTCACGGGTGATGACCACGCCCGGAATGCGCTGCAACGATTCAGCCAGATTGAGGTCCGGGAACTTGCCGATGTCCTCGGCCACGATCGCGTCGACCACACCGGCTTCGCTTCGCTTGATGTCCAGCGCTTTTTCCATGCTTGCGCGATAACCGGTGACTTTCACGGTATCCAGGCTGATGGCTTCTTCCGATGCTGCGGGGCTGCTTTCCTGGGCAAATGCCGCATTGGCCTGCAGGGCCAATCCTATGGAAATCGCCAGCAAGGTAACCGGTGTCTTTTTGTTGCGGGTCCTGATGTTCATGTAGTCCCCTCCTCAAGGGCATCATGGTCGCTCTGCGGCGACTTTGCAGGGTTGGAAAAGAGCAAATCGGATCAATCGCACGGTAGAATGACACCGCTGGTCAAAAAACTTAGCAGAGTGTGCGCTGCAACAACAACTATTTGTTTCCGGAGGTAATTTGTCCCCGGGGACAAAAATTGATCCCGGTGCCTTGCCAGGTTCCGGGCGGGTCCAGAACCAAGGGGAGCAGGCTGTGTCGGGACGTATCGTGTGTTTCGGTGAGTTGCTGTTGCGCCTGAGCGCGCCGGGCCGGGAGCTGTTGCTGCAGTCGCCCGCACTGGATGTACGGATGGGCGGTGCGGAGGCCAACGTGGCGGTATCGATGGCACGCTTCGGACACCGGGCGTCCATGGTCAGCGTGGTGGCCGCGAATGCCTTGGGCGAGGCCGTGGTGGGTGAACTGCGCCGGCACAACGTATCGACGGCCGCCGTGCAGGCCACTGATGGCCGCATGGGGCTGTATTTCCTGACCACCGGCGCCGTGCAACGGCCCAGCGAGGTGCTTTACGACCGCGCGGGTTCCGCGTTTGCCGCTGCAGGGGGCGGGCGCCATGACTGGCCTGTCTTGCTGGAAGGTGCCGAGGTATTCCACGTGTCCGGGGTCACCCCGGCATTGGGCGCGGCTTCGGCACAGGCCACCCTGGAAGCGATGCGCGCCGCACGTGCGGCCGGCGTGACGGTGTCGTTCGACGGGAATTTCCGGCCCGCCTTGTGGGAAGCCTGGCGTGGCGATGCGCCGGGCCTGTTGCGCGGCATCATGGCCGAAGCCGACGTGATGTTCGCCAGCCATCGCGACATTGAAGTGGTGCTGGACACAACGTTCGATCAGGGCTCGCCACAGGAGCGTTTCGCCGCCGCCTCGGCCGCTGCCTTCGAAGCCTTCCCGAACCTGCGCCGCATGGCGGCCACGGTGCGCGTGCAGCGCAGCGTGGATCATCACGCACTGTCCGCGATGACCGCGTTGCGCGGCGTGGACGGATTGCTGCTGACGCCCGTCTACGAAGTCGCGGGCATCGTGGATCGCATCGGTACCGGTGACGCGTTTGCGGCAGGTGTATTGCACGGCATGTTGTCGGGCATGACGGATGCGGATGGCCTCCATTTCGGCCTGGCCGCGGCGTGCCTGAAGCACTCGATCCCGGGGGATTTCAACCTGGTCGGCACACGTGACGTGGAAGCCTTCCTCAGCGAATCCAGCTTCGACGTGAAGCGCTGACGGCAACGCCATGTGCGTGAGGGCCGTGGCCTGCAGTGCACCCGGCATGTAACACGATGCGCGTATCATCTGCGGTCCGTCGCTTCCGCAAGGGGCGGGCGGTCCCCGGAATCCATCGCGCGCGATCCTGATGAAGCTGGCCATCCTTTCCCGCAACAGCGGGCTGTATTCGACCCGGCGATTGGTGGAGGCTGCACGCGAGCGTGGGCACAGCGTGCGCGTGCTGGATCCCCTGCGTTGCTACATGAGCATCGAGGCAGGCCGCTTCGCCATGCACCACAAGGGCAAGCCCTTGGCCGGGTACGACGCCGTGATCCCCCGCATCGGTGCTTCGGTCACCCGCTACGGCACGGCAGTGCTCAGGCAGTTCGAACTGATGGGTTGCCGTACGCCCAATCCATCCGATGCCATCCTGCGTGCGCGGGACAAACTGCGCGCACACCAATTGCTGGCGGCAGAGGGCATTGGCTTGCCCATGACCGTGTTCGGCGACAATCCGGACGACACCGCCGACCTGCTTTCCATGCTGGGCCCGCCGCCGCACGTGGTGAAGCTCATTGAAGGCAGCCAGGGGGCAGGCGTGGTGCTGACCGAAAAGCTGTCCGCATCGCGCGGCGTGATCGAAGCCTTCCGCGGCCTGCAGGCCAATTTTCTGGTGCAGGAGTTCATCGGCGAAGCGCAGGGTAGTGACCTGCGCTGTTTCGTGGTGGGCGATCGCGTGGTGGCTGCCATGCGCCGGCAGGCGCCGGAGGGTGATTTCCGTTCCAACCTGCATCGTGGCGGGGTGGGGGAGCCGGCCGTCGCCAGTGATGAAGAGAGTGCCATGGCGGTGCGAGCCGCACGGGTACTGGGCCTCGGTGTGGCGGGCGTGGACCTGATCCGCTCCCATCGCGGCCCCCTGGTGCTGGAGGTGAATTCCACGCCGGGCCTGGAGGGCGTGGAAGAAACCAATGGGCTGGACGTGGCCGGCGAGGTCATAGACTGGGTCTGCAGGAAGCCCTGAAAACCGGTCCACGATCTTGCTGCGCTCCATCACGCGCCATCCGCCTGCGCTCGTGACAGCCCGTAAACAGGCTCCGAGTCCGGATTTGCTGCTGGCTGGCCTGCACAGGGACCCACCATGGACTGTGTCAGAATAGCCGCGCGTCCTGCGGTGGCCGGTTCCGGGAACCAGCCGCCGCCAGGGTGGTCTATGCCAACCCGCCAATTGGAATCGAGAATCCCGTGCGCATCCTGGTCATTGAAGACAATAGCGACATCGCAGCCAACCTGGGTGATTACCTGGAAGACCGCGGGCATACGGTGGACTTTGCCGCCGACGGCGTGACCGGCCTGCACCTGGCCATCGTCCACGAGTTCGACGCCATCGTGCTGGACCTCAACCTGCCCGGCATGGATGGGCTGGAAGTCTGCCGCAAGCTGCGCAACGAAGCGCGCAAGCAGACTCCGGTGCTGATGCTGACCGCGCGCGATTCGCTGGACAACAAGCTGGCCGGTTTCGACTCCGGCGCGGACGATTACCTGATCAAGCCGTTTGCCCTGCAGGAAGTGGAAGTCCGCCTCAATGCGCTATCGCGCCGTGGCAAGGGCGTGCAGACGCGGGTGCTGGAAGTCGGCGAAGTGGAATACAACCTGGATACGCTGGAAGTGCGCCGCCAGGGCAAGCTGCTGCAGCTCAACCCGACTGCACTGAAGATCCTGCAGTCGTTGATGGAAGCTTCCCCGGCAGTGGTGACGCGCCAGGAACTGGAAACCCGCGTGTGGGGCGAGGAGCTGCCGGATTCGGATTCCTTGCGCGTGCACATCCATGGGTTGCGTGCGGTGATCGACAAGCCGTTCGAAACACCTTACATCCAGACCCGTCACGGGATCGGTTACCGCATCGCCGCGCCAGATGTCAGCAACCCAGCCTGAGAAAACGCAGCGGCGGCCACGCCGCAGTTACAGAAGGCGGCTGCGTACCCGCATCATCCTGTCCTTCGTGCTGTTCGGCACGGGACTCACCGCGCTTTTCGCGTATCTCACCGACTACGCACGTCAGCGTGTGGAGAATCAACTGGTCCAGGACGTCATGGACCGCAACATCGATGAGTATGCGCGCCGGTATTACCTGGATACGTCCAAGAACCCGGACTTGCCGGTCCAGCAGATGTTCGCGAGGGTGGTGCGCCAGGATCGCTTCGAAGCACTCCGCTCCGAAGAGCCGGACTGGTATGACTTGCCCAATGGCAACCACAACATCACCGGTGTGGATGAGCGCGGCGAACCGTTTGCCTACAAGCTTGCCGTGCGCAAGACAGGGGAAGAATGGTTCTTCCTCGCGTACGACATCTCCCAGACCATACGCGGCGAGACCCAGCTCAAGCGTGCGCTTTATCTTTCCGTGCTGCTGTTCAGCATGCTTTCGCTGGTGGTGGGATGGTGGTCGGCATCACGGGTGATGAGCCCGGTGTCCGAGCTGGCGGCTCGCCTGCGCGCCTATCGTGGCAGCAGCGATCCACAGCCGCTGGCGCCGCACTTCCCCGAAGACGAAGTCGGACAGTTGGCTGAAGCGCTGGATGATTACGCCGCGCGGCTGACCGAAGTGGTCCAGCGTGACCGTGAATTCAATGCCGACGTCAGCCATGAATTGCGCACGCCGCTCGCGGTGATCCGCGGCTCCGTCGAATTGATGCTTACACATCCGGCGCTGGACGAGAAAACACGTACCCGCCTGCTGCGCATCCAGCGTGCCGAGCAGCAGTGCACGGACTTGATCGGTGCGTTGTTGCTGCTCTCGCGCAACGAGCGGGGACATGGCAATACGGATGTGGCGAAGGTCTCCGAGCAGTTGCTGGACGTGCATCGCGCACAACTGGGCGGCAAGAACCTGGCATTGCGCCTGGAAGGCGAGCCAGGCTTGAAGGTGGATTCACCGGAAGCTGCATTGTCCGTCGCGCTGGGCAACCTGATCGGCAATGCGGTGAAGTACACCCAGGAAGGCGAGGTGGTGGTGCGGCTGCTGGCCGATGGCGTGGAAGTGGTCGATTCCGGTCCGGGCCTGAGCAGCGAGGATGCCCAGCGGCTGTTCCAGCGCGGTTATCGCGGCACCCATGCCGGGCATTCGCAGGGTGGCGGCATCGGCCTGTCCATCGTGCGCAGGCTGTGCGCGCTTTACCAGTGGCAGGTCAGTGTCCGGCCGGGTGACGTGCGTGGCGTCATCGCCACGTTGCGCTTCTCGCCCGAAGTGGAAGCGTGATCCCGGCATATCGCGCGACATGCCGCGATACCAGAACCTGTTCACGCTCTGTCGCGAGCGCAGGCGGATGGCGTGTGGTGGAGCGCAGAAAGCGCAATGTACAGGCGGTACATGAGCATTTCGAGCACCGCACGCGCGCCATCCGGCAAGCGCAGCAAGATCGTGGACAGGTTCTCAGAGCGTGATCCAGAAACAGTTATAGCTGCGGCGCAACCCGAACGTGGTGTTGGAGGGCGTGGCGCTGTTCCTCAGTGTCTGCACGATGCGCAGCCCGGTCGGGCGTGGCGTGTAGTGGGTGGGTGGCGGTTCGTCGGCGATGGACGTCGCGCCATTCGTTTCATCCGGGGTGTCGGTTGCCGCTGGCAATGGATCGGGCCGGATCGGCACGATGTCCACCAGCGGCCGTTCCACGATGGCCTCCAGCCGATCCAGCACGCTGTTGGCGCTGGCCGTGGAGACGCCGGACCACAGGTACACGCTGGCCAGCCGATTGACGTCGCGTGAGTCGATGGCGGCGGACACCTCGTGCACCAGGTCGCTCAGTCTGCGTGGGCAACTGGTGCGGAAGGCGGACAGGGTGCTGCCGGCGGGCGGAGGCGGGGGCAATCGCTTGATGGCACCCAGGTCCGCGCACGGGCGATCGGTATAGACCGTGCTGCCATCCGCTCCGATGCAGCGTTGGGTTGCTTGCGCATTGGCCATCGACGGCATGGCAAGGAAGCCGGCCGCCAGCAGCATGCGAAGGAGTGCGGGACGGGCATCCATGCGGCACAGCCTACCGCCGGGGGCGGCATGGCGATAGATGCAATGCCGTGGCGTTCAGCCCAGTCGCGACAGTACCGACAACGTCGGTTTCGCCAGATTCAGGGTGTAGAAGTGGAGTGCGGGCGCGCCGCCTTCGGTCAGGCGACGGCACAGCGCGGCCACGATGTCGGCACCGAATTCGCGGATGGCGTCGCCATCGTCGCCCAGCGCCTGCATGCGCTTGCTGATCCAGCGCGGGATTTCCGCGCCGCAGGCTTCGGAGAAGCGGCGCAGCTGGGTGAAGTTGGAGATCGGCATGATGCCGGGAATGATCGGCACGTCCACGCCGGCCTTGCGCACCGCGTCCACGAAGTGGAAATACGCGTCGGCGTTGTAGAAATACTGGGTGATGGCGCCATCCGCCCCGGCATCGATCTTCGCCTTGAAGTGCTTCAGGTCGATCAGCGCATCTTCGGCTTGCGGATGGGTTTCCGGATAGGCGCCCACTTCGATGTGGAAGTGATCGCCGTGTTCTTCGCGGATGAAGGTGATCAGGTCGGCGGCATAGCGCAGGTCGCCCGGATGGCCCATGCCCGAGGGCAGGTCGCCGCGCAGGGCAACGATGCGGGTGCAGCCGATGGCGCGGTACAACTTCAGCAATTCGCGGATTTCCTCGCGGCTGCCGCCCACGCAGGAAAGATGTGGCGCGGCATCGAAGCCATGGTGCTGGCGCAGGTGGCGCACCGTCTCCGAGGTGTAGCTCAGCGTGGAGCCGCCGGCGCCGAAGGTGCACGACACGTAGTCCGGCGCAAACGGCTTGAGCTTCTTCGCCGTGCGGTCCAGTTGCGCGCGCTGCTCGTCGGTCTTGGGCGGGTAGAACTCGAAGCTGAGGGTGGTCATGCGCATGCGGGGCCGGACGGGATGCAGAATTGTATCTCTTTATCGCGATGAATTAGAAGAGTTTGTGTCGGCCGGGTCCTTGTCCGGCCGGGTACCCTTGTCTCCAATTCCGTCTCGGGTTCCCCATGTCGATCATCCTCATCCCCTTCGCCCGTACCCGCCTGTTCCCGCGTGAGCCACGCGGGAACACTGTTCGTGACTGCACGCCCGAACAGTTCGAGTGTTATCTCAACGAGCACCCGCCGCTGGCGGTGCTGGACGGCTACGCGCCGTTCTGCAAGCTGCATGTGCATCGCAACTGGACCTCCACCCGCTGCCTGACGGTGCCGGTCACCGACGACAACCGGCACCTGCTGCGCAGTGGCTATGAAGCCCGCAGCCGGCAGGAATTGCCGGTGCTGGTGCGCTGGTTCGAAGGGGTGGAACCGCCGGTGGCGGACTATCTGGTGGTGATCCTGTACAGCGCGGCGCAACTGGCGAAGGAAGGCTCGCCCATCGAGGGCGACTGGGGCATCGTCGGCTGCCTGTACACGGCCACGCCGGAGGAAATCCCCATGGCGCCCATCACCATGATGCGCAATGCGCTGGGCGTGGAGGAGGGTGGTTCCGGGGTGCCGCTGGACCGCGCGGCCTACCGGCGGGCGATGGAATTCTGGGAAAACAACGCCAACTGGCGGCCTTGAGACCTGCCAAGCCCGGCGGGCCCATGGCCGCCGTCGCGCAGCCCGTGTGGCGGGCAGGGGGGCGTGGGTTGGCGGTTCCCTGTAAAATGCCGGGTTTTTCGCCAGCAAGATTGATGGAAGCATCACCGCGGACACCCGCCACCGGGCCGACGTTCGTCCGCATGCTCGCCCGCGCCGTGGATGCTGCGGACGGGCCTTCGGAACCGATTCTCTCGGAACGGCTGGGCCAATGGATCGACTGGACGCGTGCGGTCGCGCTGGCGCGTGCCCTTGATCGTCCGCGCGCCGAGCCGCCGCTGGCTTCCACGGTGGACACCACGGCAGAGACCGAAGCCTGCGCGCAGGCGCGGCAGCGGCTGGTCGAGGCCATTGGCAACCGCAAGGAATGGGACATCGTGCTGTCCCGCGTGCTGGCATCGCGCGCCGAGCCGGACGCCGCCACCGACTACGGCCCCTTGCGCCGGCGCTACGTCACTTTGCAGAACGCCATGCAGGCTGCCACCGGCCGTTTGCGTGACCAGCTGCGTGAACGGCTCGCCCAGGGCGACGCCGCCATGGCGCGCCTGGCCGATGTGGACGTGGTGATGGAAGGCGTGCTCAGCCCGCGTGAACACGCCTTGTTGTCGAAGGTGCCGGACCTGCTGGGCCGGCGCTTCCAGCAGATGGACCAGGACACACCGCGTGCCGCGGGTGATGCCTGGCTGCACCACTTTCCCAAGGACATGCAGGACCTGCTGCTGGCCGAACTCGATGTCCGCTTCCAGCCCGTGGACGGGCTGCTGGCGGCACTGCGCAACCACTGAATGAATGTCATGAAGAATTTTCCCTTGCACCTGATCCTCTTCCTCCTTGGCCTGGCCGTGACCGCATGGGTCGGCCTGGGCTTGGCGTCCTCGCATCCGTGGGCGCTGCTGCTGATCCTGCTGATTGCCGCCGCCTACGTGGCCGGCTGGATGGAGCTGCGGCGTTACCGGCAGGGGACGGCATCGTTGCAGGTGGCGCTGGATGATCTGTCCGAAGCGCCGGCGAGCCTGGAAACCTGGCTGGAGCGCATCGACCCGTCCTTGCGCAACGCCGTGCGCCTGCGCGTGGAAGGCGAGCGCGTGGCGCTGCCGGCCCCCGTGTTGTCCGGTTACCTCGCCGGCCTGCTGGTGCTGCTGGGCATGCTCGGCACGCTGCTGGGCATGATGGCCACGCTGCGCGGCACCGGCATTGCGCTGGAAACCGCCGTGGACCTGCAAGCCATCCGCGATTCGCTGGCGGCACCGGTCAAGGGACTGGGTTTCGCCTTTGGCACCTCCATTGCCGGTATCGGCACCTCCGCCATGCTGGGCCTGATGGCCGCGTTGTGCCGGCGTGAACGCCTGGACGTGGCACGCCTGCTGGACGCACGGATTTCCGGTGCCCTGCGCGTGTTCACCCTCGCTTATCGGCGTGACGAAATGGTGGAGCTGCTGCGCCAGCAGGCCGAAGTGATGCCGGCACTGGTCGAACGTTTGCAGGCCATGGCCGCAGGCATCGAGCGCCAGAGCGAAGCCGCGGGCGAACGCCAGTCCGCCAGCCAGGAAGCCTTCCACGTTCGTACCGAAGCCATCTACACGCAGCTCGCTACCTCGGTGGAGCAGTCCTTGCGCGACAGTGTGCAGCAGGGATCGGAAGCTGCCAGCCGCGCCTTGCAGCCAATCATGCAGGCGGCCATGGACGAAATCGCGCGTGGTACCGCCACGCTGCACACCGGCGTGGGCGAGGCCGTGCAACAGCACCTGCAAGCGGTGTCCGGCGGCTTGCAGTCGGCCACCGGCGAGATCACCGAAACCTGGCGCCGTGCATTGCAGGAACACCAGCAGGCCAGTGCTACTTCGGTGCAGGATCTGCGCACCTCGCTTGAGCAACTGGACGAACGCTTCGGTCAGCGTTCCAGCGGGTTGCTGGAAAACGTGTCGCAGCGATTGGACGGTACCGTCACCGCGATTGCCGCAGGCTGGAACGACGCACTGGCCCGCCAGCAAGCCACGGGCGAAGCACTTGCATCGGAAAATCGCGACGCACTGACGAAGGCTTCCGCCACGTTCGAGCAACACGCCGCCGCCTTGTTGGTTTCGGTGGAGCGTTCGCAGCGCGAAGCGCAGGCTGCATTGGCCGAACAGGATGGACAACGGTTGGCCGCGTGGACCGGCTCGCTGGAATCCCTGGCCGCCGCCCTGCGTGAAGAATGGTCGCGTGCCGGTGAAGCCGCGGCCCTGCAACAGAAGGACGTCTGCGACACCCTGCAACGCACCGCGGGCGAGATCGTGGAGCAATCCCGTGTGCATGCCGGCGACACCATCGCCGAGATTTCCCGATTGATGCAGACCGCTGCCGAAGCGCCGCGTGCTGCCGCCGAAGTCATCGCCGAGTTGCGGCAGTCGCTGTCCGAAAGCATGGCGCGCGATACCGCCATGTTGCAGGAACGCACGGAACTGCTGGCAACGCTGGAAACCCTGCTGGGCGCGGTCAACCATGCGTCCACGGAACAGAAGGCCGCCATCGATGCCCTCGTCGGCACCTCGGCGGAACTGCTGGAAGGCGTGGGCCAGCGCTTCACCACGCACATTGAATCCGAGACCGGCAAGCTGGAAGGCGTTGCCACGCAATTGGGTGCCGGTGCGGTGGAGGTGGCCAGCCTGGGCGAAGCCTTCGGTGTTGCCGCGCAGGCCTTCGGCGAGGCCAATGGCAAGCTGGTTGAACGTCTGGAGCGCATCGAAGGTGCGTTGGAGAAATCGCTGGTGCGCAGTGACGAGCAGTTGGCCTATTACGTGGCACAGGCGCGTGAAGTGGTGGATCTCAGCCTGTTGGCGCAGAAGCAGATCATCGCGGACCTGCGTCGCCAGTCCGGCATGGATGAGGCGGCATGAGCCTGGAAGCCGATACCGGTGTTGAATCGGATGTGCCGGTTTGGGCCGCCTTCGGCGACCTGATGTCGGTATTGCTGGGCGTGTTCGTGTTGATCCTGGTGGGCGTGATCGGCGTGCAGTTGCACATGGAGACACGCTTGCAAGAGGAAATCCGCCAGCGCGAAATCGCCGAACAACGCCGCAAGTCCCTGGAGCAGGCGCTGGCCGCCCCGCTGGCCGATGGCCGCATCACCCTGGTGGATGGCCGCATCGGCATTCGTGGCAGCGTGTTGTTCGCGCTCAATTCCGACCAGTTGCAACCGGAAGGGCAGGAAGTGCTCGCCAGCCTGGCCGGTCCGCTGGCCGAATACCTGCACCTGCGTGACGAAATCCTGATGGTCAGCGGTTTCACCGATGACCGCCCGGTGCACGAAGGCAACCTGCACTTCGCCGACAACTGGGAACTGTCCGCGCAACGCGCGTTGACCGTGACCCGCGCGCTGGTCGCCAATGGCGTGCCATCGTCGTCGGTGTTCGCGGCGGCCTTCGGTTCGGGGCAGCCGGTGGCATCCAACGAGGATGCGGAAGGACGTGCCAGCAACCGCCGCGTGGAAATGGCCCCGGTGCCACGTTTGCAGCGGACGGATACGGATGCCGATGGTCAGTGACGTGAACGGCCTGCGTGACCAGCTTGAGGGCTGGCGCGATGCCGGTGCGGATCGCGTGGATCCACTGCGTTTCCATCAATTGGAAGCGCTGGCAAAGCGCGTGCCTGCCTTGCAGGGCGATGTGCGTGAAGCGGTGGAGTCGCGGCTCGCAGCGTTGGCTGCTGCATACGAGGCAGCGGTATGTGCTTCGGCATCCGCCGTGCGGCATGACGTGCAGTCCGTGGCGAGTCCGTTGGCGGAGCTGACGGAAAAACTCGCCGCGCGCGTGCAGCAAGGGTTGGAGGTGACGGTGGCGGTCGACGCGCCGGCACAGGGTGCGCAAGGAGTCTCGTCGCCCAAGCCGCAAAAGCCGGCCATGCTGGACGAGGTGCGTGAAGTCTGGAGTGCCGTGCGCTTGCGCAGTCAGTTGCGCCAGTCGTTGGAGCCCAGCCAGGAAGAAGCGGGGCCCCTCAATTCCGAACGCCTCGTGCAGCGGATGCTTGTGCACATGCGCGATGTATCACCCGGCTACCTGCGCCACTTCATGGCGTATGCGGACGTGCTGTCCGGGTTGCAGCAGTTGGTGGAAGTGAATGAGGTGGCGGCGAAGACTGCGGCGGGCAAGCTGGTGCGGGGGCGCAGGCGGCGGGGGTGAGGGCGGTGCGTGCGGCTGCATGCCGTGCCTGCAGTCTGCCTGGAGGCAATGGTCCGCTTTCAATCCATGCAATGTGTCCCGTCAGGCGTCGGGGTCGTTGGCAATACCGGTGGCAGACCCGGGATTCGCCATGAATTCCACGGTCACGCGCAGTCCATGCAGCTCCCGTGAGTGGCCCAGGTTGATGAGGCCTGCATGCGTGGCAACCACTTCCTTCGCGATGGCCAGGCCAAGCCCGCTTCCTTCCTGGCCACTTCCCAATTGCCGGTAGAAGCGGTCGAAGACGCGCTGGTGTTCCGCTTCCGCTATGCCTGGGCCGGAATCCTCCACGGTGAGGATGGTCGTCGTCGCGGTGGCATGCGTTGAAATCCTTATCCTGCCTCCCGGGGGCGTATAGCGCACGGCATTCTCCACCAGGTTGCGGACCAGCAAGCCCAGGGCCAGTTCGTCGCCTTCGATCCATGCCTCGTGGAGATCCAGCATGATCTGCTGTTGCTTCCGCTCCGCCAGTGACCGGATGTCATCCACCTCCGTCCGCACCAGGGCGTCCAGGTGCAGGCGCCTGCGTTCCCGCAGGCTGGCCGTGGTCTCTGCACGGCTCAGGGAGAGCAGTTGGGCCACCAGGCGCTCGATTCGCACAATGCTCTGGTCCAGGAGGGTCTGGGCGGCCTGGCGCTCTTCCGGCCGGTTCGACAGGCGCGCATTGTCGGCATGCACTTTCAGGGCACTGATGGGGGTGCGGAGTTCGTGTGCGGCATCGGCCACGAAATGGCGTTCGCGCGCAAGTGCGGCATCCAGGCGCTGCAACAGGCCATTGATGGCATCCACCAATCCCTGTGCCTCCCGCGGCACGCTGGCGGGGTCCAGTGGAGAAAGGCGCTCAGGGGCGCGTTCGCCGATTGCTTCGGACAGGCGGCGCAGTGATCGCGTGGCCAGTGCGACACTGCCCCAGATCAGCAGTGCCATGAGTGGCACGGACAATACCAACGGCAGCAACGTTGCTTCGGCGATATCCGCGGCCAGCTCGTCGCGAATGTCGGAAAGCTCCGCAGACTGGAACCAGCGTCCCTGCGGGGACTGCAAGGTGAATGCGCGCCATGTCGCACCATCGACCACGACATCGGCAAAGCCTGGTACCCGGCTGGCCAAAGCTGCCTCAGGGGCACTGTCGGAACGCAGCAGCAGGCGTCCGTTTCCATCCCATACCTGGAATGCCAGTTTGTTCTCGTAGGCATGTCCGTCACGGAAGGCCAGTGCCTCCCCCACCCCATGCGCCTCCCCGTGCCAACCTTTCAGCACGATAGGTTGGTTGTCGTGCGATCCGTTGAGTTCGCCCAGCGGCTCGTCCACCAGGTTCACCAGGACGCGGGTGGATTGGACAAGGCGGGCATCGAACATCTCGCCGGCTTCCTGCAGGCCGGCAAGGTAGCTGAACCATCCGGCTGCCGTCATCACCACCATCAGCGTGCCCAGCAGTGCCAACAGCAACGTGGTGCGGATGGACCTCATCGCATCATGCCCCGGATTCCCCCAGCGCATATCCAATGCCCCGCACGGTGCGGATGATGCCTGGCTCGAGTTTGCGGCGGAGCGCATGGACATGCACGTCCACGGCGTTGCTGGCCACGTCTTCGTTCCAGCCGTACAGGTGCTGCTGGATGCTGTCGCGTGCCATCGGGCGCCCTCGCTGTTCCATCAGCAGGCGAAGCAGGGAGAATTCGCGCCGGGTCAGGTCCAGCGTGCGCCCGTGCCATGTCGCCGTCAGGGTAGCCGGATCGAGGCGCAGCGGGCCTGCTTCCAGGTTGGGATGGGCGCGCCCGGCACTGCGGCGCATCAGGGCACGCACCCGTGCCAGCAACTCGGCGGTATCGAACGGCTTGCCCAGGTAGTCGTCCGCGCCCACGTCCAGTCCCAGGGTGCGGTCCGAGGGCCGCTCGCGTGCACTGAGTACCAGTATGGGTATCGTTTCGCCGAATCCGCGGATCTGGCGGATCACTTCGATGCCATCCATGCGGGGCAGACCAAGGTCCAGGACCACGAGGTCGAACCCGCCGCCACGCACGGCCTCAAGCCCGCTGGTGCCATCCTGCACCCAGTCGACGGCAAACGCCCCGCGCCTCAATGAGGCGCTGATTCCTTCGCCCAACGACAGGTCATCTTCCACCAGCAGGATGCGCATGCAAGCAGTCTGGTGCGACCCTGGTCAGTGCGCAAGGTGCGGGGCGATTTCCTGCAGGCGCACCTCGGCCTCGTGGCGACGGCCCGCATCGGCGACGCCACGGCCGGGCCGCGCAGGTGCCGCCAGTACTTTCCGGTACGCCGTGCTGGCGCCGTTCCAATCCTTCTGGTCGCGCAGGAAATCGGCATAGAAGTAATTGGCGTCTATGCCATCCGGGTCCACGGCCAGGCCTTTCTGCAGCAAGCTGCGCGCGGTGGCGTCGTCGCCGAAACCTATTGGCCAGCCGGGGACCTGGTAGTACAGGGCGCCCAGGCTCGTATAGGCCGCACCATCCAGTGCATCGGGATTGATCTTGATGGCGGCCTCGAAGTCGGCACGTGCTCGCTTCACCAGGCCGAGTGC
Source organism: Pseudoxanthomonas sp. (assembly GCA_052040085.1). Lineage (GTDB taxonomy): Bacteria > Pseudomonadota > Gammaproteobacteria > Xanthomonadales > Xanthomonadaceae > Pseudoxanthomonas_A. Next base: position 16,705 of record JBQGFJ010000068.1, read on the forward strand.
GCCAACACCGCCTTTCTCGCCGGCCAGTGACGAAAGCACGATGCCTTCCCAGATCAGTGCATCCGCATCATGCATGCGTGCTTGCCGGGTCTTCGCCGCTTGTCGCGCAAGGTCTTCGAAGGCAGCTTCGCGCTGGTCCCTGGGCAACTGGTAATTGATTTGCGCCCAACGGTCCTGCAACTGGGCAACACTGGATGCCGCCGGTTCCGCGGCGAACGCCACGCCGACCAGGATCAGTGCTGACAGGAGGATGAGGTAGAGCATGGATTTACCTTGTGGGTGTTTCATGGTGGGCGTTCTCCGGGAGGATGGGGGGTGGTCGTCGGGCGTGGCGCCGGATGATGGAGAGCTTGCCGCGCAGGTCGCGGTCCACCAGCTCCGGTAGTACGCCGTTGAGGCGGGCAAACCATTTTTCCGGCCATCCCAGCTGCAGGCGCGCCGTGCCGCGCTCCAGGGCCCGGACCAGTTGGCGCGCAACATCCGCCGGTGTGTCG
>JBQGFJ010000069.1:0-19211 GCA_052040085.1 Pseudoxanthomonas sp.
TTGTACTGCTTGATCGCGCGGGCGACGTCCGTGCCAGTCATCTTGCCTTCCTTCGCCAGCGCGGCAATGGCGGCGTGGGCGATGTAGTAGCGGTCCACTTCGAAGTGGCGGCGCAAATTCGCACGGGTGTCACTGCGGCCGAAGCCATCGGTACCCAGCACCGTGTAGGTACGCGGAATGAAGGCGCGGACCTGATCGGTGAAGTTGCGTACGTAGTCGGTGGCAGCGATCACCGGGCCGGCGGGGCGGCTTTCGATGCACTCGGTCACGTAGGCGACGCGCGGCTTGGATTCCGGATGCAGGCGGTTCCAACGTTCCACGTCGTAACCATCGCGACGCAGTTCGGTGAAGCTGGGGCAGCTCCACACATCGGCGGTGACGCCGAAATCCTTGTCCAGCAATTCCGCTGCCGCCATGGCTTCGCGCAGGATGGTGCCGCTGCCCATCAGCTGCACGCGCAACTCACCCTTCTTGGCCTTGCCAGCATCCTTGAGCAGGTACATGCCCTTGATGACGCCCTCGGCCGCGCCTTCCGGCAAGGCCGGGTGCGGGTAATTTTCATTCATCAGGGTGATGTAGTAGTACTCATCCACCTGCTCTTCGACCATCCGCTTCATGCCGTGCTGCAGGACCACGGCCACTTCACCGGCAAAGGTGGGGTCGTAGCTGCGGCAGTTGGGAATGGCGCCGGACAACAGGTGGCTATGGCCATCTTCGTGTTGCAGGCCTTCGCCGTTTAGCGTGGTGCGGCCCGCGGTGCCGCCCAGCAGGAATCCGCGTGCACGCATGTCGGCCGCTTGCCACGCAGCATCGCCGACGCGCTGGAAACCGAACATCGAGTAATAGATGTAGAACGGCAGCAGCTGCAGGTTGTTGGTGCTGTAGCTGGTGGCAGCCGCCATCCATGAAGCGAACGCACCCGCCTCGGTGATGCCTTCCTGCAACACCTGGCCGGTGGTGTCTTCGCGGTAGTACATCAACTGGTCGCGGTCGACCGGCTTGTATTTCTGGCCTTCCGGCGCATAGATGCCGATCTGGCGGAACAGGCCTTCCATGCCGAAGGTGCGTGCTTCGTCGCAGACGATCGGCACTGCACGCGGACCCACCTGTTTGTCGCGCAGGATGATGTTGAGCGACTGCACGAACGCCATGGTGGTGCTCATCTCGCGCTCGCCGGTGTCCTTGGTGAGGCGTTCGAACACGTCGAGTGCAGGCGTTTCGATCTTCTCGTCGGCCTTGCGGCGGCGCTGCGGTACGAAACCGCCCAGCGCACGGCGACGCTCCAGCATGTACTGCACTTCGTCGGACTTCTCGCCCGGGTGATAGAACGGGATGTTGCCGTCCTTCAACTGCTCGTCGTCCACCGGGATCTTGAAGCGATCGCGGAAGGCGCGCACCGCATCGTCATCCAGCTTCTTGGTGTTGTGGGTGGGATTGAGCGCTTCGCCCGCGCTGCCCAGGCCATAGCCCTTCACCGTCTTGGCGAGGACCACGGTGGGCTGGCCCTTGGTCTTCATGGCGTTGTCGTACGCGGCATAGACCTTGTGCGGATCGTGACCACCGCGGTTGAGGCGCCAGATGTCGTCGTCTGACAGGCTGGCGACCATCGCCGCCGTCTCCGGGTATTTGCCGAAGAAGTGCTCGCGCGTGTAGGCACCGCCGAAGGCCTTGCAGTTCTGGTATTCGCCGTCGACGGTTTCCATCATCAGCTTCTTCAGGAAGCCGTCCTTGTCCTTGGCAAGTAGCGGATCCCAGTAGCTGCCCCAGACGGTCTTGACCACGTTCCAGCCGGCCCCGCGGAACTGGCTTTCCAGTTCCTGGATGATCTTGCCGTTGCCGCGCACCGGACCGTCGAGACGCTGCAGGTTGCAGTTGATGACGAAGACCAGGTTGTCCAGGCCTTCGCGGCCCGCGATGGACAGCGCACCCAAGCTTTCCGGCTCGTCGGTTTCACCGTCACCCATGAAGCACCACACCTTGCGGTCGCTCTTGGGCATCAGGCCGCGCGATTCCAGGTACTTCCAGTTGCGCGCCTGGTAGATGGCGGCAATGGGGCCGAGGCCCATCGACACGGTGGGCACCTGCCAGAAATCCGGCATCAACCACGGATGTGGATAGGACGAGATGCCGCGGCCATCCACTTCCATGCGGAAGTGATCGATCTGCGACTCGCTGATGCGGCCTTCCAGGAAGGCGCGCGCATAGATGCCGGGCGAGCTGTGGCCCTGGGTGGCGACGACGTCGCCGGGATGATCGCCATCGGGGCCACGGAAAAAGTGGTTGAAACCCACGTCGTACAGCGTGGCGCTGGAAGCGAAGCTGGCGATGTGGCCGCCCAGGTCACCGGGCTTGCGGTTGGCACGCACCACCATGGCCATGGCGTTCCAGCGGATGATGGAGCGGATCTTCCACTCCAGCGTCTGGTCGCCGGGGATCTTCGGCTCCAGGTGGGCCGGGATGGTGTTGATGTATTCGGTGGTGGGCGAGAACGGCAGGTGGGCGCCGGCGCGGCGGGTCAGTTCCACCATGCTCTCGAGCAGCTGGTGCGCACGCTCGGGGCCGCCGTTGTCGATCACCGCCTTGAGTGATTCGATCCATTCGCGGGATTCCTGCGGGTCCGGATCGTTGTGCAGGATTTCGTTCAACCAGTTCATCGCCACTCCCATGTTCCACCGCACTGCAGCACGGCTATTCGTTATGTATTAGCCTTTGAAGTGTAGCGTACGGATACCGGTGGAACAGCCGCTACGCACGCGTATGGACGAGGGCAAAGCGCCTGTCCCGGGACAACGTGTCGCATACCAATTCCGGCCCACTCACTGAAATGGGACGGCGTACTACTCCTCCATGCCCCACGGCCCTATGATCCGTCGCCGGGGATACGAATCAGGAACACGGGGGCTCCAGGATGTCCGCAGGGCAGGGCGACATGCATCCATCTCGTGGCACGCACGGCAGCGTGCACTGGCGCGACAGCCTGCGCACGCGCATCGCGCTGTGGTCGGGCCTGCTGAACCTGATACTGGTGTTGCTGGTGACTCTGGCAACCGCCATATTCGCCCACCGCGCCATCCTTGCGGACACCCGCCGCAACGTCCGCGCCACTACCCAGGAAGTTGCACACCGGCTGGAAAATGCGATGGTGCCCATCACCATCACCACGGACGGCCTGTCCGGACTGGCCAGCCAATCCACGCTGGAGCCGGAAGATCTGGCCACCGTTTTGCGCAAAATGGTACAGGCCACGCCCGGTGCCACCGGGGGCTTGCTGGTACTCGAACCCACGGAGCCGGATGCACCGGGTTTCGCACGTTACATCCCCATGGAAGGCGCAGGACGCGACTTCGTTGCCGAAGGGTATGACGTGCGCCAGCAGCCCTGGTACAAGCGCACGCTGGCTTCGCCGTCGGGGTGGTGGTCCGAACCCTACCTGCACAACGGCGCGGGCGATGTGTGGATGGTCACCTACAACCAGCCCTTGCGTGCCACCGGGCGCGGCGCGCCCAACAGGGGCATGATCAGCCTGGACCTGCCGGTGGACACGCTGCTGGACCAGCTCCATGCACTGGCCAACCTGCCGGGCTGGGAGGTGGGCCTGGTGGCACCGGAAGGCACCTTGGTATTGCACTCGGATCCCGACCTGCCACCCGCCACGGCCCTGCTCGACTACATCGAGACCCATGGCCGCAGTGATCTGCTGCCGGCATCCGATGCCGCCCGCCTGCGCCAACCGCTGAACTACAGCCATGACGACCCCCGGGCCAATGACACCCTGTTCAGCGTCATAGAGCCCATCGGCGACAGCGGCTGGAGTTTGTTGGTCACCCAATCCCATGCATTGGATGCCCAACGCCTGAAGCAGACCTTGCTGCTGGTGGCCGCGACGGGTGCGCTGCTGGCGCTGCTGAGCACCCTGTTCATCCTCCAGTTGGCGCGCCGCATCACCCAACCAGTCGAAGCATTGGCGGCTTCCGCATCCAACCTGGCCCAAGGCCACTATGAAATGCCCGTACCCCACGTGCGTCGCGAGGACGAGGTGGGCCTGTTGGCACGCACGCTGGAACACGCACGCACGTCCATCCAGCAACAATTGGCCAAGATCGAGGACATGGGTGCCGCGCGCCAGAAACTGGAAAGCGAGCTGTCCATTGCCCGTGACATCCAGTTGGCCATGTTGCCGCAGAGCCGGGTGATCGACCGCGAGAACGCCCATCTGGAAGCCCACGCCATGCTGGAGCCTGCCAAGGCCGTGGGCGGCGATTTCTACACCTTCATTGAGCGCGGCAAGGGCGAGCTGTGGTTCATCATCGGCGACGTTTCCGACAAGGGAATACCCGCGGCCCTGTTCATGGCACGCGCCGTCACCGTGCTGGAAGTGGCGGCACACGCGGCTGCCACACCCAGCGAAGCCCTGGCGGAAGCATCTCAAAAACTGGTGGAGGGCAATACCACCTGCATGTTCGCCACCGTGCTGTGCGGCCGCATCGATGTACGCACGGGCGACTGCATGCTGGCCAGTGCCGCCCACGATGCCCCTTTGTTGCTGCACGCCGATGGCAGGGTCGAGCTGATGAGTTTCGCCTCGGGTCCGCCGCTGGGCTTCGAGGTCAGCGAGGATTTCCCCGTCTGGCGTGGCCGCCTGCCCCCCGGTACCACGTTGCTGGCCTACACCGATGGCGTGACCGAAGCCTTCAATCCGGAGAACGAGCCCTATGGCATGGAGCGCCTGCTGGCGCACGCTAGCCCCGACCACAACGCCGAAGAGCAATGCCAGCGCCTGATCGCGGAAGTGCACGGCTTCGTTTATCCTGCGCCACAGTCGGACGACATCACCGTACTTGCCATCCGCTTGTACAAGGACCTGCCGGCTGGCTCCGCCCCAATGACGGGAGTTGCACCATGCTGATACGCCTGATCGTGCCGGGTGAGCATGCCCGGATCGAAGACCTGAATGTCTCGCTGGACGCCGTGCTGGACCGTCATGGCATCAGCCACGGAACCCGTGGCGATGCGCGGCTGATCGTCGAGGAGCTGGCCAGCAATGCCATTTCACATGGCATGCCCGGCGAGGCCGACATCGGCCAGCATGAACTTTCCGTGGCGGTCTCCCGGCACGACGACCTGCTGAAACTGGTGTTCCGCGATGATGGCGCCCCCTTCGATCCCACCGCTTCCCCGGAACCGGACCTGGAAGCCGACATCACCGACCGCCCCGTGGGTGGCCTTGGCCTCTACCTGATCCGCCAGATCGCCGAAGAGATGCTCTACGAGCGAGTGGACGACACCAACGTGCTGCACGTAACCCTACGCACCCCGCTCCCGGAGACTTCTTCATGACGCTGGCGATCCATGTATACCCTCCCGCTCCCCCAAGCCAGCGCATCTCGCTGAAGGGCCGGCTGGACACACACACTTACGAGAACCTGGATGCCTGCCTTGCGCCCCTGCTGACCGACCAGTTGCAATCGCTGGTGCTGGACATGGCGGAACTGGACTACATCAGCAGTGCCGGCATCCGCTCCATCTTCAAGGCGCGCAAGGCCCTGGCCGGACATGGCGGCAAGGTGCTGGTGGTCAATCCACAACCACAGATCAAGAAGGTGTTCGACGTGGTGAAGGCCGTGCCGATGAACGAGATATTCACCTCGGCGGCCGAAGCCGATGCCTACCTGGACGCCATGCAACGCAAAGTGCTTGCCAGCGACGAAGAGGACTGACCCCATGTTGCCTCGCATGGCACCAGCGGCCCCCTGCGCAGGCATGCGATGAGCCTGGACATCCAGGTGTATCCACCCGTCAACGGCAATCACTACGTGACGCTGGCGGGCCGGCTCGACAGCCACACGCATCAGTTGCTGGATGCGCACCTGTCCAAGCTGCTGCAGAGTCCGCGCCGCGCACAAGTGCTGGTACTGGACCTGGCCGGCGTGGAATACATCAGCAGCGCCGGCATCCGCTCCATCTTCAAGGCGCGCAAGGCGCTGGTGTCCTGTGACGGCCGCGTACTGTTGTTGAATCCACAGGCCCAGATCAAGGAAGTGCTGGACCTGGTCAACGCCGTCCCCGTGCACGAGATCTTCGCCACGCCTGCCGAGGCGGATGCCTATATCGACACCATCCAGCAACGCGTGCTGGATGGCTGAATCCTTGCCCCGGCAATAGGCCGGGATCAATCCAGCGGCGCTTTCTCCGCCTCCATCTGCGCACGGATCTGCGCATCCACCGCCGCAATGGCGGTGATGTTGACCACGCGGCGCGGCGTGGCGCTGTTGGTCAGGATGTGCACCGGCTTGGAAATGCCCATCAGGATCGGCCCGATGGCCACGCCGTCGGTGAACACGCGCACCAGGTTGTAGGCGATGTTGGCCGCCTCCAGGTTGGGCAGCACGAACAGATTGGCGCGTCCCTTCAGCGTGCTGCCGGGCATGATCTTTTCGCGCAGCACTTCATCCCACGCGGTATCACCCTGCATCTCACCGTCCACGTTCAACCGCGGTGCACGCTTGCGCAGCAGTTCGCGCACCGTGCGCATCTTTTGCGACGACGGACTTTCGTGGTTGCCGAAGTTGGAGAACGAGAGCAGCGCCACCCGCGGCTCGATGCCGAACAGTTTCAACCGGTACGCCGCCTGCATGGTGGCTTCGGCAATCTGTTCGGCGGTGGGATCGTCCTTCACGTGGGTGTCCACGAAGAACCATGCACCCTGCGAATTGATCACGCCGGTCATCGCCGAGGTGGACTGCACGCCCGGATCCAGGCCGATGACGCTGCGTACGTAGCCCAGCTTCTTGTGGTAGCGCCCCACCATGCCGCTGACCACGGCATCGGCTTCGCCACGCGCCACCATCACCGCGGCAATCAGCGTGGGACGCGAGCGCATCAGGTTCTTTGCCGCCGCCGGCGACACGCCGCGGCGCGCGGTGAGTGCGTGGTAGTACTGCCAGTATTCGTTGAAGCGCGGATCATCATCGATGTTGGTGAGCTCGAAATCCACGCCCATGCGCAGCCGCAGGCCCAGCCGTTCGATGCGCGCCTGGATCACGTCCGGGCGTCCGATCAGGATCGGCGCGGCCAGGCCTTCGTCGACCACCGTCTGCACCGCACGCAGCACCACTTCCTCTTCGCCTTCGGCATACACCACGCGCTTGCGATCACTGCGCGCACGGTCGTACACCGGCTTCATCATCAGGCTGGTGCGGTGGACGAACTGGCCCAGTTTTTCGCGATACGCACGCATGTCCTCGATGGGACGTTCGGCCACGCCCGAGTCCATCGCCGCCTGTGCCACGGCCGAGGACAACTCCACCAGCAGGCGCGGATCGAACGGGCGCGGGATCAGGTATTCGGCACCGAAACTGGGGACGTCATCGCCATAGGCCGTGCCCAGGTCCGACGCTTCGCGGCGAGCCAGCGCCGCAATCGCGTGCACGCAGGCCAGCTTCATTTCTTCATTGATGCGGGTGGCACCCACGTCCAGCGCACCCCGGAAGATGTACGGGAAGCAGACCGCGTTGTTGACCTGGTTGGGATAGTCGGAACGGCCAGTGGCCACGATGCAGTCCGGGCGCACCTTGTGCGCTTCCTCCGGCATGATTTCCGGCGTGGGATTGGCCAGCGCCAGGATGATGGGGCGCTCGGCCATGCCGGCCACCATCTCCGGCTTCAGGATGCCGGGTGCCGACAAGCCCAGGAAGATGTCCGCACCTTCCACGATGTCCGCCAGCGTGCGCTTGTCGGTATCACGCGCATAACGCGCCTTGTCCGGGTCCAGCCCGGGACGGCCGGCATGGATCACGCCGTCGCGATCGAAGGCGAGGATGTTCTCCTTCTTCACCCCCAGCGCCACCAGCATGTCCAGGCAGGCAATGCCCGCCGCACCGGCGCCGGTGGTGGCCACCTTGACCCGGGTGATGTCCTTGCCCACCACTTCCAGTGCATTGACCACCGCCGCGCCGACGATGATCGCGGTGCCGTGCTGGTCGTCGTGGAAGACCGGGATCTTCATCCGCTCGCGCAGCTTGCGCTCCACGATGAAGCACTCCGGCGCCTTGATGTCCTCCAGGTTGATGCCGCCGAAGGTCGGCTCCAGGCTGGCGATGATGTCCACCAGCTTGTCCGGGTCGTTTTCGTTGATCTCGATGTCGAACACATCGATGCCGGCGAACTTCTGGAACAGCACGCCCTTGCCTTCCATCACCGGCTTGCCCGCCAGCGGCCCGATGTTGCCCAAGCCCAGCACCGCGGTGCCGTTGGTCACCACCGCCACCAGGTTGCCGCGCGCCGTCATCTCGCTGGCGGCATTGGGGTCTTCCACGATCGCTTCGCAGGCGTAGGCCACGCCGGGCGAGTACGCCAGTGCCAGGTCACGCTGGGTCAACATCGCCTTGGTCGGCGCCACCTTGATCTTTCCGGGGCGCGGCGAGCGGTGGTACTCCAGCGCGGCCTGTTTCAGTTCGGACTGCTTGGATTCTTCGTTGGACATGGAATGCGGGCCGTTCGACAAGGCCTCGATTCTACCGGCAATCGGCATGCAGACTTGATGCAGTGCGATTCCGCGCGCGGATCAATGGCGGCCGTGCTTTGCACCCGAAGGTTTTCGTGGCGGCTTGCCGGCCGGCTTGTTGGCGGCATTCTGTGCAGTACGCGCCGCCAGTTTCGCGGCGGCGGCGGCCACTTCTTCACCCAGCTTCAGATAGTTGCGATAGCGCCCCTGCTCCAGTTCACCACGCTCGATGGCCGCAAGCACGGCGCAACCGGGCTCGTGGCGATGCGAACAATCCCGGAACCTGCATTCCGCGGCGAGCGCCTCGATGTCGGAGAACCCGCCATCCACCAGGTCTTCCTCACCCGTGGGCTTGAGCTCACGCATGCCCGGGGTGTCGATCAGGCACGCACCCGACGGGAGCGGGATCAGGGCCCGATAGGTGGTGGTATGGCGCCCACGCGAATCATTACCGCGTACTTCGCCGGTTTTCATCTTCTCCACGCCCAGCAGGGTGTTGGTCAGTGTGGACTTGCCCGCCCCCGAAGACCCCACCAGTGCCACCGTGCATCCGGGCTCCAGCCAGGCCGCCAGTCCGGCCACGCTGCCAGCATCCTTGGCATTCACCGCCAGCACCGGCACGCCTTGGGTGGCCAGGTCCGCCAAGGCGGCCACGGCCAGCGCGGCCTCGCCGTTGCGGTCTGCCTTGGTCAACACCACCACGGGCCGGGCTCCGCCGTTGCCGACCAGCAGCAGGTAGCGCTCGATCCGGCGCGGGTTGAAGTCGTCATCCAGGCCGCAGACCACGAAGACCGTATCAATATTCGCCGCCACCACCTGCTGGTGGTAGTGCTCGCCGGCCGCGCCTCGCTTGACCGCGGTGCGACGCGGCAGCAGGGCCACGATGCGCTCGCCTTCCAGCAACACCCAATCGCCCACCGCAGGGCGTTCATGCGCGGGAAACCGGGGCCGCTGCCATTCCGGCAAGGATTCGGCACGGATGGCCGCGCCGGGGGCATCGGCCACCACGTAACCGGAGCGGTGCTGTTCGATTACCCGTGCCGGGCGCGCCAGCGGATGGGTCCCGCGGACCTCCTGCCAGACGGCCTCGGCCGCACTGCCTGCCGTGGGCCAGCCGATCTGGTGCAACGGGGCGATGTCGGCAAGGGTCGGGGCCATCCCGCAATTCTAGACGGCGAGTAAACCGCTTCACCGCCCGGCGGCTAAATTTCCGTTAATCTTGGCGGTGGCCCCACCTTTCCCCCACCGATCCGCCACCATGTCGACCTCCCTGCCCGTCCGCGAACGCCTGTCCGAAGTCCGTTACGAAATCCGTGGCGAGCTGGCGCGGCGAGCGGACGAACTGGAAGCGCAGGGCAACCGGCTGATCAAGCTGAACATCGGCAACCCGGGCGCCTTCGGATTCCGGGCGCCGGAACATCTGCAGAAAGCGATCATCGGCGACATCGACCGCACCGATCCCTACACCCACCAACAGGGCCTGCCGGCAGCACGTGAAGCCCTGGCGGATGCCTATCGCCGCCGCGGCATCCCGGCGCGCGCCAATCGCGTGTTCATCGGCAACGGTGTCAGCGAACTGATCGATCTTTCACTGCGTGCCCTGCTCAATCCCGGCGACGAAGTGCTGGTGCCTTCGCCCGACTATCCGCTGTGGTCGGCGGCCACCATCCTCAACGACGGGCGCCCGGTCTACTACAGCTGCAGCCCGGACAACGATTTCCTGCCGGATCCGAACGAGATCGAGACGCTGGTGTCTTCGCGCACCCGCGCCATCGTGCTGATCAACCCCAACAACCCCACCGGCGCCAACTACCCGCGCGAGCTGCTGGAGCGCATCGTCGCCATCGCCGCCCGCCATAACTTGTTGCTGATGGTGGACGAGATCTACGACCAGGTGCTGTACGACGACGCCACGTTCGTACCGGTGGCGCCGCTGGCCGGCGACGTGCCCTGCCTGACCTTCAGCGGCCTCAGCAAGGTGCACCGCGCCTGCGGCTGGCGCGTGGGCTGGGCCGTGCTGACCGGCAATGAAGAAGCCACCCGCAACTACCTGCATGCGATGGACCTGCTCAGTGCACTGCGCCTGTGCGCCAACGTACCGGGCCAGTACGCCATCGAAGCAGCAGTGAACGGGCCGGACACCATCTCGCCACTGTGCGCACCCGGTGGCCGCCTCTACGAAACCCGCCGCGCCGTGATCGAAGCCTGCGAAGCCAGCGAACACCTGGACCTGGTGGCACCGTCAGGCGCGCTGTACGCCTTCCCCGCCGTGGTCGGCGATGCCGCACGCGGATTCGACGACCACGCCTTCGCGCTGGACCTGATGGAAACCGAGAACGTATTGCTGGTGCCGGGCTCCAGTTTCAACGTGCCCTACCGCCACCACTTCCGGGTCACCCTGCTGCCGGATGCGGAGATGATGCGTGAAGTCTTCACCCGCATCGACCGCGCCCTGGCGCGCCGTGCCGAAGCCGTCACCAAGGTCGTGCCGATCAAGAAGGCACGTCCGGCGGCGTGAACGGCCACGCCGGCATCCGCTACCTCGCGCTGGGTGACAGCTACACCATCGGCGAAGGCGTCGCCGAGAACGGACGCTGGCCGCGGCAACTCGCGCACGCCTTGCGCGAAGAAGGCATCGCGCTCGACGACCCGCGCATCATCGCCACGACCGGATGGACCACGGACGAATTGTCGGCGGCCATCGACGAGGCCGGACTGTACGGCGTATTCGGTTTCGTGTCGCTGCTGATCGGCGTGAACAACCAGTACCGCGGCCGCAGCGTGGACGAATACCGCGGCGAATTCAGCGCCCTGCTGCAACGTGCCGTGGCATTCGCGAACAACGATCCTGCGCGCGTGCTGGTGCTCTCCATCCCCGATTGGGGCGTGACCCCCTTCGCGATCCAGTCCGGACGCGACCGCGACCTGATCGCCAGCGAGTTGGATGCCTACAACGCTGTCGCCCGCGATGTCTGCGTGGAGCAGGGCATCACCTTCGTCGACATCACGCCGGTCAGCCGCGAACGCGGCGCGGAGCCCGCCATGCTGGCCGACGACGGCCTGCACCCTTCCGCCCTGATGCATGCCGAATGGGCTCGGCTGGCCTTGCCTTTTGCGCGAGCAGCCTTGTTCTGAAGAACCTGCCCACGGCTTGCGAATGCCTGCCGCCGGCCCAACATCATGGACACGGCAACCCGCCCGCGGCTTCCTTCGCGGCGTAAAATCACCTTTCCCCTTACCGGTACCCGTCCATGTCCCTTGATCCCGCCCTGCGCTCCCGCATCGAATCCCTGCTCCAGGCCAACCGCGTGGTGCTGTTCATGAAGGGACAGCCGTCCATGCCGCAGTGCGGCTTCTCGGCCAAGGCCGCCGGTGCACTCGGTGCGCTCGGCGTGGATTACGCCCACGTCAACGTCCTCGCCGACCAGGAAATCCGCGAAGGCATCAAGGCCTATGGCGACTGGCCCACCATCCCGCAACTGTATGTCGACGGTGAACTGGTCGGCGGCAGCGACATCATCGAGCAGATGGTCAACTCCGGCGAGCTCGCCACCCTGCTGGGCCTGGAAGCACCGGACCGCACCCCGCCCGCCATCACCATTACCCCGGCCGCCGCCGAAATGCTGAAGAACGCCGTCGGCGATGCCGGCGCAGGAGCCGCGCTGGCGCTTTCCATCAATGCGCAGTTCCAGCCGAATTTCCAGTTGGCGCAATACGACGCCAACGCCATCGCCGCCGAATCCAATGGCGTGCGCGTGCAGTTCGACCTGGCCAGCGCGCGCCGCGCCAATGGCATCACCATCGACTGGGTGGATGACATCCGCGGCAAGGGCCTGGCCATCGACAATCCCAACGCACCCAGGTCCGTGCAGCCGCTTTCCCCCAAGGAAGCCGATGCGCGCGTGCGCGACGGTAGCCTGCTGCTGGTGGACGTGCGCCCGGCCGACGAACGCGCCATCGCCGCCGTCGCCGTTCCATTCAAGACCTTCGACGGCAATGGTCGCGCCGCACTGGAAGCCCTGCCCAAGGACACCGCCATCGCCTTCCTGTGCCGCAGTGGCGGCCGCAGCCAGCAAGCCGCCGAGGAATTCGCCGCACTGGGCTTCAAGGAAACCTGCAACGTGGTCGGCGGCATCAATGCCTGGGCCGACGACGTGGACGGATCCATCTCGAAATACTGAGACGGAGTTGGCATATCCCGGCCATCGCGTGCCGGGACCCCCTTCTCCCCTCTAGCGGCCCGGTCCTGGACACGCTAGCTTTGCGAACGCAAAGGGAAGTGCAGGGGGCACTGATGCAGTTTGCATGGATCATGGCGAGCACGCTGCTGCTCGCCGCAGGCAATGTGGCAGCACAACAAGCCGGCACGCCGGAAACACTTCCGGTGCAGGAGCCACCCCATTCCGCCATTGCCGGAATCGATCCTGCCGTGGATGCGCCCGGCCCGGTCATTGCCACCATGACTCCGGAAACGGATTGCTGCCTGGTCCCGGACGGGACCCTGGTCGATATCGAGGTCGCCGAATCCATCAGCTCCAAAGTGCACAAGCGCGGCGATCGCTTCGCAATCCGCCTGCTGGCCCCGCTGATGATCGAAGGGCAATCCCTATTGCCCGCAGGGACCCTTGGCGTGGGCGAAGTCGTCCATGCTTCGCGCTCAGGCGGCAGTGGAAAAGCCGGTGAATTGATCCTGGCTGCACGCTATCTGGAATTCGAAGGACAACAAATCCCATTGCGCGGCTTTCGCCTGGGAAGCACCGGCAAGGACCATTCCGGTACCGTGGTGGCGACCTCTGCCACTGCCGCCAACGCCGCCGCGATTGCCGGCGCCGGACTCGGCGGCATAGCAGGCGCAGGCGTCCTGCCCATGCTCATTCGCGGCAAACAAGCCGAAATCCCCGCAGGAACGCTGGCCAATGCCAAGTTCGCTGCCGATACGCACTTGCCTCCCACGGAAGTCCCTGCCACCAACTCACAGGAATGATCGAGTGAAAAGAACACTGAAGCCCTTCACCCTGGCCATCGTATTGATGACCTCCTCCTACGCTTTCGCGCAGACCCCGCCCGAAGACACAGCCAGCGAAAGCACCAAGGAAGTCCCCGCGGAAGCCACGCACGAAGCACATCCCGCGGCCCACCCGGAAACCTCGCCGGAAACGCAGGCCACGACCCCGGAAGCCGTGCCGGCCGAAGCAGCGGAAGAAACGGCAGAAACCGCAGGGACGACCGATCCCGCTCCAGCCGATGCCACGGCCGGTACCATCCCGCCGCCGCCGGAGGGCAAGGGCCAGGTCGTGTTTTTCCGTGAAAAGAAATTCGCTGGCGCCGCAATCAACTACAAGGTCCGCGAAAACGACGTCGAACTCGGCAAGCTGAGCAGTGGCAGCTACTTCATCCATGTCACCGATCCCGGCACCCACGAATACGTCGTGCATTCCGAGGCGAAGGACATCCTGAACCTGGAAGTCGAAGCCGGCGAGACTTACTACGCCATCGGTTCGATCACCATGGGCATCGTGGCTGGACGCCCCAATCTTTCTCCGTCGGACCAGGCCACCTTCGAAAGCATGGCGGGCAAACTCAAGCCAGCCAAGCCGCTGGACAAGTAAACCGGAATTCCGCTGCATCAAACGGACAGACCCTTGTGTCTGTCCGTTTTTCAATGCGGCCATTGATCACCCGTCACGGCCCTTGCAAGTGCAACCCGGGCAATGCCCATCCGCACCTGTCGAGGACAAGTGCAGGCAACGCACGGCCTGATCCATGCCTGCCATTCAAAATCCGCCACCCGCATCCAGCCACGCCTGTTCTTCCGGCGTGTTGATGCGCCCGAGTGCACGGTTCCGGTGCGGGAAGCGGCCGAAGCGTTCGATCACGTCCAGGTGGGCCTGCGCATAGTTCGCATAGTTTGGGTTGCCCAACGCATTGAACAGCGCCACCGACTTGCGCTGGTCATCCATGGATTCCGAGTGCTCGAACGGCAGGTAGACGAAAGCGCGCAGCAAGGGATCGATTCCACGATCCAATCCCGCATCGACCACCCGTGCCGCGTAGTGCAAGGCCAATGAATCAGTGGCGAAGGCATGCCCACTGTTGCGGAAAATGTTGCGCGGTATCTGGTCCAGCAGGATCAAAAGTGCCAATGCGCCCTGCGCATCCTCCATCCAAGCTTCGAACTCGCGCCGTGCGGCGGCGAAGTGGGCATCGCGCAAGCGCGCGTTGCATTCACGGTCGAAATCCTCACCACCGTTGAACCACTTGCCCGGTCCGGCGCCCTGCCAGAACGCGATGACATCCGTTGCCGTCGTCATGCTTCCCTCCCCATCACTCATCAAACCGCAGGTGCCTGACTGATTTGCCATGGCGGCGGATCAACTTCAGTGCCTCGATGCCGATCTGGATGTGCCGCTCCACGAATTCCGCGCTCACTTTTGCGTCGGAAGCTTCCGTCTTCACGCCTTCCGGGATCATCGGCTGGTCGCTGACCAGCAGCAGTGCGCCCGAAGGGATGCGGTTGGCGAAGCCGGCGGCGAACACGGTGGCGGTTTCCATGTCGATGGCCATGCAACGCAGTTTGCGCAGGTAATCCTTGAACTCGACGTCGTGCTCCCACACGCGGCGGTTGGTGGTGTACACGGTGCCGGTCCAGTAATCGTGGCCGAGGTCGCGGATCATGGTGGACACGGCGCGCTGCAAGGCGAACGCGGGCAATGCCGGCACTTCCGGCAACAGATAGTCGTTGCTGGTGCCCTCGCCGCGGATGGCCGCGATGGGCAGCACCAGGTCGCCGAGTTCGTTCTTTTTCTTCAACCCACCGCACTTGCCCAGGAACAGCACGGCCTTGGGCATGATGGCCGACAGCAGGTCCATCATGGTCGCGGCATTGGGGCTGCCCATGCCGAAGTTGATCATGGTGATGCCGTCGGCGGTGGCACTGGGCATTGGCCGATCCAGGCCCACCACCTCGGCGCCGGTCATGCGGCTGAAATGGCCGAGATAGCCACCGAAGTTGGTCAGCAGGATGTGTTCGCCGAACGCTTCCAGGGGTACGCCGGTGTAGCGCGGCAGCCAATTGCCGACGATATCGGGTTTGTCCTTCATGCAGCCTCCCGCCGCGCGTGTTGTGCCTGCATGTGATTATTCACCTGTTTGTGACCGGACGCACTTGGCTTCGGCCGCATGGCCGGTTAGTTTGCAACCACCATACCGGGGAACCCATCCATGCGAATGACTTCACTGGCCGGCTTGTGCCTGGCCATGCTGTGCACCGGCACCGCGACGGCCGCACCTGCCTCCCGCTTTGCCGTCGACGCCTTTCCCAGTACCTACCGTGCCATTCCTTCCGCGCCGGTACTGATCCGCAATGCCACCGTGCTGACCGGCACCGGCGAGCGCCTGGACAATGCGGACGTGTTGTTGCAGGACGGCAAGGTGGCGGCAGTAGGCCGCGGCCTGGCTGCCCCGGATGGCGGTTCCGTGGTTGATGGCCAGGGCAAGTGGGTCACCCCCGGGCTGATCGACGTGCATTCGCACCTGGGCGTCTATCCCTCGCCCGGCGTGCAGGCGCACAGCGATGGCAATGAAATGACCTCGCCGGTGACGGCGCACGTGTGGGCCGAGCATTCGGTGTGGACCCAGGACCCGGGCTTCCATGCCGCCCTGGCTGGTGGCATCACTTCGCTGCAGATCCTGCCGGGTTCGGCCAATCTGGTCGGCGGCCGTGGCGTCACCCTGAAGAACCTCTCCGCCAACAGCTACCAGGCCATGAAATTCCCGGGCGCACCCTGGGGCCTGAAGATGGCGTGCGGCGAAAACCCCAAGCGCGTGTATGGCCAGCGCGGTGGCCCGGCCACGCGGATGGGCAACGTGGCGGGTTACCGCGCCGCCTTCATCGACGCCGCCGAGTACCTGAAGAAGAACCAGCCGAAGCCCGCCGAGACCAAGCGCCGCGGCCGCTCATCCGGCAATGCCGCGCAGGACAACGGCAGCAAGCGTGATCTGAAACTCGACACGCTGGCGGGCGCCATCAATGGCGACATCCTGGTGCACATCCACTGCTACCGCGCCGATGAAATGACCACGATGATCGATCTGGCCAAGGAATTCGGCTTCAAGGTCGCCGCCTTCCACCATGGCGTGGAAGCCTACAAGCTGGCCGACAAGCTGGCCGAGGAAGGCATCTGCGGTGCGCTGTGGGCGGACTGGTGGGGCTTCAAGATGGAAGCCTTCGACGGCATCCAGGAAAACATCGCGCTGGTCGACCGGCCAGCCAACAGTTGCGCCATCGTGCATTCGGATTCGGACGAAGGCATCCAGCGCCTCAACCAGGAAGCGGCCAAGGTGATCGCCAACGCCAAGCGCGTGGGCATCGACATTCCGCCGGAACGCGCGATCCGCTGGCTCACCGGCAATGCGGCCAAATCACTGGGCATCGCCGACATGACCGGCTCGCTCGAAGCCGGCAAGATGGGCGACGTGGTGGTCTGGAACCGCAACCCCTTCAGCGTCTACGCCCAGGCCGAACAGGTCTACATCGACGGCGCGCGCGTGTACGATCGCGCCAATCCGGCACTGCAACCCACCTCCGACTTCATGCTGGGCCAGGGGGTGTCGCCATGAGCCGCCGCCTGCTTCGTGCTGCCTGCCTGCTGGCTGCTTTTGCCACCGGACCGCTCGCCGCACAAGACCTGCTGATCCGCAACGCCACCGTGCACACCGCCGGCACCCAGGGCACCCTGAAGAACAGCGACGTGCTGGTGCAAGGCGGCGTGATCCGCGCCGTCGGACCGGGACTCACCGCACCCGCCGGCACCACGGTGGTGGAAGCCGACGGCCGTCCGGTTACGCCCGCCCTGTTCGGCGGCATCGCCGGCATCGGGATCGAGGAAGTCTCCGGCGAATCCACCACGGTGGACAAGTCGGTGACGCTGCCGGATGCGCAACCACTGCGCCCCGAATTCGACGTCACCCTGGCCTACAACCCCGCCTCCATCCTGATCCCCGTGGCACGCGTGGAAGGACTGGGCTTCACCGCACTGGCGGCCGCCCCCGGCACTTCGTTCGTGGCCGGCCAGGGGGGCATCGTGCGACTGGATGGCAGCACCGACGTATTGGGCCAGCGTCCGCTGTACCTGTCGATCGGCGGCCAGATTTCCACCAAGGGTGGCAACTCGCGTGCAGCGCAATGGATGCTGCTGGACCAGGCCGTTGCCGAAGCCCGCGGCCAGGTGCCGCCCACCTCGCCGCACGCCTTGCTGACGCCCGCCGGTCGCACCACGCTGGCGCGCTACCTGTCGGGCCAAGGACGCATCTTCGTCAACGTGAACCGTGCCGCCGACATCCGCCAGTTGCTGCGCTGGGCACAGCGCAACAACGTGCGCATCGCCATCACCGGTGGCGCCGAAGCCTGGGCATTGGCGCCCCAGCTGGCCCAGGCCGGCATTCCCGTGTTCATCGATCCACTGGTCAACCTGCCGGGTAGTTTCGACCAGATCGGCGCCAGCCTGGAAAATGCCGCACGCTTGCAGTCGGCCGGCGTGCAGGTGGGCTTCACCCAGTCCGGTGACGACGCACACAACGCGCGCAAGATCCGCCAGCTCGCCGGCAATGCCGTGGCCAACGGACTGCCCTGGGAGGAAGGCCTGGCGGGATTGACCCGGATACCGGCGCAGGCATTCGGCGTGGGTGACCGGCTGGGCACCATCGCGCCCGGCCGCCTGGCCGACCTGGTGTTGTGGAACGGCGACCCGCTGGACGTGGCCAACACCGCCGAGCAGATCTGGCTGGGCGGGCGGGCCTTCCCGATGCGCTCGCGCCAGACCGAATTGCGTGACCGCTACCTGCAACAGGCCGGCGCACTGCCACGCGCCTACCAGCATTGAACGATGGGACATATCGCGGACTTGCCATACGCGCGACAATCCACCGGAACCAACCCTGCCGGAACCACCGTGCAGGGCAGGATGTGCGACATGCGATGACGCCGGGAGGGGCAAATGCGCATTGGAATCGTGGTCGACTCTGCATGTGACCTGCCGCTGGACTATCTCCAGCAGCACAACGTGGTGGTCCTGCCCATCACCGTCCGAATAGGCGAGGCGGTGCTGGAAGACCACCGTGACGAAGAAGCCACGCTGGCCTTCCTCAACGCCCACGTGGCCGAACGCGGGCACGAAGCCGAGACCACGCCGTTCACGGTCACCCAGATCCGGGACCTGTTCCTCAACCGGCTGGTGATCGATTACGACCACGTGTTCTGCCTGACCATCACCAAACTGCGCAGCGGCATCCACGAAAACGCGATGCAGGCCAGCTTCGCCATCCTCAACGACTACAAACCGATCCGGCAGGCTGCCGGCCACAATTCACCGTTTGCGTTGCGCGTGGTCGACAGCCAGAACCTGTTCGCGGCACAAGGCATCACTGCCGTGGAAGCCGTGCGCCTGCGCGAAGCCGGCACCGGCGTGCAGCAAGCGCGCGAACGGCTGGAGTACCTGGCGCAGAACACCTACGGTTACATGATCCCGCGCGACCTCTACTACCTGCGCAACCGCGCACGCAAGAAAGGCGACCGCAGCGTGGGCCTGCTCAGCGCGGCGCTGGGTTCGGCACTCGACATCAAGCCGGTGCTGCGCGGCTATCGCGGCGTCACCGAACCCGTAGGCAAGCTCAAGGGTTTCGAAAACTCGGTGGAAAAACTGTTCGCGTT
>JBQGFJ010000070.1:0-4516 GCA_052040085.1 Pseudoxanthomonas sp.
GACGACTCAGGGACGACGCGCCAGTGCGGCGTCGTCCTTCGCCTTCGGCATCAGGTCCTGCTTGGTGACCTTCAGGAAGCCCAGGGTCAGCAGCGGACAGGCGACGAAGATCGACGAGATGGTGCCGATCACGATACCGATCATCATCGCCAGCGCCATGCCTTCCAGCGTGTTCCCGCCATACAGATACAACGACAGAACCGTCAGGAACGCGACCACCGACGTGATGATGGTGCGCGACAAGGTCTGGTTGATGGAGCGGTTGAGGATTTCAACCGGCTCGCCGCGCATGCTGCGGAAGTTCTCGCGCACGCGGTCGAACACCACGATGGTGTCGTTGATCGAGAAGCCCATGACCGACAACAGGCCCGCCAGCACGCTGAGATCGAACTCCTTTCCTGTCAGCGCGAAGAAGCCTGCCACGATCAGCAAGTCATGCATGGTGGTCAGGATGGCGGATACGGCGAACTTCCATTCGAAGCGGAAGCCGATGTAGATCAGGAAGCCGATCGTCACGAAGACGAAGGCATAGATGCCATTGAGCGCCAGTTCCTTGCCCACCTGCGGACCAACGAATTCATTGCGCTGGATAGTCGCCGGATTTTCCGGCGTGGATGCCAACCGGGCGACTTCCTGCGCAGTCCTGTCATTGGACTCGGCGCCACTGCCATCCTGCGGCTGCAGGCGCACCAGCAAGTCACTGCCGCTGCCGAAGGTCTGTACCTGCGCACTGCCGTGGCCCGCGGCCTCCAGCCTGTCGCGGACGCCATCGACATCGGCGGGTTGTTCGAACCGCAGTTCGACCACCGTGCCGCCGGTGAAGTCCAGGGCATAGTTGAAACCCTTCACTGCAATGGCGCCGATCGCCACCACCATCAACAGGACGGAGAAGCCGATGGACATCCATCGCAGGCGCATGAAATCGATGTTGGTTTCATGCGGAATGAGGCGCAACGGGAAAATATTCATGGACATGTTCTCCCGTCAGATGGCCAGGGTCTTGAGTTTGCGGCGGCGGCCGTAGATGAGCGTGGCCAGTGCACGCGACACCGTGACTGCGGTGAACACCGAGGTCAGGATGCCCAGCACCATGGTCACGGCAAAGCCCTTCAGCGGACCGGTACCGAATGCGAACAACGCCACGCCTGCCAGCAGCGCCGTCATGTTGGAATCGAAGATGGTGCCGGACGCCTTGTCATAGCCGGTGGCGATGGCCATCTGCGGCGGCACCCCGGCCCGCAATTCCTCGCGTATTCGTTCGTTGATCAGCACGTTGGCGTCCACCGACATGCCGATGGACAAGGCCAGGCCGGCAAAACCGGGCAAGGTCATGGTGGCGTGCGACAGGGACATCAACGCGACCACCATCAACAGGTTGAGCAGCAGGGCCGTGCAGGTGATCAGGCCGAACATGCGGTAGTAGATCAGGAAGAAGCCCAATGCAAACAGGAACGCATACACGACCGCGGTGGTGCCGCGCTCCACGTTTTCCTTGCCCAGGCTGGGACCAACCACGCGCTCTTCGATGAAATCCATCGGCGCGGCCAGCGAACCGGCACGCAACAGCTTGGCCAGGTTCTCCGCCTCGGTCTTCTCCAGGCCGGTGGTCTGGAAATTCTTGCCGAACACGCCGGCAATACGGGTCGGGGCCAGGGCGGTTTCACTGACGCGGAAGCTGCGCACTTCCTCGCCGTTGACCATCGTTACCTGCGGAACGCGCTCGATGTAGACCACCGACATCAGTTTGCCCACGTTGGCGCTGGTGAAGTCGAACATGCGCTGGCCGGCGACGTTGTTGAGGGTGATGTCCACCGAAGGAAGACCGTTCTGGTCGCTGCCCACGCGGGCATTGACCATCTGGTCACCGGAGGCCAGCACGCGCTTGTTCAGCAGCACCGGGATCGGCTTGCCGTCGAAACCGGTTTCGCGCTGGTAGTAAACGCGCGCTTCCGGCGGGATGTTGCCGCTGGCAAGCGCATCGTAGGCATTGCCTTCCACCACCGGGCGGAACTCCAGGGTCGCGGTTGCACCGATCAGGCGCTTGGCCTCGGCGGTGTCCTGCACGCCCGGCAGCTGCACCACCACGCGGTCATTGCCCTGGCGCTGGATCACCGGCTCGGAAACGCCGAGCTCATCCACGCGATTGCGCAGGGTGGTGATGTTCTGCTCCACCGCGTCGGTGGACAACTGCGCCAGTTCTGCTTCCGACAGTCGCAGGGTGATGTGGTTGCCTTCAACATCGCTGGTGAAGGCCGGCATGCCCTGGGCCAGGATCGGTCGCGCCCGATTGACATCGGCCTCCGAGACCAAACCCACGTGCACGGTGCCATCGGCACGCCGTTCCACCGTCTCGTAAGGAATCCGGTTGTCGCGCAGGGTCACGCGGATGTCTTCCGCATAGGCATCCAGGCGCTTTTCCAGTGCCGCCTTCTGGTCTACCTGCAGGACGAAGTGCACGCCGCCCTGCAAGTCCAGGCCGAGCAGCATGGACTTTCCGCCAAGGCGGGAAAGCCAGTCCGGCACGGTCGAAGCCAGGTTCAGCGCCACGATGTAGTCGCCGGTCAAGGTGCTGCGCAGGGCATCGTTGGCCTTGGTCTGGTCGTCCAGGTTGGCCAGACGCACCATCAGGTTGCCGTCTTCGACCTGCACCGACTTGGCTTCCACCCCGGCTTGCTTCAGCACTTCTTCCACGCGCAAGCGCAGCGCGTCGTCCACCACCACGCCGCGGTTGGCGGTGATCTGCAGCGAAGGATCCTGCGGGAAGATGTTGGGCAGGGCATAGAACGCGCTGAGAATCACGACCAGCACGATGACGATGTATTTCCAGCGAGGGAACTCGAGCATTGGGGCAACCCGCGCAGACCCGGCAGGCCTGCGCTCAACAGGATGGGAAAGGAACGATCAGGCGGACTTCAGCGTGCCCTTGGGCAACACGCTGCCCACGGCACCCTTCTGCACGCGGATGCGCACGTTGTCGGCGATTTCCACGGTGACGAAGTTGTCGCCCACGTCGACGATGAGGCCGGCAATGCCACCGGAGGTGATGACTTCATCGCCCTTGGACAGCTTGTCCACCATGGCCCGGTGTTCCTTGGCCCGCTTCATCTGGGGGCGGATCATCAGGAAGTACATGATGGCGATGAGGATGATCGGCATCAGCAGCATGCCGAAACCGCCGCCGGCCGGCGCAGCCGCTGCAACCTGGGCGTGGGCGGGGGCAATCAGGAAGTCGATGGGATTCATGGTGTTGTCCGTAATCAGGGGCCAAAGCAGCCGGGGATTATGCCATGTGGCATCCTTCCCCGCCCGGCCCACGGCCGTGGCAGGCAGGACAGAGACCGCGGCAACCTCCCGTAGTTCCCCGCAGATGCCCTGCCAGGAGCGGTGCCTGGCCGCGATGTCTTTGGCGGGAAACCCGGCCGCTGCAGAGACCCGCCTACGTGCGTGCGGCGTAGAACCCTTGCCGGAACGCCTCGAAACGGCCCTGCTCGATGGCCGCCCGCATGTCCGCCATCAGCTTCTGGTAGTACCAGAGGTTGTGCAGGGTGCCCAGGATCGGGGCCAGCATCTCGTTGCAGCGATCCAGGTGGCGCAGGTAGGACCGGGTATAGCCGTTGCGGCAGGCGTAGCAACCACAGCCGGGCTCGATGGGGTCCAGGTCCTGTTCGTATTTCGCATTGCGGATGCGGACGGTGCCGAACGAGGTGAAATAGTGCCCGTTGCGGGCATTGCGGGTAGGCATGACGCAATCGAACATGTCCACCCCGCGCGCCACCCCTTCCACCAGGTCCTCGGGCCGCCCCACGCCCATCAGGTAACGCGGCCGGTCGGCGGGCAATTGCGGGTGCAGGTGTTCGAGCATGGCATTGCGCTCGTGTTCCGGCTCGCCCACCGCCAGTCCGCCGATGGCATAGCCATCGAAACCGATCCCCTGCAGACCCTCGGCCGAGCGCGTGCGCAACTCCGGGTGCACTCCGCCCTGGACGATGCCGAACAGCGCCGCATCCTTGCCGAGTTCCGCATGCGCATTGCGGCTGCGCTGGGCCCAGCGCAGGCTGAGCTCCATCGACGTGCGCGCCACGGTTTCCGTGGCCGGATATGGCGTGCAATCGTCGAAGATCATCACGATGTACGAATCCAGCACCTTCTGGATGTGCATGCTCTCCTCGGGCCCCAGGAACACCTTGCCGCCATCCACCGGCGAGGCGAAGGTGACGCCCTGCTCGGTGATCTTGCGCCGGTGTGCCAACGAGAACACCTGGAATCCGCCGGAATCCGTCAGGATGGGGCCATCCCAGCGCGCGAAGCCGTGCAGGCCGCCATGCTTGCCGATGACCTCCAGCCCGGGCCGCAGATACAGGTGGAACGTGTTGCCAAGGATGATTTCCGCACCAAGTTCACGGATCTGTTCCGGCAGCACGCCCTTCACCGAACCGTAGGTTCCCACCGGCATGAAGGCGGGCGTTTCCACCGTGCCACGCGGAAATGCCAGGCGGCCGCGCCGCGCGTCGCCATC
>JBQGFJ010000071.1:0-15564 GCA_052040085.1 Pseudoxanthomonas sp.
GATCAGGACGAAACAAATCGTCCCGGTACAAACGCAAGCGCAACAACCCTGCACTTCCTCGCCGCGGTCACCCGCGCACCCGCATCACCGATACGCACCCGGCCCACGCCAGATCAGTTCGCCGCGCCGATAGACCTGATGGAAATCGATGACCTTGCGGGAGTCGCCGATGTTCTCCATCTCCGGGTCCTCCGGCTCCAGCAGACGGCAGTCGCCCGAGCCGCGCCGCAATGCAATTTCCAGCTTGCACACCATGTACTGGCGCGTGCCCGGCAAGGGAATGAAGATTTCCTCGATGCCCTGCTCTTTCCACGCGCGCAGGCGCATTTCGCTGAAGACGTCGTAATAGACCTGGTAGCCGCCCGCATCCATGCTCGGTCCGCTGCCGGCACCCCGGCGGCCGCTGCCCGCACCGACGTTGGAACTCCTCGCCTGTCCCGCATTCACCTCGGCATTGTGCTCGGGCGACATGCCGGGCGGCCGCCCCTGCGAGCGCGTGCGGCGCTGGGTAGTTGGCGGCGGACTTGCGGTCACCGGCTGCGGCGGTTGGGGTGCGGTTTCTTCCGCGGCATCGGGTGATTTCGCGGTGGCATCCGATGACGTGTCTGCATCGGGCGGCACCACATTTTCCGTCTGGACCACCAACGCCGTCTTCATGCGTGAGGCTGCGGGTGCAGCGCGGGCCGGTTTGGTGGGCGGCACCTTGACGTCAGGCACCGGAGGCGTGGGCTGCGGCGAGGTCTCGCCAATCATGTCCACCTGTATCCGGCTGCCCGCCTCGGCGCCTTCTTCCGGCGGCGTCATCACCATGGGCGGCGTCAGCAGCGCCAGCAGGATCAGCAGCGCGTGCAGCAACACGCTCACCGTCGCGGCAATCCAGGGCCGCGTCCGTTCGCTCAGGGGTTCATCACGCAGCGGTGCTTCCCGGGGTTCCGCTGGAATCGACGCCGTATTCATGCCACCTGGAACGGGTCGGAAATGCGGGCCTTCATGCGGGTGTGCAGCGTGCGGTTTGTGGGGAGCGGCATCGTAACGCGTCGGCGCCCGGATTCACTTTCCAGAGTCATTCGAATCAGGCCGGCGGTGGGTGGGGTGGGCAGGCGTGAGTATGGCGGCGCTCGCCTGAATGGCGTTGCGGTGCATCGCCGACAGGGCAAGGGACGGGCGAATCTCCACATCCGATCCATGCGGGTGCTGCTATCGTCCGGCCATGGCCAAGCCCGCCGCAAAGATCGCCTTCAAGGCTGCCCTGCAACGGCCCGCCGCGCCGAAGGGCGCCACCTGGTCATTCCTGCGGCTGCCCAAGACGGCAAGCGCCAAGCTGCCCGCACGCGGCCAGGTCACCGTGGACGGAAGCTTGGGAGGCGCCCCGTTCCGGGCCACGCTGGAGCCGGATGGCGAAGGCAGTCATTGGCTGAAGGTGGACCGCAAGCTCCGTGAAGCCGCAGGCGCCGAGCCGGGCGAAACCGTGGCGCTGGAAATCGCCGCGGTCGACAAGGAACCCGAGCCCACGCTGCCGGCTGACCTGCGCAAGGCGCTGGCCGCGAATCCCGGCGCGCAGGCCACCTGGAAGGACATCACGCCACTGGCGCGACGCGACTGGATCCATTGGGTAACTTCGGGCAAGAAAGCGGAAACCCGGGTGAAGCGCATCGCCAGTACCTGCGACATGCTCGCCTCGGGCAAGCGCCGCGCCTGTTGTTTTGATCGTTCCGGTCAATACAGCAAGGGCAACATGGGGGTGCCGGAAGCGGCGGACTAGGGATGTCGCGACCCTTGGTCGTATATGGGAAAGCGCATGGTCTGTTATGCGGGGAGCCCACGTAGGGCGGAACCCGCATAGCGGATTCCGCCGCATGTCATTGGCTTGAGGTGAGGCCTGCCGTCACGCGCACACGGCGGAATCGCCTTCGGCGGTTCCGCCCTACGGGACTCCAGCTTGGTTGGATTCCATCACCCCGGGTGCGCTGCGCTTACCCGGGCTACGTGGTTACGGGCTGATTCGCGGCTGATCGCCGCTTTTCACGTCATTTTGCGGGGGAATGGGCCTTCGGCCCAACTTGTGGCATGGGTCCGCAAGGGTCCCAGCCGCTATGGTGGAGGGTCCGCGCCGGCTCGTGCCGGCCAACCGATCATGATTCCGGAGGCTGTTTTGAAGAAGACCCTGCTTTCCGCCGCCACGCTGCTGGCGCTTGGTTTTGCATCCCACGCAAGCGCCCACGACACGCATGACTGTGCCGATGACGCCTGCACCCTGCACGTCCTGTTCGCATCGGACGATGCAGGCGCCAGTGGTGGCGATGCCGTCGCCGCCGACCGCTACGGCACCTGGGGGTTCGATACCGCCGGCATGGACCGGAGCGTTTCGCCGGGCACGGACTTCTTCTCCTACGTCAACGGAACGTGGGTGAAGAACACGCCCATTCCTTCCGACCAGTCCAGCTATGGGTCGTTCCGCGTGCTGCGTGACCTCTCCGAAACGCGCGTGCATTCGCTGGTGGAAGGCTATGCGCTGGGCAACCCGGCCACCGATGGCGACAGTGCCAAGATCGCCGCGCTCTATCGCGGCTTCATGGATGAAGCGGCCATCGAAGCACTGGGCGCGGCGCCGTTGCAGCCGCAGTTGCAGCGCATCCGTGCCGCGACGACGCATGCGCAACTGGCCGAACTGATGGCCGACCGCGAAGTGCTGGGCTCGTCGCTGTTCGGCATCAGCGTGGGCGATGACCAGCGCGATCCGGACCGCTACACCCTGTACATGAGCCAGTCCGGCCTGGGCCTGGGCGACCGCGAAATGTACCTGCGCGACAACTTCGCGCCGCAGCGCGAGCGCTACCTCGCCTACATCACGCAGATGCTGGAACTGGGCGGCTGGGAAGATCCGGCGGGCAGTGCGCAGGCGATCCTGGCGCTGGAAACGCGGATTGCCGAAGCGCACTGGACGCGCGCCGAGAGCCGCGACCGTGACAAGACCTACAACCCGGTGACATTCGCCGATTTCGATACCTACGCGCCGGGCTTCCCGTGGGCAGCGTATTTCACCGCCGCCGGCGTGGACCACGCCGACCGCGCGGTGGTGCGCCAGAGCACCGCCATCCCGAAGCTGGCCGCCATCTTCGCTGACACCGATGCCGCCACGCTGCAGGCTTGGCAGGCGTTCAGTGCCATCGATGCCTCCGCGCCGCTGCTGTCCAGCAAGTTCGTGGATGCGAACTTCGAATTCCGCAACAAGTTCATGTCGGGCCAGCTGGAACAGCGCGAGCGCTGGAAGCGTGGCGTGGCGTTCGTGGAACGTGCCATGGGCGAGGCGATTGGCCGCGACTACGTGCAGCTCTACTTCCCGCCGGATTCGAAGGCGAAGATGGATGCGCTGGTGGCCAACGTGAAAGCCGCCATGGGCGCGCGCCTGGATACGCTGGCCTGGATGAGCGATGAAACCAAGGCCGAGGCGCACGCCAAGCTGGCCGGTTTCGGGCTGAAGATCGGCCATCCGGATACCTGGCGTGATTACAGCGGTCTGGAAATCCGCAACAACGACGTGTTCGGCAACATGCTGCGTTCACGCGCGTTCGAGTGGGATTACCGCCGCGCGCGCATTGGCCAGCCGGTGGACAAGGCCGAGTGGAACATGACCCCGCAGACGGTCAACGCGTACTACAGCCCGGTCAAGAACGAGATCGTGTTCCCGG
Source organism: Pseudoxanthomonas sp. (assembly GCA_052040085.1). Classification (GTDB taxonomy): domain Bacteria; phylum Pseudomonadota; class Gammaproteobacteria; order Xanthomonadales; family Xanthomonadaceae; genus Pseudoxanthomonas_A. The sequence continues at coordinate 3,690 of JBQGFJ010000071.1, forward strand.
CCGGCATCCTGCAACCGCCGTTCTTCGATCCGGACGCTGATCCGGCGGTGAATTACGGTGCCATCGGCGGCGTGATCGGCCACGAGATCATCCACGGCTTCGACGACCAGGGCCGCAAGTCCGATGGCAAGGGCGTGCTGCGCGACTGGTGGACTGCCGAAGACGCAGCCAAGTTCGAAGTGCAGGCCGCCAAGCTCGGCGCGCAGTACGAGGCGTTCAAGTTCCCGCAACTGCCGGACCTGCGCATCAATGGCCGCACCGCGATGGGCGAGAACATCGGTGACCTCGGTGGCCTGACCATTGCATTGGAAGCCTACCGCCGCTCGCTGGAAGGCAAGCCGGCGCCGGTGATCGATGGTTTCACCGGCGAACAGCGCCTGTTCCTGGGCTGGGCACAAGTGTGGCGCACCCTGTGGCGTGACGATGCCCTGCGCCAGCAACTGGTGAATGGCACCCACTCGCCGGGCCATATCCGTGCCTTCGCCCCGCTGCGCAACATCGATGCCTGGTACGACGCCTTCGGCATCAAGGAAGGCGACCCATTGTGGATCGCACCGGAAGACCGCGTGCGGATCTGGTGATCTGGAACAAATGAACCCGCTTCGGCGGGTTCTTTTTTTACACAAGCCGATTTGCATGAGCGTGCAGCTTCGGCTTTTGATCTTGTTCGCCCCAAGGAAAGTCTGAACAACCATGCCTTTTGCTCGTCATTCCCGCGAAGGCGGGAATCGCTTTTCAACGGACGAATGTCCGGTCATCGCTTTTCAACGGACGCATGTCCGGTCATCGCTTTTCAACAGACGAACGTCTGGTCATCGCTTTTCAACGGACGAATGTCCGGTCATCCAGTGTCTTTGCTTTCCATGACATTTGGCGGAATCCACTTTGGGGCTGCTTCCTGCGCAAGCATCACGCGAAAAGCGTTTCGTGCGCTATGCGCCCGAGTCCCTTTTGACGGGCCAAAAGGGACCAAACGCCCTTCGCCTGACGCGTGCCGATCCGGCGTTGCCGGATCGGTGCCCTGTGCTTCTCGATCGACGGGGCACGGCCCCCAAACTCGCTGCGCTCAGACAAGGGGGCCTCTTCGGCCTCATTGACCTGCGATGCTCGGCTTGCTTTAGGGCGAGGTAGATCAAAATCAAAATCAAAGGCCGGAGCCAAAGCCGCTTGATCACGAAGCTGGCGAGAAGTTACCTATAGCCGATGGTGTCAGCTACCGGTCTCAGCCGTTGAAATAGCCGTCGGCAATTACCTGGTGCAATCCGCCGAGGTGGGTCTGGAGTTGGTCCATGAATGCCGCGGGATTGCGTTGCACCAGCTTGGCGGTATCCGCGTTGCGCACCAGTCCAAGAACGCGGTTGAAGTGCCGGTCCACGCCGGCACGGGCAGGCAGGGCCGGGATCACCCGCTGCGCACGGATCAGGCAGAACTCCACGCTGCGCGGGAACTCGGGGTTCTGCAGCAGGAAGCGCAGGGCATGTTCGGCGGTGACGCGCTGGCGCACGTGGCGGCGATACATCTGGTACGCGGCCAGTGAACGCAGCACGGCCATCCACTGCATGTTGCGGAAGACGTCCAGGTCATCTTCGTTGCGTGGCGTGACCAGTCCGGAGGCCCCGGCGTCGATGATGCGCGTGGTCATGTCGGCCTGTTCGATGGCCGTGCCCAGGCGCAGGAACTGGAAGCCGATGTCGCGGCTGACATTGGCGGACAGCAAGCCGGACACCTTCAGGCAGCCATCGGCGATGCGGGTGATGAAGTCGATGCGGTAACGGCGGGTGAGGGCACGCTCGCCATTCGCCTCCACGTACAGGTGCAGGTCGTTGATCGCTTCCCACACTTCCTGCGGCAGCGAGTCGCGGATGCTGCGCAGGTTCTCGCGCGCGGCCTCGACGGAACTTCGCAGCGAAGAGGGATTGCGCTCGTCCAGCAACAGGAAGCGGATGACGTCGGCATCGCTGGCGTCGGCACCTTCACCCGGAAAATGTTCGTTGAAGGTTTCACCCACGCCCACCGTATCGACCATGGGACGCCAGGCAAACCGCACTGATCGCGGCAGATCCAGTTGCAGCAAACTGCCCACGCCCACCAGCCGTGCGGTGTTCTCCGCACGGCGCACGTAGCGGCTGAACCAGTAGAGATGGTCGGCGACACGGGAAAGCATCAGGCCACCTCCTCGTCATCCAGATCGACCACCCAAGTGTCCTTGGCCCCGCCGCCCTGTGACGAATTCACCACCAGCGACCCCTTCTGCATCGCCACCCGGGTCAGGCCGCCGGTGGTCACGTAGATGTCGTCGCGGGAAAGCACGAAGGGACGCAGATCCAGGTGACGGGGTGACGGACCTTCGTCGGTCACGATGGGTGCCGTGGACAGCGCCAGCGTGGGCTGGGCCATGTAATTGCGCGGATCGGCCTCGATCAGCTTGCGGAATTTCTCGCGCTCGCGCTTGGTGGAACGCGGCCCGATCAGCATGCCGTAGCCGCCCGACTCATTGGCCGGTTTGACCACCAGCTTGTCCAGGTTCTCCAGCACGTGCTTGCGCTCCTTCGCGTTGTGGCACAGGAAACTGGGCACGTTGGGCAGGATGGGATCCTCGCCAAGGTAGTACTTGATCATCTTCGGCACGTAGGCGAACACCACCTTGTCGTCGGCCACGCCCGCACCCGGCGCATTGGCCAACGCCACCTTGCCCGCACGCCAACTGCGGATCAGGCCTGGCACACCCAGCACCGAGTCCGGATGGAACACCTCCGGATCGATGAACAGGTCATCGACACGGCGATAGATCACGTCCACGCGCTGTGGCCCGTAGACCGTGCGCATGTAGGTGCAGTCATCCTCGCCGACGAACAGGTCACCGCCCTCCACCAGTTCGATGCCCATGGCCTGGGCCAGGTAAGCGTGTTCGAAATAGGCGCTGTTGAACACGCCCGGTGTCAGCAATGCGATGACCGGCGTATCGCCCGGACGTGGCGACAACGCGGCCAGGGTGTCGTAAAGCTGCGAGGGATATTCGTCCACCGGCAGGATGGAGCTGGTTTCGAACAGTTCCGGGAACACCCGCTTGGCCACCATGCGGTTTTCCAGCATGTAGGACACGCCGCTGGGAATGCGCAGGTTGTCTTCCAGCGCATACAGCGTGCCGTCGCCGTCCCTCACCAGGTCCGATCCGCAGATGTGCGCCCACACGCCCAGCGGCGGCGTGATGCCCACGCACTGCGGACGGAAATTCACCGACGCCTTCAGCAGCATCGCCGGGAATACCTTGTCCTTGATGATCTTCTGCTTGCCGTAGATATCGCCGATGAAGAGGTTGAGAGCACGCATGCGCTGCTTCAGGCCGGCTTCGGTGCGCTCCCATTCGGTGCGCGGGATCACGCGCGGGATCAGGTCGAATGGCAACGTGCGGTCCACGTTGCGGCCATCCGAATACACCGTAAAGGTAATGCCCTGTACGCGGGCGACGACATCGGCGGCCAACTGGCGCTCGGCGATTTCGCGATCGGACAATTCACTCAGGTACTGGACCAACCGGCGTGCCGCGGGACGCGGCTGGCCATCGGGCTGGATCAGCTCGTCATACGTGGAGGTACGGTACTTGCTCCAGTCCATCCGCTCCTGTCCGGTTGCGGCACGCCGCCCTGGCGGCGGAATGCAGGCAAGGCGGGTACTGCATCGCAACATGCCCGGAACCGGGGTGGCCGTCAAGCATGCCCGGCGGATTGCAGCGACAATGCAACCGTCATCGCCGCAGGAACCACCCCATGTCTTCCCCGCCTCCCGTCGCCCTGGTCACCGGCAGTGCCCGTCGCGTCGGTGCTGCCATCGCCCGTCGGCTGCACGCTGCCGGATACGACCTGGCACTGCATTACCGGGACTCGCACGCCGCCGCCGAGGAGCTCGCCGCCGAGCTGGAAGCACACCGTCCGGGAAGTACGTGGACCGTGCGCGCGGACCTGACCGAATTCGATCGCCTGCCGGAAATCGTGGCGGGCACCATTGGCCGTTTCGGGCGGCTGGATGCGCTGGTCAACAACGCTTCGTCGTACTACGCGACGCCTATCGGCGCGACCACACCAACGCAATGGGACGATCTGTTCGCTACCAATGCACGCGCCCCCTTCTTCCTGTCTCAGGCCGCGGCACCGCACCTCGGCGCGACCCGTGGCGCCATCGTCAATCTGGCCGACATCTATGCCGAACGCCCGCTTGGCGGACACACGGTGTACTGCATGGCGAAGGCTGCACTGGTCATGATGACCAAGTCATTGGCGCGCGAATTGGGACCCGGCGTGCGCGTCAACGCCGTGGCACCCGGCAACGTGTTGTGGTCCGACAATCCGGTCAAGGCAGAAACCGCGGAGCTGGTGCGCGAACGCACGGCACTGCAACGACAAGGCAGTCCCGAGGATATTGCCTCGGCGGTGCTGTGGCTGCTGCAAGGCAATGATTACGTGACCGGGCAGGTGCTGGCCATCGATGGCGGGCGCTCGGTATTCATTTGATCGCACACGCAGGCAACTGCATCCAGCCAAAGCAATGCATCGCGGCCAAGTGCCACTCCTGCAAGAGCAGGGTTGCCCGCGATGGAGCTCGCGAAAAGCATCGCGGCCAACGGCCGCTCCTACAAACGCACGCCACCAGACAAAGCCTGCTGCACCAGGTCGCGGAACAACGGATGTTCCAGCTTGACCGGGTTGTGCCAGATCACGGCACCGGCATCATCGCATTCGCAGACCAGATCGATATCGATCTGGCACACCTCGTCATCGGCACGCCGCCCAAGTGCGGTCTCCAGTGACTTCAACGCCACCGCCACCTCATCGCGTGCCGAGGCCGTTTCAATCAACACGGCCTGGTTGACGTAACGATGCCCGTCGCCCGGCAACACACTGGGCGCATGGACCAGGGCCGACTGCGACACGATGCTGCCCATTTCCAGCAAGCGCAGGCGCGCTTGTTGCAATTTGTCTTCGTGGTCCGTGCCGCTGCCAAGCAGCAACACGAAGCGATGACCGCTCACACGCTGCCTGCCGCCGCCGCGGGACCCATCGCAGCACGTATGTCTGCTCCCGCCGGTTGCTGGAACACGCGCAAACCGAATTCGGGCAGGATCGCCAGCATGTGGTCGAACACATCCGACTGGATGTTTTCATAGACGGCCCAACGGACATCGTTGGTGAAGCAATAGATTTCCAGTGGCAATCCGGTTGCATCCGGCTGCAATTGGCGTACCAGCAACGTCATCTGCTGGTGGATGCCCGGGTGTGCGCGCAGGTAGCGCTCCACGTAAGCGCGGAACGTGCCGACATTCGTGAGCCGGCGGCGATTGAACGCTTCGCCCGCCTGCTCACCCAGACCGGTGTTCCACTGTTCCAGATCCTTTTCCTTGCCATCCAGGTAGTCCCTGAGCAGCGCGAAACGGCGCAACTTGCGACGCTCGTCTTCACTCAGGAAATGCACGCTGTTCTGATCCAGATGAAGCGAGCGCTTGATCCGCCGTCCGCCCGACTCGCTCATGCCACGCCAGTTCTTGAACGCATCACTGACCAGCTTCTTGGTCGGCAACGTGGTGATGGTGTTGTCCCAGTTGCGCACGGTCACCGTATGCAGGGCGATGTCGATCACGTCGCCATCGGCGTTCTGGCTGGGCATTTCGATCCAGTCGCCGATGCGTACGCGGCCATCGTTGCTGATCTGCACGCTGGCCACCAGGGACAGGATGGTGTCCTGGAAGATCAGCAGGACCACCGCCATCATCGCGCCCATGCCCGTGAGCAGGTGCAGGACGCGCGCGCCGGTCAGGGTGGCGACGATGGAAATGGCCACCAACACGAACATCACGATCTTGGCGACCTGCAGGTAACCCTTGATCGGTTTGTTCTGCGCATCGGGCCGGCGTGAATACAGCTCGTTGACCACGTCCAGCGCGCGCGATACCGCCAGCGCCAGGGTCAACACCACGAAGGCCTGGCAAGCCGCCTGCACCACGCGCACGAACACCTCGGGCAACCCCGGGATCACGGTGACGCCTGCGGAAACCACCAATGCCGGCACCACGTTGGCCAGCCTGGGCACCACCCTCAACTTGACGTGCCGCACATCGCTCGCATGCGGCATGGCCTCCAGCAACTTGCGCAGTCCGCGCAGCAGCACGTGCTTGGTGATCCAGTTCGCCAGCCATGCGGCAATGGCCAATGCCAGCGCCGCCACCAACGTATAAGCCCATGGGTAAGGGGCCAGCGTTGCACGCAACGCTTCGAATCCTTCTTCTATCTGCATTACGAAATTTCCATTCCCGGCACCGGCGCGACTGACACGGATGACGCTGCCATCACCCGGGAATTCTAGAGCGGCATGGGTTCAAAAGGTGTCGACAGCACTATGCCATGGCGCTGGCCACTGCGCAGGAATGACTGTGTCATCAAGGCAATGTCCTGCGCGAAGAACAACTGGCTCGGTGTATGGGTCAGGAAATCTTCCTGGTCCTTGAGGTTCCACGTCAGCCACATGCTGGCAAAACGGTGTCCGTCGATTTCCTCGAGCAGCAGGTTGGGTTCGCCGTAACCCACGCTGCGCGCACCGGACAAAGTCCCGGCGAATTTTTCCTTCATGTAGTCCAGGCTGCGTTGCGGCTCTTCCGGGAATGGCAGTTCGCAGAAATAGGCCACTACTACCCGCTGCACGTTCAAGCCCACCCACATCCGCAGCCTTGCATGCGGCGTGGCAAGATCGTAGGCACGCCCCACGATGCCGGACGGTTCGCCCACCTGCACCGACACCCGTTCGCCCTGCTGGTCGGCCACGCGTTGCAGGCAATCCGGCAACAGTCGCGTCAATACCCGGTCCGATTGCCGCTTCAGTGACTCCACGCGCTGGCTGGATTCGGTGAAGAACAACAGCACCACGTACGCCATGGCCGTCAATGCAATCTGCACGATCGCTACCGAGGGTGGCAGCCAGTGGGTGAAATCAGCACGGCCCACGCCAATGAAGATGCTGACGGAAAAACCGATCACCAGCAGCGCCAGCACGAACAGCAAGCTCCAGCGCAACCAGCGCGGCAGATGCACGATCAATCGATTGGCACTCATGGCACGCGGCTCCGGGTCACGCTGATGCCAACGTCGCTGCAGCCCAGGGCAGCGGCAGCAACGGGCTTGTGGATGGTCAATTGCAACGAAGCCATCGAAGGCCAGCGCGACATCAAGGCATCACACAGCGATGCCGCCAGCGTTTCCAGCAATAGATGGCGACTGCCCGTCACGCATTGGCGAACCTCCTCGACCACCTCTGCGTAGTCGGTGGTGTCACCCAAGGCGTCCGTGCTTCCCGAGCGCGCAAGATCGGTCCCGATGCGCAAATCGATGCGAAGCGGCTGCATGCCGGTGCGCTCATGCGCGTACACGCCGATCAAGGCTTCGAGTTCGATGCCTTCCACGAAAATGAAATCCATGCCTAGGCCGTCCTTCGCACTTCCGGCAGGGTTGCCATGTCCCAGCGCGGCGTCACGTGGACGGCAGCATCATCATGCTGCCCCGCCTCCAGCCGCAGGGCACCGGCAAAGGCAATCATGGCGCCGTTGTCCGTGCACAGCGCGGGGCGCGGGAAGCAGGCACGGCCACCACGCCTGGCAGCGATGTGATGCAGCTTTTCGCGCAGGCGCTTGTTCGCGCCCACGCCACCGGCAATGACGATCACGTCACTGCCTGCCTCATCCAATGCGCGTTCGCACTTGATCGCCAGCGTATCCACCACCGCATCCTCGAAGCCGCGCGCGATGTCGGCGCGGGTCTGCGCCGATTGGTCGCTGTCGCGCCAAGCCAGCAGCACCTGGGTCTTCAGGCCGCTGAAACTGAAATCCAGCCCTGGCCGGTCGGTCATGGGCCGCGAGAAGCGGTAAGCGCCCGGCGTGCCAGATTCCGCCAACGCCGCCAGTTGCGGGCCGCCCGGATAAGGCAGCCCCATCATTTTGGCGGTCTTGTCGAAAGCTTCCCCGGCGGCATCGTCCAGCGTTTCGCCCAGCAGGCGGTACTGGCCAATGGCATCCACGGCCACCAGTTGGGTGTGGCCGCCGGACACCAGCAAGGCCACGAACGGCGGCTCGGGCGGGTCATCCTCCATCAGCGGGGCCAGCAGGTGGCCCTCCATGTGGTGCACGCCCACCGCTGGGATATCCAGCGCCCAGGCCAGTGACCGGGCCACCCCGGCCCCCACCAGCAGCGCCCCCACCAGCCCCGGACCGGCGGTATAGGCCACCCCGTCCAGATCCGTCGTGGACAGGCCGGCCTCGCCCAGGGTCTGGCGGATCAAGGGCAGCAGCTTGCGCACATGGTCGCGGCTGGCCAATTCCGGCACCACCCCGCCATATTCCGCGTGCAGGGCGATCTGGCTGTAGACGGCATGCGCCCGCAGCCCGGCCGCACCGGGCAGCCCGGTGTCATACACGGCCACGCCGGTCTCGTCGCAACTGGTTTCGATACCAAGAACCTTCATGGGGGCTATGTTGCACCTTTAAGCCGCTCGCCGCTATAATGCGCGGCTCCCCGGCTTGGCCCGGGCCGTATCCACACAGAGATTCAAGCTATGCCCAGCGTCAAAGTCCGCGAAAACGAGCCCTTCGAGTTTGCGCTCCGCCGCTTCAAGCGCACCTGCGAAAAGGCCGGCGTGCTGGCCGAAACCCGTAAGCGCGAGTTCTACGAAAAGCCGACCCAGGAACGCAAGCGCAAGGCTGCTGCTGCCGTGAAGCGCCAGGCGCGCCGCAGTTCGCGCGACGTCACCAAGCGTCAGCGCCTGTACTGATCGGACCGCGGGATAGTCCGGAAAGCCGGCACGCGCGAGCGTAGCCGGCTTTTCGTGTTTTTGGATTTCGTTTTTGCCGGAAGATTGCCATGAGCCTGAAAGAACAACTCGTCACCGACATGAAGACGGCCATGAAGGCCGGCGACAAGGACACCCTGGGCGTGATCCGTCTGGTCAACGCCGCCATCAAGCAGCGTGAAGTGGACGAGCGCATCGAACTGGACGATACCGCCGTGCTGGCCGTGCTGGAGAAGATGGTCAAGCAGCGCAAGGACTCGGTGAACCAGTACGAAGCCGCCAACCGCGAGGACCTGGCCGCCGTGGAACGCGCCGAAATCGTGGTGATTGAACGCTACCTGCCCGCCAAGCTGGGCGAAGCCGAGATCCTGGCCGCCATCGAGGCCGCCATCGCCGAAACCGGCGCCACCGGCCCCGCCGACATGGGCAAGCTGATGGGCGTACTGAAGCCCAGGCTCGCCGGACAGGCGGACATGGGCCTGGTATCGAAGCTGATCAAGCAAAAGCTGGCCGGCTGAGCGAAGCCGCCGCGATGACCGACATCGTCATCCGTCCTGCCGTTCGCGAGGACGTGCCCCGGATCCTGGCCTTCATCCGTGAGCTGGCCGAATTCGAGAAGCTGGCCCACGAAGCCATGGCCGATCCGGCCGACGTCACCGAACACCTGTTCGGCGCGCGGCCCTATGCCGAAGCCCTGATGGCCGAAGCCGGTGGTGAACCCGCCGGCTTTGCGCTGTTCTTCCACAACTACTCCACCTTTGCCGGCAAGCCGGGCATCTACCTGGAAGACCTGTACGTGCGCCCGGTATTCCGTGGCCAAGGCGTAGGCAAACGGCTGATCTCCAGGATTGCCGCGCTGGCCGTGGAGCGCGGTTGCGCGCGCTTCGAGTGGTCGGTGTTGGACTGGAACGAGCCGGCGATCCGCTTCTACCGCAGCCTGGGGGCCATCGGCATGGACGAATGGACCGTGCAGCGGCTCGACGGCGAGGCATTACAGCGGCTTGCAGGCCAATCACGCGGCTGATCGGCCGCTGGAACCTCAAGCCTCCTCGCCGCACCAATCCCTGCGCTTCGTGGTCTTGCCGATGCCGGGATTGAAACTGTTGGTCGGGTCCAGGCCACGATAGAACGCCGCCAACTCCGGCTTGGCGTGATACAGGTGGCCGACGTTGTGTTCGGCCGGGTATTCGGCACCGCGCGCATCCAGCAATTCCCACATGCGATGTTCGACCGCCAGCGGATCGGCGCCCTTCTTCACGATGTAATCCTGATGGAACACGTGGCAGAAGAAGTGCCCGTAGTAGAGCTTCGCCACCATCACGCCCTCGATATCCTCCGGCAGCGTTTCCACCCATTCGCGATCATTGCGGCGCAGCGCGATGTCCAACGCCACGATGCCCTCGACGGTATCGCGATGCACTTCGCGATAACGCACCGCCGCGCCTGCCACGGCGAAACGATGCAGGAAGGCCTTGCGCCCCTCTTCGGCATCGCAGGCAAAGAAGCCGCCTTCGCGGCCATCAAAGAACTGCTCCAGGAAGGCCTGCGTGTCCGCGGCATCGGCGTGTGACACCTTCAGCAGCAGGTGATGCTCATAGCGGTCACGCCATGCCCGCATCCGTTCTGGCAAATGATCGGGCAACCACGCCACCATCGCCTGCAACAGCCGGTCGCTCAATCCACGCAAACCGATACGTTCGCACCAGCCGTCGATGCGGCTCTTGAGCGCGAACGCCGCGGGCACCTTGTCGGTGCCGAAGCGGTCGATCAGCAGGAACGTGTCCTTGCCATAACGGTCACCGATGTCGAATGCATCACGATGCAGGTATTCCCCCGCGATGGGCAGGCGCTCGCATGCCGTCAGCAGGTGACGCCGCACGCCGGTCAAGTCATCCGGATCATTGCTGCCGATATAGAACACCTCAGCATCTTCCTTCTGGAACGTATCCAGCCGCACCGCGAACACCGCCAACCGGCCTGCACAGCCGGAAGCCTCGTGCAGGCGCGAAGGATCGGCGTTGTAGCGCGCGGGGGTGGAGGCATCCACATCGCGCACGTGATCGGCATAACGATGGTCGCAAGCCGCACGCCCACGGTCATGTTCCACCTCTTCCGGCCGCCATTCCCCCGACTGCAGCCGCGACAACACCTCTTCCGGCGTGCCACCCAATGCGATGCCGAGATGGTTCACCAGCCGCAACACGCCGTCTTCACCCAATTGCGCATACAGGGCAAGCTCGGTGTACGCGGGTCCACGCCGCACCAGGGCGCCGCCGGAGTTGTTGCATACCCCGCCCAGGACCGAGGCCCCGATGCACGATGAGCCGATCACCGAATGCGGCTCGCGGCCCAACGGCGCCAGCACTTTCTCCAACCCATCCAGCGTGGCGCCGGGCAGGCAGACGACCTGCCGGCCTTCATCGAGCAGATGCACACCCGCCAGCCGCGATGTACTGACCAGCACGATCCCGCGGTCGTAATCGTCACCATCCGGCGTGGAACCCCCGGTCAGGCCGGTATTGGCCGCCTGCATCAACACGATGCGCCCTGCCCGTGTCACGGCCTGCAACACCCGCCACAACGCGACCAGCGTTCCCGGCCGTACCACCGCCAGCACCGCCCCCTCGCCGAACCGGTACCCCTTGCGGAAGCACCGCGTGGCGCGCGGGCCGGTGAGTACATGGCCTGGACCCGCCGCCGCGCGCAGACTGGCCAGCAAGGCGTTGTCGGAAGCATCTTCGAAGCTCATGCGCCGCATGTTAGCGTGCGGCGGCGGCGCGGCGGCCCGCCATGGCATCCTATACGGCCATGGCACGCATCCCCGACGCCTTCATCGACGAACTGCTCGCCCGGACGGATATCGTCGAGGTGGTGGCGGCGCGTGTGCCGCTGAAGCGCCAGGGCAAGGAATACTCGGCCTGCTGTCCGTTCCACGACGAACGCTCGCCCTCGTTCACGGTATCGCCCACCAAGCAGTTCTACCATTGCTTCGGCTGCGGAGCGCATGGCACCGCGCTGTCGTTCCTGATGAATTACGACCGCCTGGAATTCC
>JBQGFJ010000072.1:0-1873 GCA_052040085.1 Pseudoxanthomonas sp.
CGAGACCGCGCAGCAGCGAGGTGCACCGGGCGGTGCCAATGACAGTTGGTCGCAGGAAAAGATCGATCGGGCAGGGACCTGGCTGGAGCGTCCTCCGTATGGTTATGAGCCCACCCGTTTCGATCGCTACTGGATTCCCAACGAGAATCTGCTTGAAGAATGGGTGCGCAAGAACATCCGCACCACGTCCATCCCCATTCCGGGTACCAGCAAACGCATCGTCTGCGTGATTTCCGTACTTCAATTGGGTGGTGGATGTGGCGTGGTGGATGACAACCTCAACGAGCAGCCGGCTACAGCCAGGCCGCCGCCGGAAATTCCGGTCAAGCGCACGCCGATTCCGACGGACAGTTGAGTTCCGGTTTCCGTCGTCCACAAATGACAACGGCGCCCTTCGGCGCCGTTGTCATTTCATCTTCCGGGATGGGTGCTCAGTGAGCGCCCTTCAGGTCACGCAGCAATGACGGGCGCGACGCGAAATATTCGGCCAAGTCGGCGATGTCCTGGTCGGACAGGTTGGTGGCCTGCCCGGTCATCAGGGCATGCTGGCGGTCGCCAGAACGATAGCCCTTCAGCGCATGTGCCAGGTAGTCGGCATATTGGCCGCCCAGCTTCGGGTAGCTGCTGTCGATGGGTGCATTGCCATCCGGGCCATGGCAGTCAATGCAGCTCTGGCCAGTGGCCTTGCCCTTGGCGGCGGCCAATTGCTCGCCAATATGGGCGCGGCCTGCCGGCAAGCCGGCGGAGGAACTCTTGCTGACGGCTTCCGGGGATTCGCTGTGCTCGCTCTGCGAGCAGGCCGCCAGGGCGATGGCAGCGAACAGGGCGATGGCTAGACGCTGGGCGTGCATGGCATTGGGCATGGGGCGGCTTACTTGAGAGTGGAAAGGAAGGCAGCAATATCAGCGATGTCCTGCTCGGAGAAGCTCTGCGATTGCACTTCCATGGTGGGGTGCTTGCGCGTACCGCTCTTGTATCCGGTCAGTGCATTGATCAGGTACTGCTCGGGCTGGCCGCCGATCTTCGGGACATGGAAGCTGGGATAAGCGTTCTTGTAGCCAGGGATGCCATGGCAGCCCTGGCAGGTATAGGCCAGGCTGCGGCCCGTTTCGGGGTTGCCCGTCAATTGAACCGGTGCTGCAGGTGCCTCCACGACGGGTGCTTCCGGCGCAGGCGCCTCGGCAGGAGTGGGGGAGGCTGGCGCGTCGGCGGCGGTGTCCTGCTGGGCAGTGGCAGTGGCCACGGCAAGGATGGAGGCAATGGCAAGGCAAGCGGCGAGCGGCAGCGGTCGCATCATGTCGTAGTTCCGGAAATCTGGATTCGCGCGCACCACGACCCATCGCGGTGCTTGGCTGGGTGAAGTATAGCCTGCCGGTTGCCGGACCCGCCAATGGGCTGGCGGGATGCCCGTCTTCCGGCATGACGTCATGGAGGGGTAACCATGACCTTCGGCGCATGGCAGCCCTGTTTTGGTGATGTACCTTAATAGCACACCAAAACATCACTCTGGCTCTCATCCATGTCCCGATCTGTCCGTTCCGAAGGCCGTACCCACCCGTTGACCACCCGCGTGCTGCTGCTTTGCATCGTGGTGGGGCTGGCTGGATGCAATGCCAAATCCGCGAGTGAAAGCGAAGAGACCTCTCCGACGGCACAGAATGCCGTCCCGGTGGAGGTGGTGACGCCGACGCGCCGTCCCATTGCTGCCAGCTACAGCGGAACCGCTGCACTGGAGGCGCAGGGCGAAGCACAGGTGGTGGCCAAGACCTCCGGTGTGGCGCTGGCGGTGCTGGTCGAGGAAGGCCAGCGGGTCACCGCCGGCCAGCCGCTGGTGCGCCTGGACCCGGACCGCGCACGCTTGGCCGTAGCCCAG
>JBQGFJ010000073.1:0-4168 GCA_052040085.1 Pseudoxanthomonas sp.
AACATGAACGTGCAGTTCGATCCAAGGACGCTGCAGCCGGTTGATGGGGAAGGTACGGTTTACCCGGTGCTGCGCGTCACGGATGACTGGGGGGTGCTGCAGGCCGAGGGCGGCGCGTTGATGAAAAAGGATTGGAGTGCCGTGGTGGTCGGTGTGCCGGAGCAGGGGCGGATGCCAGTGCTGCAGGGAGATGGCTGGAAACTGGAGCTTGAGCCGGGCTGGCAACTTGTGCCCGGTGTGCGGGTTGGAGATTGGGTGCTGGCCAGGAACGACCCGTGAAGGGCGGATTATCGGCGGTGGGATCCATCCTGGTGATCCTGGGCTGACAAGAGGAAGCCTGCCGCTACCCGCCTGCCTTCACTCGCCAGCACGTTGAAAGTGCGGGCGGCGGCAGGGTTGTCCATCACTTCGATGCCGATGCCGGCAGTCAGGCAAGCCGCCATTACCGCGGCCGGTGGGAAAATCTGGCGGTTACCCGTGCCCAGCAAGATGACTTCGGGTCGCAAGGCCAGCAGGGGAACCATGTCGGCTGCCGTCAGAGCCTGGGCCTGGACGGCAGTCCAGTTTTCGAGCAGCTCATCAGGTGAAAGGATGAAACTGGACGTCAGGACCTGGTCATTGACCCGGGCGCGGAACCCGTCCGCTGAACGCAATGCGTAACGGTAGTCGGGCAGTTCCTGTGTCAGCTGCATGGATGTTCCGGGTCAGGCGCGAGGCAGCACGATCTGCCGCTTGTCCTTGCTGGGGCGGTACAGCACGGCGACATGGCCGATGCGCTGCACCAGCGCAGCTCCGACTTGCTTCACGATGTCGGCAATCAAGGCATCGCGGCTCTCGCGGTCTTCCGCGCCCACCTTCACTTTCACCAGTTCATGCTGTTCAAGCACATTGTCCAACTCGGCCAGGAAGGCCGGGGTCACGCCTTTGCCGCCCACTTGCAGCAGGGCACTTAGATAGTGTGCATGTCCCCGCAGGAAACGGTTCTGGGCGGAGGTCAGGACGATGGACATGCGCTGTGGTACGGGCCGGAAGGGACGTTCAGGGTATCATGGCGCCCCCGCCACTCGACAAACCGGCAGGGCGCGACTGCCGGTACCGGGGCGGTCCAGCAGCCCTGCACCGATCTCCCCATGGCCACCCGCAGCAAAAGCAGCCAGCGCTGGCTGCGCGAGCACTTTTCCGACCCCTTCGTGAAGAAGGCGCAAGCCGAGGGCATGCGTTCGCGGGCGGCCTACAAGCTGGAAGAGTTGCTGGAGCGGGACCGCCTGCTCAAGCCGGGCATGCTGGTCGTGGACCTGGGCGCCGCCCCCGGCGGCTGGTCACAGTATGTCCGCAAGGCGATGGGTGACGGCGGCCGGGTCGTGGCGTTGGATATCCTGGAGATGCCGCCGTTGGCCGGAGTGGAGTTCCTTCATGGGGATTTCAGGGAAGATGAGGTTCTATCCCAGTTGCAGGAAATGCTGAACGGCCAGCCAGTGGACCTTGTACTGTCGGACATGGCCCCCAATAAGAGTGGAGTGGAGGCGGTTGACCAGCCGCGCGCGATGTATCTGGCCGAACTGGCAATGGCATTTGCCGATGACCATTTGCGGCCCGGCGGCGCGTTCCTGATCAAGCTGTTCCAGGGCACCGGTTTCGACGACTACGTCCGCGAGCTGCGTACGCGCTACGACAAGGTCGTGATCCGCAAGCCCGAGGCGTCGCGCAAGCGTTCGCCTGAGGTATATGCGCTAGGGCGCGGCAAGCGCGCCCGTGCAGTGTGACTTGAGTATCATCAATCAAAGACCGCCCCGAACGGCGGACCGGAACTACAGGAATCGACGGAGATGAACGACTTGACCAAGAATCTGCTGCTATGGGTGGTGGTCGCCGTCGTATTGATGGTGGTGTTCCAGAGTTTTTCCCCGCGCATCGGCGGCGGTGGGGCGGCGGCGCAGACGGCGACCTATTCCGAATTCCTGGACCAGGTGGATGCTGGCAACGTGCGGCAGGTGACCTTCAGTGGCAACACCCGCGGCAATGTCACCGAGATCCAGTTCAAGCGCAGCAATGGCGACATGGTCGCCACCAAGGGGCCGTACGACCGTGACCTGGTCAATGTCCTGCGCAACAAGGGCGTTGAAATCCTGCAGGAAGAGCCGGCCAGCGGCATTTCGCTGGGCGCTATCCTGATGAACTTCCTGCCGGTGCTGCTGATCATCGGCTTCTGGATCTTCATCATGCGGCAGATGCAGGGCGGCGGTGGCACCAAGGGTGCGATGAGTTTCGGCAAGTCGCGCGCCAAGCTGCAGGGCGAAGACCAGATCAAGGTCACCTTCGCCGATGTGGCCGGTTGCGACGAGGCCAAGGAAGAAGTGGGCGAGCTGGTCGAGTTCCTGCGTGACCCCAGCAAGTTCCAGAAGCTGGGCGGCAAGATTCCGCGTGGCGTGCTGATGGTGGGCCCGCCGGGGACCGGCAAGACCCTGCTGGCACGTGCCATTGCCGGCGAAGCCAAGGTGCCGTTCTTCTCCATTTCCGGCTCCGACTTCGTGGAAATGTTCGTGGGCGTCGGCGCCAGCCGCGTGCGCGACATGTTCGAACAGGCCAAGAAGCATGCGCCGTGCATCATCTTCATCGATGAAATCGACGCCGTCGGCCGCCATCGTGGTGCTGGCCTGGGCGGTGGGCACGACGAGCGCGAGCAGACCCTCAACCAGTTGCTGGTGGAGATGGATGGCTTCGAGGGCGGCGAAGGCGTGATCGTGATTGCCGCCACCAACCGTCCCGACGTTCTGGACCCGGCGCTGCTGCGTCCGGGCCGCTTCGACCGCCAGGTGGTGGTGGGCTTGCCGGACGTGAAGGGTCGCGAGCAGATCCTGAAAGTCCACATGCGCAAGCTGCCGCTGGCCGACGACGTGGAGCCGATGGTGATTGCACGCGGCACGCCAGGCTTCTCCGGTGCCGACCTTGCCAACCTGTGCAATGAAGCCGCCTTGTTTGCCGCGCGTGGCAACGAAAAGGAAGTGCGCATGGAGCACTTCGACAAGGCGCGTGACAAGATCCTGATGGGTGCCGAACGCCGCTCCATGGCGATGAGTGAAGACGAAAAGACGCTGACGGCTTATCACGAGGCCGGCCATGCCATCGTTGGCCGCCTAGTGCCGGAGCATGATCCGGTCTACAAGGTGACCATCATCCCGCGTGGCCGCGCGCTGGGCGTGACCATGTACCTGCCGGAAGGCGACAAGTACAGCTACAACCGCACGGCCATCGAATCACAGTTGTGCTCGTTGTATGGCGGGCGCGTGGCCGAAGAGCTGATTTTCGGCGTGGACAAGGTAACCACGGGCGCTTCTAACGACATCGAGCGGGCCACCAAGATGGCGCGCAACATGGTCACGAAGTGGGGCTTGAGCGATGAGATGGGCCCCATTGCCTACGGCGAGGAAGACGATGAAGTGTTCCTGGGCCGTTCGGTGACCCAGCACAAGAGCGTGTCCGACGATACCGCGCGCAAGATCGACGAAGTGGTGCGCAGCATCCTGGACAAGGCGTACCGGCGCACCACCACCATCCTCACCGAGAACAGCGACAAGCTGCACGCCATGGCCAAGCTCCTGCTGGAGTACGAAACCATCGACGTGCCGCAGATCGACGCGATCATGGATGGGCGTGATCCGCCGCCACCAGCGGGCTGGGGCAAATCGGACAACAACCGCAAGGGCGACAGTGACGAGCGTCCGCTGCCGCCCATCGGTGGACCGGCGGAACAGACCTGATCTTCCCCTCGATGGCAGGAAAGGGTCAAAGCCCCCACACCACTCCCGAGGCCTGGCGACGCTATGCTTCGGGAGCTTTGGCAGGAGGCTCAGCCGTGATCACGTTGACGTTGCTGTTCTTCACCATGGGGCGCTTGCCTTTACCAGGCGTGGTGGTAGCCGTGTTGCTGTCGGTGGTGTTGATCGGCTTTGGCCTGTATGCCACGCGCCGGGCACGCAGCGGCTGACGGACAACGTGCGGAATCAGGAATGCGAAAAGCCGGGCTTGCCCCGGCTTTTGCGTTTTCGCGTGGGTGGACTGCAAATATTCGGGCTGGCGATGGCAGGCAGTGGCTGGGTACCATCGCCTCTCGTTCTTGTGCGCAGGGTCCGTCATGTTCGATACCGTTCCTCAACTTGATTGTGGCGGC
>JBQGFJ010000074.1:0-30827 GCA_052040085.1 Pseudoxanthomonas sp.
TGCGCCACGGCGACAGCGCCAGCAGACCTGCGCCGTGCCGGCGAGCGGCGCGACGAAGCGCCGCGTGGCCGCCCTGGGGTCGCAGCGAGATGACGTACCATGCCGGCGGCGTTGGATGTCCCATGCGCGGATTATGAGCGATGAGTCGGGAAGAAGCCCTGCAGGAACTGCGTGAGTACTGCCGCGGCATGCCGCCGGTGGCGGCGTTGCTGGTCGAGGTGGAGGGCGTGCGCGGCGACGCGCTGCGGCTGACCGCGCCGCTGTCGGTCAACGTCCACGACAAGGGCAACGCCTTCGGAGGCAGCCTGACCTCGCTGATGACGGTGGCCGGCTGGGGACTGGTGACGCTGAAGCTGCGCCTGGCCGGCCTGAAGGCCGAGGTCTACGTGGCCGACAGCCAGATCCGCTATCTCGCGCCGCTGTACGGCGACCTGGTCGCCGAGGCGGTATTCGCCGAAGGGCAGGCGTGGGACTTTTTCGTCGATACGCTGGTGCAGCGCGGCCGGGCGCGCATCCAGGTGGACGCGCGCGTGCTGCTGCCTGAAGGCGGACTGGCCACCACGCTCAGCGGGCGCTACGTCGCCATCGCGAAGCGGTAGCATGCGGTCAGCAACGGGAGGGGATGCCATGCGGGTGATCGCACGAATGCTGTGGGTGTTGGGACTGCTGGCGGTACTGGCGCCGGCCGCGGCCCAGAGCCGGATGCAGCGCGGCAAGCTGCAGCAGGTGCAGGATGCCTACGCGGCCTCCATCCGCTGGGGCGATTTCGAGAACGCCTGGCAGGCCGTCGATCCGGCCTACCGCGCCGAACACCCCATGACCGAACTGGAGTTCGAGCGCTACAAGCAGATCCAGATATCCGGTTACCGCGATCTCTCGACCCGCGGCGGACCCGATGGCACGGTGGAAAGGGCCGTGGAGTTGCGTGTCATCAACAAGCACACCATGGCCGAACGGACGGAACGCTACGTCGAGCGCTGGCGCTGGGATCCCGAGGCCAAGCGCTGGTGGCTGGTGGTAGGCATGCCCGACCTGTGGAAAGGCCAGTAGTCGCCCGGCGTCCGCGGCGGCGTCCTGTGCGACAATCGCCGCCCGCTCCACGGTCGCCAACCCTGTGAATTTCGAAGAAATCCTGGCTTTCGCCACCCGTTCGCCCTTCAACCAGATCCTGTCGCTGGCGCTGGTCGCCCTGACGGTGGCCATCGTGTACACCGAGATCGCGCGCCTGTTCCGCGGCTACAAGGGCCTGCGCCCGGCCGAATTGACCCAGCTGGTCAACAGCGAAAACGCCCTGGTCGTGGACCTGTCGGCAAGCAACGACTTCGAGAAGGGCCACATCGCCGGCAGCCGCAACGTGCTGCCCAGCAGCTTCGGCCCCGAGCACAAGCTGCTGGCCGGGGCGAAGTCCCAGCCGGTGGTGCTGGTGTGCCGCACCGGGCAGACCGCGGGCGCCGCCGCCAAGCGCCTGAAGAAGGCCGGCTTCGAGAAGGTCTACGTGCTGGACGGCGGCGTCGCCGCCTGGCAGCAGGCCGACCTGCCGCTGGTCAAGGGCCGCTGAGTCCGCCTGGCCGGTATGGCCCCTTGAAGCGGGGCCGTGCCGGCGCCATGCCATAATCTTCCATTCACTGCATCAATCCTGATTCCGGAGTACGAAATGTCCGACGAGACCACCAACGGCGCGGTCGCGCCCGCCGAAGCCGCTGGCCCTGCCTTCACTGTCGAGAAGATCTACGTCAAGGACGTTTCCTTCGAAGTGCCCGGCGCCCCGGCGATCTTCACCGAGAACGTGCAGCCGGAGCTGCAGCTCAACCTCAACCAGCGCGTGCAGCGCCTGGGCGAGAATGCCTTCGAAGTGGTGCTGGGCGTGACCCTCACCTGCAAGGCCGGCGACAAGACCGCCTACGTCGCGGAAGTGCAGCAGGCCGGCATCTTCGGCCTGATGGGCCTGGAAGCGCAGGCCGTGGACGTGCTGCTGGGCACCCAGTGCCCGAACATCCTGTTCCCGTACGTGCGCCAGCTGGCCAGCGACCTGATCCAGGCCGGCGGCTTCCCCCCGTTCCTGCTGCAGCCGATCAACTTCGAAGGCGTGTACGCCGAGTCCCTGCGCCAGCGGGCGGCCCAGCAAGCCGATGGCGGCCAACTGGCTGCCGCCGAGCCGGCCGGCAACGCCTGAAACACCTCGCCCCTATACTCCGCCGGACAACCGCAAGCGGACACCATAGATGGCTGACAGTCTGAAAATCGCGGTCCTCGGGGCAGGTTCCTGGGGCACCGCGTTGGCAGCGTTGATCGCACGGCACGGCCATCAGGTCGTGCTGTGGGGCCGTGATGCCGAAGTGGCGCGCGCCATCGACGTGCAACACCAGAATCCGCGCTACCTGCCCGGCATCCCGTTGCCGGACAGCTTGCGTGCCACCACCGATCTGGCCACCGCCATGGCGGGCATCGACCACGTGCTGGTCGTGGTGCCTTCGCACGCCTTCACCGAGACCCTGCATCTCATCAAACCGCTGTGCCCGGCGAACGCCGGCGTGGCGTGGGCGACCAAGGGATTCGAGCCCGGCTCCGGCCGTTTCCTGCATGAAGTGGCCGAATCCATCCTTGGCCCGGACGTCCCGCTTGCCGTGGTCACCGGCCCTTCCTTCGCCAAGGAAGTGGCCGAAGGCCTGCCCACCGCACTGACCGTGCACGGCAACGATGCCGATTTCGCCCAATGCATGGCCGACGTACTGCATGGCCCGGCCTTCCGCGCCTATACCGGCAACGACATGGTGGGTGCCGAACTCGGTGGCGCCATGAAAAACGTGCTGGCCGTGGCCACCGGCGTGGCCGACGGCATGCAGCTGGGTTTGAATGCACGTGCTGGCCTGATTACCCGCGGGTTGAACGAAATGCTGCGCCTGGCCGCCGCCATCGGCGCCCGTCCGGAAACCCTGATGGGCCTGGCTGGCCTGGGTGACCTGGTACTGACCTGCACCGGCGACCTTTCGCGCAACCGCCGCCTGGGCCTGGCCTTGGGCCGCGGGCAGTCGATTGAACAAGCCGTGCGTGAAATCGGCCAGGTCGTGGAATCCATCCAGACCGCCGACGAAGTGATGCGGCAAGCCGACCGCCATGGCATCGACCTGCCCATTTCCAGCGCCGTGCGTGCCGTGCTGCATGGCGAACTGACCCCGGAAGCCGGGCTGCAGCAACTGCTGGGACGCGAACAGAAGCCGGAATATCCGCAGACGCTGTTCAAGGATTGAGTGACCCCACTCACCGCCTGACTTGTGGCACATACTGCGGGTTGCGGACTGACCCACCCTTCCGGGTGTCCCTTGATGAGGAAGCCCAATGCGCTACCGGATGATGTGCTTGCTGTTCCTGTTGGCGGCGGTTGTGCTTCCTGCCGTTGCCGCACCTTCGCACACCGAGCTTTCGCGTCGTGCGGATGCACTCCTGGCCGACCATTACGCGGATAAGGATCCCGGCATTGCCGTGCTGGTCGCACGTGGCGATGACGTGCTGTATCGCGGCAGCCGCGGGCGCGCCAATCTGGAATTGGGTGTGCCACTGTCGCCGGACCATGTGTTCCGCCTGGCCTCGGTCACCAAGCAATTCGCGGCGGCAGGCATATTGAAGCTGGCCGAGGAAGGCAAGCTGTCACTCGACGATCCGCTCTCGAAATTCCTGCCGGGCTATCCCGGTGGCGACGGCGTCACCGTGGAAATGCTGTTGAACCATACCTCCGGCATCCGCAGCTACACCGACATGCCGGGCGTGCTGGAAGGGCCCATCCAGCGGGACGTGACCACCGCGCAACTGATCGACACCTTCAAGAACGAGAAGCCGGATTTCGCGCCCGGCGAAGGCTTCCATTACAACAATTCCGGCTATGTACTGGCAGGCGCGGTCATCGAGGCCGCCAGCGGCATGCCCTGGCATGCCTATCTGGACAAGGTCTTCTTCACACCATTGGGGATGAACCACACGGGTTATGGCGATCCCACGGACGCAGTGATTCCTGGCCACGTCAGCGGTTACACATTGAAGGACGGACGCTGGGCTCCGGCCCGTTATCTCAGCATGAGCCAGCCCCAAGCCGCCGGCGCCCTGGTCTCCAATGTCGGCGACCTGCTGAAGTGGAACCGTGCACTGCACGAGGGCAAGCTGCTTTCGGATGCACACTACCGGCAGATGATCACCCCGGCAGGCAAGGCGGCGGATGATGGCTACGGATACGGCATCGTCCATGGCAACTTGCGCGGGCACGACATGCTGCAGCATGGGGGCGGCATCTTCGGATTCAGCACCTTCCTGCTGTACCTGCCGGAAGACGACCTGACCGTGGCCGTGCTCTCCAACGCGGATAGCGGGAAACCCGGCGCCATCGGTGCCGAAACCCTGGCGCGCATGCTGGCGGCAGAGGCCATCGGCAAGCCCTATCCGGCAAAGAAGGCCATCGCCACCGACCCCGGATTCCTGGAGCAATACGAGGGCGTGTATCGCCTGAACAAGGATGCCACGCGCACCTTGCGTGTCGTGGACGGCAAACTGACCTCGCAACGCACCGGCGGGCGGCCTTACGTGCTGATTCCAGTGGCGAAGGATGCCTTCCTGTTCGAGGAAGGATTCTCACGCATGGTCTTCGAGCGCGATGCCGCGGGGAACGTCACGGCCATGCGTTTCTTCCAGGATGACGAAGGCAGTGGCGAAGTGGTGGCACTCACCGACGAACCACTGCCGGCGACACGTGAAGCCATGACGCTTCCGCGCGAAGCACTGGAGCGCGTGACAGGCGATTACGTGCGCCAGGGCGTGACCCTGAAGGTGTTTCTCGACGGGGATGTATTGAAGGGGCGACTCGGCAGCCAGTCCTCTCACGAGCTGTTCGCCGAATCACCTTCCAGGTTCTTCCTCAGGGTCGTTGAAGCCGAGCTGGAGTTCGCCCCGGACAGCGGCGTGCCAGCCCGCGTGACTTTGCATCAGAACGGCCACGAGATGGTGTTCGAACGCGGCGAATGATTACGGCAAGGTCCGGGCATGCACCCGGATCTTGCTCACGCCACCTGCACGATATGCAGCGCCTTCGGATTGTTCCAGCGCGCCAGCAGTTCCGCCTCGCGCGCCTTGGCCTTGTGCAGGTGTGCTTCCTTGACGTGGCCATAGCCACGGATGTGTTCCGGGATGCTGGCGATGTCCACGGCGAGCGCCAGGCGCTCGCCGTCCAGCGAACCCAGCAGCGTCTCCATCGTGGCCACGTAATCCTCGATCAACCGGCGTTCGCCCTTGCGCTCATCGGTATAGCCGAACACATCGAACGTGCCACCGCGCAGGAAGCGCAACTTCGCCAACAGGCCGAAGGCCTTGAACATCCATGGACCGTATTCCTTTTTCATCAATCGGCCATGGGCGTCCTTCTTGGCGAACAATGGCGGCGCCAGGTTGAAGCGCACTTCGTAATCCCCTTCGAACTGCTGCTCCAGGCGGCGCTTGAATTCGCCACTGGTATACAGGCGTGCGACTTCGTATTCGTCCTTGTAGGCCATCAGCTTGAAGAAATAGCGAGCCACGGCTTCCGCCAGCGCAGTGGATCCCGGCGCCTTGCGATGCTCGGCTTCGCGCACGCGGGCCACCAGGTCCGTGTAGCGCTTGGCATAGGCGGCGTCCTGGTATTCGGCAAGGAACGTGGCGCGGCGCGCGATGAGTTCATCCAGCGAGCGTGACAGGCGCAAGTCGTCCAGCGGCAGGAACGCCACGTCGCCCGCTTGGCCCGTTCGGCCTTCCGGCAAGCCGCGCAGTTCGCTTTCATTGTCCGGATTGCGGGGCGCCGCATTGGCACCCCACTCGCTGCTTTCCCATTCGCCGGGCGGCAGGATCTGCAAGTTGCGGGGCGTGCGTTCGCTCTCGGTCTGGGTGTTGCGAATCAGTCCGGCGGCTTCCTGCACGGCTTGCGGATTCACCACTGCCAGACGGCCCCAGGCAAACGCCGTCTTGTTCATGTCGATGGCGGCGCCGTTGAGCTCCACCGCACGCATGATGGCGTCGAAGGACACCGGCACCAATCCCTGCTGCCAGGCATAGCCCAGCATGAACAGGTTGGCGGCGATGGCATCGCCCATCAGGGCCGTTGCAATCTGCGTGGCATCCACCCGCATCGGCTCACGGCCACCCAGCGCCACTTTCACCCCGGCAATGATGTCGGTCGCCGGGAACTGCATGTCCGGATGCGTGGTGAAGGTGCCCGGCATGGCTTCGTAGGTGTTCAACACCACCTGCGAGCGCTCGCCACGCACCTTGGACAGTACCCAGTAATCGTTGACCACCACCATGTCGCAACCGAGCACCAGGTCCGCTTCACCCGCGGCAATGCGCACCGCGTGGATATCCTCCGGCGTGCGCGCGATGCGGATGTGGGTGGTGACCGCGCCGCCCTTCTGCGCCAGGCCGGTCTGGTCCAGCACGCTGGCACCCTTGCCTTCCAGGTGGCCGGCCATGCCGAGCAGTGCACCGATGGTCACCACGCCGGTACCGCCGACGCCGGTGATCAGGATGTTCCAGGGTTGCGCAAGATCGGACTGGAAGATGGGCGCGGGCAGGCTGGACAGCAGGCTGGCCGCATGCTCACGCCGTTGGTCGAGCGTGTTGCCCTTGCGCGGTTTGCCGCCGTGCACGGTGACGAAGCTGGGGCAGAAACCATCGACGCAACGGAAATCCTTGTTGCAGTTGGATTGGTCGATTTCGCGCTTGCGGCCGAATTCGGTTTCCTTCGGCAACACGGATACGCAGAAGCTCTTCACCCCGCAATCGCCACAGCCTTCGCAGACGAGCGTGTTGACCATGGTGCGCTTGGCCGGATCCGGCAGCTTGCCGCGCTTGCGGCGGCGGCGCTTCTCGGTGGCGCAGACCTGGTCGTAGATCAGGATGGAGACGCCCTTCACCTTGCGCAGCTTGCGCTGCACGTCATCCAGTTCCTTGCGGTCGAAGAATTCCACGCCGGACGGGAACAGGTCGCGGCGGCGCCATTTGCCGATGTCGTCACTGACCACGACGATGGTGTCCACGCCTTCGGAACGCATCATGTGTGCGATCTGCGGGACCGACAGCGTGCCATCCACCGGTTGGCCGCCGGTCATGGCGACCGCGTCGTTGTAGAGGATCTTGTAGGTGATGTTGACGCCGGTGGCCACCGACTGGCGTACCGCCAACGAACCGGAATGGAAGAACGTGCCATCGCCCAGGTTCTGGAAGACGTGCTCGGTTTCGGTGAACGGCGCCTGCCCGGACCAGGTCACGCCTTCACCGCCCATGTGGGTGAAGGTGTCGGTGCTGCGGTCCATCCAGGTCACCATGTAGTGGCAGCCGATACCGCCCAGTGCGCGCGAACCTTCCGGCACCACCGTGGAGGTGTTGTGCGGGCAACCGCTGCAATAGTGCGGAACGCGCGGGAAGTTGGCGCGCGGCAATGCCATCTCGGCTTCCTTCTCTTCCATCCAGCGCAGGCGCTGTTCGATGGATTCGGCCGTGAAGAATCGCTGGATGCGCTTGCCGATGACGCCGGCAATGGTGGCCGGGGTCAATTCGCCGGTCGAAGGCAGGATCCATTCGCCACCCTCGTCGTACTTGCCGACGATGGAAGGCCGCATGCCGGCATTCGCCGGCCAGTTGTAGAACTGCTCCTTCATCTGCCGCTCGATGAAGGCACGCTTCTCCTCCACCACGACGATGTCTTCCAGGCCCTGCGCGAAGGCAGCAATGCCCTGCGGTTCGAGCGGCCAGGTCATGCCCACCTTGTAGACACGGATACCGATGTCGGCGCAGGCCTGCTCATCCAGGCCCAGGTATTCCAGCGCCTGCAACACATCCAGGTAGCTCTTGCCAGTGGTGACGATGCCAAGCCGCGCGCGCGGCGAATCCAACACGATGCGATCCACGCCGTTGGCACGCGCGAATGCCTGCGCCGCCGCCACGGCGTACTTGTGCAGTCGCATTTCCTGGTCCAGCGGCGGATTGGGCCAACGGATGTTGAGGCCGCCCGGCGGCATCTCGAAATCCCCCGGCAGCACGATGCGGCGCGCGAACGGATCCACTTGCACGGACGCCGAGGTTTCCACGGTTTCGGCAATGGTCTTGAAGCCGATCCAGCGCCCGGTGTAACGGCTCATCGCCCAGCCCACCAGGCCCAGGTCCAGGATGTCCTGCACGCCGGCCGGATTGAGGATCGGCATCATCGCGCTGACGAATTCATCCTCGGAACCGTGTGGCAGCGTCGAGCTGCGGGAGTTGTGGTCATCCGCCGCCAACGCCAGTACGCCGCCATGTTTCGACGTGCCCGCCGCGTTGCCGTGCTTGAACACGTCGCCGCAGCGATCCACGCCCGGACCCTTGCCGTACCACATGGCATACACGCCATCGACCTTCGCGCCGGGGAACAGGTTGGCCTGCTGCGTGCCCCACACCATGGTCGCCCCCAGATCCTCATTGAGGCCCGGGGTGAACTTCACTGCCGCCGCTTCCAGATGCTTGCGCGCACGCCACAGCTCCAGGTCGAATCCGCCCAGCGGGCTGCCGCGGTAACCACTGATGAAGCCGGCGGTATTCAAGCCTTCTGCCTGATCGCGTAACCGCTGCATCAGCGGCAAGCGCACCAGTGCCTGCACACCACTCAGGTAGATGCGGCCATCGGTGCGCGTGTATTTGTGTTCCAGCGTGTAGTCAGCATCCAGCACCCCGATCTGAGGTGTGTTGGCGGAAGATGGAGACGTGAGTTCGGCGGTGCTGGTCATGGCTGGCCCGTGCAAGGCGGCTGGCGGTACACGGCCTGGGCCGTGCGTGAAATTGGTGGCGATTGTAACAATGCGGCGTTTCGTGACGCAGGTCACTCCCGTGTTGTGCAGTGCAGCGGTTAGGATGCGGAAGCTGTTGGCTGTGCTTCAGGGGATGATTCAATGTCGATGAAATCGCTGCCGGCCTTGGTGCTGGCCCTGTTTGCCATGACGGCAAACGGACAGAGTCTGCCAAAACCCAAGGAGTTCTACTTCGACCAGGACAACGCCGCGCGCCCGATCATCGTGGTCGAGGGGGAAGCAGGCGCGGTTACCGAGCAACTGGCCAAGGAGCGCGAGCGTGGCCGCAAGGCCGTGGAAGCCACGGCACAACTGGCACGCATTGCCATCCAGCAGAACCGCATCGACTTGGGCAAGGCCTTGTATGCACAGGCGATGGAAGCCCGGAGCGGCAACACCGGGCTCGGTCGCGGGATTCGCTGGAACTATGGTTGGGACCTGTACCGGTTGGGCGAGTACGACGCGGCACTGGAACAATGGGCCAGCCTGGTCAGTGCCCCCGGGGGCCCTTCATGGATTCCCCCTACCCTGGCGCTTGCCCTGTGGCGCGTGGACCGCAAGCCGGAAGCCCTGCAGTGGTACGCCGCCGCCGTCCGCACGGAACCCTACCTCTGGAACGATCCGGCGAATTTCCCCCAGTTGTTGCCGGACTGGAGTGACGGTGAACGCAGCACGCTGGCCGAAGTGCACGCGGCCTGGCAGGCCGATCCCCCTTCCTGGCCGTAAGATGTCCGGTTGAAGACCTGCAAACGCAGGCCAGTGTGTCCACCATGATCCGAATCCCGTTATTCCTGTGCCTGGCTGCGGCATGGGTGCCGCTCCAGGCGGCCGACCGCATCACCGGGCGTGATTTCGCCACCCGCTCGGAAGTGATCGCCCCGCATGCGATGGCCGCCACCTCGCATCCACTCGCCACGCAGATTGCGCTGGACACGATGAAAGCCGGCGGCAGCGCAATGGATGCCGCGATTGCCGCCAATGCTGCGCTGGGCTTGATGGAGCCCACGGGCAATGGCATCGGCGGCGACCTGTTCGCCATCGTCTGGGATCCGGCGACAAAACGCCTGCATGGCTACAACGGCTCCGGGCGGTCGCCGCGGTCACTGACCCTGGAGCACTTCCAGCAACTCGGCATGACCGATATCCCGGCACATGGCCCCCTGCCAGTGAGCGTGCCCGGCGCCGTGGATGGCTGGTTCGCCCTCCACGACCGTTTCGGCAAACTGCCCATGCGCGACGTGCTGGCACCTACCATCCGTTACGCTCGCGAAGGACATCCGGTCCACGAGACCATCGCCTATTACTGGGACCGTTCGGTGCCACGCCTGTCGAAGTGGCCCGGCTTCAAGGAACAGTTCACGGTGGATGGACGCGCGCCGCGCAAGGGTGAGCTCTGGAAGAACCCTCACCTTGCCGACACCTTGCAGCAGATCGCCGACGGCGGCCGTGACGCGTTCTACAAAGGCGACATCGCCCGCACGATCGATGCTTATTTCCGAGAGCACGGTGGCTTCCTGAGCTTCGAGGACATGGCCACGCACACAGGCGAATGGGTCGAACCGGTCAGCGTGAACTATCGCGGCGTGGATGTCTGGGAGCTCCCCCCCAATGGCCAGGGCATTGCCGCCCTGCAGATGCTGAACATCCTGGAAGGCTACGATTTCTCGAAGATCGCCTACGGAAGCGCCGAGCACATCCACCTGCTGGTGGAAGCCAAGAAACTGGCCTTCGCCGATCGCGCTCGCTGGTATGCCGACCCGGCGTTCCACCCCGCACCGGTGGCGCGGCTAATTTCCAAGCCCTATGCCAATCAGCGGCGCGCGCTCATTTCGCCAGACAAAGTGCTGCGCGAAGTGCAGCCCGGCACGCCAAAACAGTTGGAAGAAGGTGACACCATCTACCTGACCACGGCCGATGCCAACGGCATGATGGTGTCATTGATCCAGTCCAACTACCGTGGCATGGGCAGTGGGATGGCGCCGCCAGGACTCGGCTTCATCCTGCAGAACCGTGGCGAGATGTTCGTGCTCAAACCCGGGCACCCCAACAGCTTCGAGCCCGGCAAGCGTCCGTTCCACACCATCATCCCGGCTTTCGCCACCCGCGATGGAAAGCCCTGGATCAGCTTCGGCGTCATGGGCGGCGCCATGCAGCCTCAGGCGCACGTGCAGATCATCATGAACCTGGTGGATTTCAGCATGAACCTGCAGGAAGCCGGCGATGCGCCGCGCATCCAGCATGATGGTTCCACCGAACCGACCGGCCAGAACATCGCCATGAGCGATGGCGGCGTGGTGCAATTGGAGTCCGGATTTGCCTACGAGGCCATCCGCACGTTGATGGACAAGGGACATCATGTGGAATGGGCACTGGGACCCTATGGTGGTTACCAGGCCATCCTGCGCGACCCTGATACCGGCGTTTACTACGGTGCTTCCGAAAGCCGCAAGGACGGACACGCCGCCGGCTATTGATCCACCCCTTCCCGACAGGCATCCCCCACGATGGCTTTCGACGCTTTTGCCCTGATCCTCGCCATGCTGGCGTTGGGCATGCTGTTCGCCCGCCTGAAGCTGCTGCCGGCCAATGCGCCGACCGTGCTGAACCTGGTGGTGCTGTACGTCTGCCTGCCTGCCGCCGTACTCATCTACGTCCCGCGCCTGCACGTGGACCTCACGCTGCTGGGTGTTGCCCTGACGCCCTGGATACTGGCAATGGCCACGGTATTGCTGGTTGGCCTGGCCACGCGGCAATTCGGCTTCCGCCAGGACGAACATGCCGTTCTGCTGTTGTGCGTCGCACTGGGCAACACCAGCTTCATTGGCTACCCCATGGTCAGCGCACTGCTTGGCGAGGAAGCGTTGCCTTATGCGGTGGTGTACGACCAGTTCGGCACCTTCATCCTGTTGTCCACGTTCGGCCTGTACGTGCTGGCCAAATACAGCGGCGATGCCAAGCCCACCCTGCGAACCATGACCCTGCGGGTAGTGAAGTTCCCGCCGGTGTGGGCATTGCTGCTGGGCCTGACGCTGATGCCGGACCAGCCGCCGCACTGGATCGCTTCGGCATTGCAGAAACTCTCCGATGCCCTGTTGCCCCTGGTAATGCTGGCGGTGGGCCTTTCGATACAACTCAAGCTTCCGCGCGATGAAGTCAAACCCCTCGCAGTGGGGCTGCTCCTGTGCCTGCTGGTGATGCCGGCACTCGCATTGCCCCTGTCCTTGCTGTTCGGCATGCACGGCATCATGTTGCAAGCCAATGTGCTGGAATCCGCCATGCCGCCGATGATCAGCGCCGCCGCCCTGGCCATTGCACACAACCTGGCACCACGGCTGGCCGCCGCCATGGTGGGTTACGGCATCCTGCTGTCCATCATCACCCTGCCGGCATGGGCGTGGGTACTGGCGCGCATCGCGGGGTGAGCCGGAAGCTCCGGCCCACGTTCATTCCTGGCGCAATGCGGCGATGGGATCCAGTTGTGCCGCCTGCCGGGCCGGGTAGACACCGAATGCCAATCCCACCAGTGCGCAGAAGGCCACCGACACCAGGATCGGCAACGGTGCCCATGCCACCTGCCAGCCTGCGAACGTAGCGATCAGGTAGGCGAGTATCGCCCCGAACAACAAACCCAGCAGGGCACCGGAAATGCAGATGACGCTGGCCTCGCGCAGGAACTGTGCAATCACGTCGCGCCGGCGCGCACCCAGTGCACGCAGCAGCCCGATTTCGCGCCGGCGCTCCAGCACGTTCGCGAGCATGATGTTCATGATGCCAATACCCCCCACCACCAGACTGATGACGGCAATGGCACCCATCACCACCTGGAAAATGCGCTGGGTCTGCTGGTGCTGCTGGAACAACTGCTGTGGCACGACCAGCTGGTAATCGGCAATGCCGGCATGGCGCTGGTCCAGTACCGCGGCGAGCACGCCTGCACCGGCCGCCAATTGCGTCGGCGAACCGAGCCGCAGCAGGAAACGGTCCACCTGGTCTTCCTGCGGCTGGAAGCGGAAACGCGCATGTGCGCTGGACAGCGGCACATAGATCCGGTTGCTTTCCGAACCCAGCTGCACGCCCTCGAAGTCATCCTTGCCAAGGTCGCGGTCGGCCAGCACGCCCACCACCTCCAGCCAGACATGGTTGACCTTGACCAATTGGCCAACCGGATCGGCATCCGGAAACAGGCTGGTGGCTACCTGGTGCCCGATCACCGCCACCGGCGCCATGGCACTGTCGTCGTTCGCATCAAGTGCCCGTCCCTTCGCCACCTGCAACGAAGACAGCTCGAACCAGTCGGCACTGATGCCACTGGCCTGCGCGTCGCTGCGGCCGTGGTCGCTGAATACCGTATGCGTGCGTATGCGCTTCTCGGCGGCATACAGGTCGGCACCCGGCACCACGGCCAGGGCAGCATGCGCATCCGCCACGCTCAAGCCCAGGCTGCGCGCGCGCGACTCCTTCAGGGTTGCCTCGTCCTGCGGCCGGGTTTCGGCAATCAGGTTGCGCAAGCCCAGGCTCTCCACCAGCCGCAATGCTTCACGGCGGCTACCCTCGCCCACCGCCTGCATGGCGACGATGGCGCCCACGCCAAAGATCAAACCAAGCAGTGTCAACAGGGTGCGCAGACGACGGCGCCACAACTCTTCGACCGCCTCGCGCCAGACCGGCGGGAGCTTCATCAGCCAGCGATTCATCGGGACGTTTCTCCTGCGCCAACGTCATTGCCATCCTCGCCATCCGGTAGCGAACCATCAGCAGACGCGGTTGGCAATTCGGCTCCCCCCATCGACAGCAGGACCTCTTCACCCGGTTGGAGTCCCGACAGCACTTGTGATCGCGCCGTGCCACGCACGCCAAGCTCGATCTCGCGGCGCTCATGGCTGCGCCCCTTGCGCACTTGTACCCACGCCTTGCCGTCCTGTTCTTCGATGGCCACGTTGGCCACGCTGATCGCTTCCGGTTCACGCAGCAGGATGATCCTGGCCGCGAAACGCTGCCCCGGCACGAAGCCATGCTGCTTGATTGCCTCGGTGGGCACCGGCGCGCGCATCGACAGGTATTTCACCGGATTCTCGCGATCCAGTACGGTGGCGGCGCTGGCCACCCAGCTCAATTCACTGGTGAAAGCCTGGTCCGGACGCCCCAGGGGATGCAGTTCGACGACATTCCCGGCCTGGATGCCCTGCGCTTCGATCTGTGGCAAATCGATCTGGATTTCCATCGCCGACGTGTCCGGCAAACTGCCGTACTCCTGCCCCGCACGCATCGTGCTGCCCAGCATGGGCTTGTCCCCCGACCAGTTGGCGGTCAGCAGCAGCACGCCATCGTTCGGTGCACGCAATTCGAGCGCATCCAGGTCGTCGCGGCGGGTCTTGGCATTCAAATCGAACGTGGCGCGCTGTGCATCCAGCACGGCAAGCTCGGCGCCGCCGCGCGCACCCGACTGCGCCCGCTGCCACTCCAGCGTGTCCTGCCGGGTTTCCAGGAAGCGGCTGTCCTCGATGGCATCGAGTACTTCGTTGCGGGCAACCGTACTGAGGTCCGCATCGGCATAACGCTGCGCGATACCCAGTTGTACCGCGACCTGCGACAGGTCCACGTCGACACGGTCCTGGGTCGCATGCAGGGCGCTCTCCTTCGCATTGCGCGCCAAGGCATTGCGTTGCAAGTCGATCAATGCCTGGTCGAGCTGTTGCTTGCCTTCGTCGGCACGAAACCTGGCCAGCAACTCGCCCTTCGACACCACGCTGCCTTCCGGCAGCATCCATTCCAACTGGCGTGCAGCCCAATTGCGTCCCGGCACGGAAAGCGGGGTCGGCTTTGCCGAACGCAATTCACCTTCGCCACGGGTACTCAGCACCAGTTCGGCCGCCACCACGGTTTCCGTGGCCGGCGGCACCTCTTCCCCGGAACAGCCTGCCAGCATGGCAAGCACGGCAGCACAGGCGACATGCCGGCCACGAATCATCATCGGCAACCTCACGGGCGACCCCCGGAAGACGCGTCGGGCAACAGCAATTCCACGCGCACCGCCTGGCCGGGGCGAAGCCGTGCGGCTGCATCATCAAGACGGATCTCCACGTCCACGATGGGAATCGGCTGGACCTGTGACTTGCTGCGCACGGTTCGCCCTATCGACGAAACCTTGCCCTGGTGAACGCCACCACCACCGCCTTCGACCACGATGCGCGCAGGCACCCCCACGGCGACACGCAACAAATCACGCTCGGGCAATTCGGCGCGCACGGCCAATGCATTCGCGTCGGGGATCTCGGCAATGGTCTGCCCGCGCCATACTTGCGAACCGACATCGAACTTCTCGCCGCTCCAACTGCTCTTGTGCATCATCACGCCGGAACGCGGCGCAGTCAGGTTCAGGCTCGCCAATGACTGTTGCAGGCGATCCACGTCTGCCTGCAGTTGCGCCAACTCCGATTTCACCAGGCGTTGCTCCTGGCGACGCTGTTCGGCAGCAAGTCCTTCACGCCTGGAAATCAGGGCCATGCGTCGCTGGGCACGGGTACGCTCTTCCACCAGCTTGTCGTACTGCAGTCCGGCAATCAGTTCACGCGGTTGTTCGGTCTTGCGTTGTGCCTTGTCCAGTGCCGCCTGTGCTTCGGCGGTAAGCAACGATTCGTTGCGCTGCCTTTCGGCAAGGTCCAGGTCCAGGTTTTCCAGTTGCCGCTGTTTTTCCTGCAACTGGCTCTGCTTCTCGGTCAGCTGTTGCACGAGCTGGTTGCCATCGAATGCCAATACCACGTCGCCTTCCTTGACCGGCTCCCCATCAGGCGCGAGGCGGCTGATGTTGAAGTTCCACATGCGGTCGATCACCGGCGGCATCAGCGATGATTTTTCCAGCGCATAGACTTCGCCATCGATGCGCAACGTAGCGGCATGCAGCGACACCGGCAGCAACGTGGCCAGCAAGGCTGGAATCAGGTACCCGCGATGGAAGCTCATTGGCCACCCTCCGCAGACGCGCCAGCGGCAGCCGGGCGGACGATGGCCCGGGCACTCATCCCCGGCAGCAACTTCAGGCCCTCGGCCTTGAAGTCGATATCCACCAGGAAATAACGGCCATTGCCCCATTCCGGACGCCGGTCGGGCGCGCCGGAAATAGTCGTGATGCGGCCTTGGACGCGGCTTCCGGGAATGGCGTCGAAACTCAATTCCACGGGTTGTCCGACCTGCAGGCCGCGACGGTCGGGCTCCAGTGCCCAAGCGCGCACGCTGGTGCCAGTACCGCTGACCACCTCGCCGGCACGGCTGCCGGGCATGGTCGAGGAGCCTTCGTCGATGCGCCCGCCAATCCAGTTGTTGTTGAAACCATGGACCACGTAGCCGTCGCGGTCCGCGCGCACTTCGGAGGTCTTCACCATCAGCGCATGGTAGTCACGCTGGATCACCAGCTTGTCGACTTCCAGTTGCGCATCCTGCTTGCGGCGGTTGACCGCTTCGCGTGCTTCGGCCAGTTGCCGGCGCTTGAGCGCGGCCTCGCGCGTGGCGCGGTCCAGTTCGCCCTGGTGGCGGTCGTAATCCAGGTCCGAAATCAGGCCCTTGGGGATCTTGGCATCGATGCGCGCCGTGGCGAGCTGGGCCTCGGCATCCACCACGGCCAGTTCGGCATCCAGCGCCTTGACCTGCAACTCCGCCACTTCCTTTTCCCCACGCACGCGGGTCTGCTCGATCCGTGCCTCCAGGTCCGGGATCATCGATGCCGACTGCCCGGGATCGATGCGCAGCACCACGTCGCCCTGCTTCACCGCGTGGCCTTCGGGCACGAAGAAGCGGATCACCACCGGTGACGTGTTCGACTGCGGGGTGATGAGCGTCTGCGCTTCGGTGGAACGCACCTCGCCGGTCAGCACCACGGCCTGCGCCACGGGCATGGTGGCCAGCAGCAGCAAGAGCGCAACTGCGCGCGGGAGGTCAGTGCAGCGCTGAATCATGTTCGATCCTGCCATCGCGCAAACGTACCTGCCGCGGTGCACGCGCGGCGATGTCGTTGTCATGGGTCACCATCACCACGGTCTGGCCGCCGCGGTGGACTTCGTCAATCAGTTCCAGCACATCGGCAGCACTTTTCGAATCGAGGTTGCCGGTAGGTTCGTCGGCCAGCAGCAAGGCAGGCTTCAACAGCAATGCGCGCGCAATGGCGGCACGCTGCATCTGGCCGCCGGACAATTCACCGGGCCGATGGTCGCGGCGCTGCGACAAGCCGACCCGCTCGAGCAATTCGCCGGCGCGCTCGTGCACTCCAGCCGGCGGACTGCGATGGAAGCGCAACGGGAGCAGCACGTTCTCGAGTACCGTCAAACGCGGCAGCAGATGGAAACTCTGGAACACGAAGCCGATGCGGCGGTTGCGGATATCGCTGCCTGCCTCGTCATCGAGCATGGCCACGTCGCTTCCTTCGATCAGGTAGCGGCCGCTGGTGGGATGGTCCAGGCAACCGAGGATATTGAGCAGGCTGGACTTGCCGGACCCGGACTGGCCAGTAATGGCCACGAACTCGCCGGCATCGACCTTCAGGTCCACGCCCGCCAGCGCACGCACGGTCTGTCCGCTCATCACGTAGTGCCGATGCACGTCCTGCAATTCAATCATGTCCGCCATCCCCGCTCGTTTCCGTGGCCATCCGCATCACGGACGCCTCCCCAGGCTCGCCATGGACAAGTCTGGGGTGCGAATAGTTCCGTTGCATGTGCCGATGGTTGTGGCCGCGCTGCGTGCATTGCCGGCCCGGGCCCATGGCGGGCACCGGACATTCAGTCCGCCGGCACCGTCCGTCCCTGCGCCCAGGTGCGCAAGGCATGCACCTGTTCGGCCATCACCACGGAGAGTGGACGGGTGCCGCGGATTTCCTCCAGCAACATCGGTGTATCCAGCGGGCGCTGTTCGGCGTGCATGGTGTACAGCGCGGAGACAATGGCCTGTTCGATTTCGGCACCGGAGAACCCTTCGCTTGCCTGCACCAGCAAGGGCAGTTCGAACGTGGAGGCGTCCAGTTGCCGGCGCGTCAGATGCACCTTGAATACCTCCGAACGTGTTTCGGCATCCGGCAGGTCGACGAAGAAGATTTCGTCGAAACGTCCCTTGCGCAGCAATTCGGCAGGCAGTTCATGCACCTGGTTGGCCGTGGCCACCAGGAACACCGGTGCCTTGCGTTCGGCCATCCAGGTCAGCAGGTAACCCAGCACGCGGCGCGATACGCCACCGTCCTCGCCGCCACTCGCCACGCCTTTTTCGATTTCATCGATCCACAGCACGCAGGGGGCGAGTTGTTCGGCCGATGCCAATGCCGCCCGCAGGTTCTTTTCCGTTTCACCATGGTATTTGTCGTACAGGGTGCCGAAATCCAGCCGCAACAGCGGTGTCCGGAAACCCGCGGCAATGGCCTTGGCCAACATGGACTTGCCGCAGCCCTGCACGCCCAGCAGCAATACGCCCTTGGGGGGATCCAGCCCGGACGGTGCATCGCCTTCGGCAAACACGCGGCGGCGTTGCTCGATCCAGCGCTTCAGCCGGCGCGCACCCGCCACCTCCGCGAATTGCGCGGTGTCGTACTCGTAATACAGGTGGCCGCTTTTGTTGAGCAGCTCGAACTTCAGCTTTGCCAACTTCGGCAAGTCATCGGGCGCCAGCACGCCATCGTCATTGACCAAGTGGCGCGCAATCCGGCGCGCGTCCGCATTGTCCAGTCCCTGCAGGTTGGCCACGATCCGGCGCACCGTGTCTTCATCGGCCTCGACCCGCTTGCCGCCATGCTCGCGCTGGTAGGCGGCGGCCTCTTCGCGAACGATCCGCAGCAGGGCGTGGGCATCGGGCAGGCGCGGACGGAAACGCACCGCCTTGGCTTCAAGTTCGGGCGGCAGTTCCACCTTGTGCCCTACCAGCACCACGGTATGCGGCAAGCACCCCCGGCGCTGCAGGATTTCGCGCAATTGCCGCTGGGTGCTGGCATAGCCAAGGTAAGGGTGGAAATCGAGCAGCAGATAGATGCCGCGCTGGTTGGCGTCACGGATCGCCGCCAGCGTGGTGCTGGCGTCCGGCGGCGTGTCGGACGGATCCTCGCGATCCATGTCCATCCGGCGCAGGCCTTCGGTGATGGTCCAGCGGTACAAGGCCCGCCAGACCTGCGCCAGGGTCTGCCTGAACAACTCGACCGCGCGCCCTTCGTCACGGGTTTCGATGACGATCAACGGGGTATTGGCCCGGATCAGGGCGGTCAGGTCCTGCAGTTCGTTCATGGTATCGGCATGCCCCGGGGGGAAGCACGATAACAAAGACCGGCGACACCCCAATGCCCGCCCAGGGCAAGTCGCTACCGTCCCTTGCACGCCCCGGTGTACCCTGCGGGTTCTCCGGATGACAGAGGTGCGCGCATGAAGACGATTCTGGTCGCCAGCTCCAAGGGGGGTGCGGGCAAGACCACCATTGCAACCAATCTGGCGGCCCATTTCGCGCTGGACGGCAAACGCACCGTGCTGGTGGATGCCGACCCGCAAGGTTCCTCCATGCGCTGGGCACAACGGCGGGCGGAACTGGAATCGGCCGTACTGCCGATCGACGGCAGCGGCAAGCGCAGTTGGCGCGCGTGGCTGCCGGACGATGCCGAGCGGGTCGTGATCGATTCGCGTGCCGGCGCGATGGCCGACGATCTCGACAATTTCCTGGAACATGCCGACGCCATCGTGGTGCCCGTACTGCCCTCGGGGCTGGATATCGAGGCCACCGTGGACTTCCTCAACACCCTGGCCAAAGTGCCACGCATCCACAAGCGCAAGTTGCCGGTGGGCTTGGTGGTCAACCGCAGCAAGCCATGGACCAATGCCGCGCAACAGGCCGTGGAAATGCTGAAGACCTGGCCTTACCCGGTGGTCACGCAATTGCGCGACACCCAGGCTTACGTGGTGATGGCAGGGCTGGGCCGCAGCCTGTTTGATTACCGTTCCGCGCAGGTGCGCGACCATCAGGCCGACTGGGAGCCGCTGTTCAAATGGCTCAAGAAAGCCTGAAACCCTTGCCATCGAACGACCCGGAGAACCCGATTCCATGCGCGAATTGATCCTGTTGCGCCATGCGCATGCCGAGCCCGCCCTGCCCGGCCAGCCCGACCTGGACCGCCCGCTGTCCACCGAAGGCCTGGCCGAAGCCGAAGCGGCCGGACGCTGGCTGGCGGAGCAGGGCCTGGTGCCCGACCGCATCCTCTGCTCGCCCGCCCGGCGCACCCGCGAGACGCTCGAAGCCGTGCTGGAAACCATCGGCTATGTGGAGCAGCGGCTGGAGGAGCGCATCTACGAAGCCACCGCCGGCACCCTGGCCGACGTGATCGACAGTCATCGCGAAACCGAGCGCCTGCTGGTGGTGGGACACAACCCGGGCTTCGAACAATTGGCGGCCCTGATGCACAGCGGCCAGACCAGTGATTACCGCGGCATGCCGCCGGCCGGCATTGCGGTACTGACCCTGCCCGTCGATGCCGTCATCGAACCCGGCGTGGCGAAACTGTCCGCCTTCTGGTGGCCATGACTGCAAGCGCCGTACGCCTTCCCCCTGCGGGGCTCTACCTGTTGATGTTGTTGTGCGCGTGGTTGCCTGCCCAGGCAGCGGAGGCACCCCTGGATCCGGACCAATGCCAGTTCGGCTTCGAGCTGCGCACCCGCTGGGGACAGAAACTGCAGGGCCTGTTTCCGCGCTACGAAGGCGAGAGCCGGAAACTGCCGGATGGCCGCAACCAGGTGCGCCTGAAGATGTACACAAGAGATGTCGACGTGGTCGGCAACCCGCGTTACAGCGAGTGGGCACGCGGCGAGCAATTCTTCGATGCCGCCCGGCACCCGGCCATCGAATTCATTTCCAAACCCTTCAATGGCACGCTGCTGGGACAAGGTGGCGCCTTGGTCGGCGAACTCACCGTACGCGGCATCACCCGGCCGGCCACGCTGCAGGTGGCACCTGCAACCTGCGAACGGCACGGATACGATTGCGACATCGTGGTCACCGGCGAGATCAGCCGCAGTGATTTCGGCATGGACGGCTGGAAGATGGCATTGCACGACCAGGTGGTGCTCACCCTGTTCGCGCGCCTGAAAGAACCCGGGAACTGACATGGACAACCGTTCCATGTTGCCCTCGCGCCTGCTGCTTGCATGTCTGTTCCTGCTGTGCAGCGGCTGCGCGAGCCTGTCCAGCGCGCAGCGCAACCGCGCGGTGGAGATAGCCGAAACCTCGCGCTCAAGTGAAATCACGTGCGAGGCAGCCGACGCTTGCGCCCTGCCTTCGCCTTTGTACGACCTGGCCGGAGAGGCGATCGCAACCTCCACCGAAGACCAGCCGCGCCACTACGCCCTGATCCTGGACGAAGGCATCGATTCATTGCTGGCGCGCTTGAACCTGATCCGCAGCGCACGCGAAAGCATCGACCTGCAGACCTACATCTTCGACAAGGACGACAGCGCGCGATTGGTACTGGACGAGTTGATCGCCGCCGCCGGGCGTGGCGTGCGCGTGCGCATCCTGATCGACCAGCTCACCGCCATCCAGGACCTGGAAATCCTGGCGGCCTTGTCCGGGGTGCACGAGAACCTGGCCATCCGCATCTACAACCCCAGCTTCGGCAAGGCCAAACTCAATTACCTGGATTACGCCGGCAGCGTGCTCTGTTGCTTCCGGCGCTTCAACCAGCGCATGCACAACAAGCTGCTGATCGTCGACAGGCGCATCGGCATCACCGGCGGCCGCAATTACCAGGACGACTATTACGACTGGGATGCCGAATACAACTTCCGCGACCGTGATGTGCTGGTGGCAGGACCCGCCGGGCACGACATGGCGGCCAGTTTCGAGGCTTTTTGGGAAGCCCCCATGAGCGTGCCGGCGGAACGGCTCAACGATGTCGGCCGCACGTTGCTGGCCGATGGCGTGCCCGCCATGCCCGAAGCACGCTTCCTGCGTCCGGAACGGGTGGAGGAAATTTCACGCAGGGCCTCGGACGCGGAGGAAATCGGCACGCGGCTGGCACAGCCGGCACTCCCCGTGGGCAACGTGACCTATGTGGCCGACGTCCCGCAGAAGAGCAACGCGGAATCCGAAAGCCCGGCACTGGATGCCACCACCGAACTGGAACGCCTGGTCACCGAAGCGCAATCGGAGATCCTGCTGCAAACCCCCTACCTGGTGATGTCGAAGGAAGCACGCGACCTGTTCAAGCAACTCCGGCAACGCGATCCATCTCCTTCCGTGATCGTGTCGACCAACAGCCTGGCAGCCACCGACAACCCGGTGGTCTACTCCATGTCGTTCAAGTACAAGCGGCGCTACCTGCGCGAACTCGGTTTCCAGATCCATGAATACAAGCCGTTCCCCGGCAACGCACCAAAAGTGGATCTCGGCGACACGCCAGCCTCCGCCACGGAAACGGAAACAACACACGCCGGCACCGGCCTGTTCGGCAGTGGATCGGCCGGCCCGCATGGAGCCTCCGGCGAAGCACCCCGCAAGCAACAACGCACCGAATCACGACCCTCCTTCCTCAGCAGCGGCGCCGCCACCGCCCCCTTGCCGGTGGATCGCGCGGGACCACGCACGGGCCTGCATTCGAAATCGATGGTGGTCGATGGCCGCATCGGCGTGATCGGCTCGCACAACTTCGACCCGCGTTCCGAGAACTACAACACCGAGAGCGCGGTGATCATCGAGGACGAAACCTTCGCGCAAGCCCTGGCCGCCAGCATCCGCCGCGACATGGCACCGGAAAACTCCTGGACCATTGCGCCACGCATCAAGCCACCGGTGTTCTCCGGGCTCGACTACAGCCTGGGCAAGGTCTCCGAAGCCCTGCCAATCTTCGATGTGTGGCCCTGGCGCTACGCCACCAGCTACGAATTCAACCCCGGACCCGGATGCCCCGAACCATTGCTCCCGAGCCATCCGAATGTCCACACCTGCTTCACCCCGGTCGGCGACTTCCCCGAAGTCAGCATCGGCCCCAAATGGCTCTATACCCGCATCCTGACCGCCTTCGGTGCCGGCCTGGTGCCCATTCTCTGAAAGGAACACGCATGGCTTTCCTTGCTCCCGTGGATATCGATGCCCTCAATGCACTGCGCCGCGGCTCGATGGTCGAACATCTGGGCATCACGCTGACCGATGCCGGTACGGACTGGCTGCGCGGCACCATGCCGGTCGATGCAAGGACACGCCAGCCTTTCGGCATCCTGCATGGCGGCGCTTCCGTCGCCTTGGCCGAAACCCTGGGCAGCATCGCCGGCAGCCTGTGCGTGGATCCTGCCAGCCAACGCGTGGTGGGATTGGAAATCAACGCCAACCACCTGCGTGCCGTCCGTGAAGGAACCGTCACCGGCACCGCGCGTGCCGTGCACGTCGGCCGCAGTACGCAGGTATGGGAAATCCGCATCGAAAACGAAGATGGCAAGGCGGTCTGCATTTCGCGGCTGACCCTGGCCGTGGTGGCAGCCGGCTGAACGCGTGGTGCTGGCACCATAGCCCAACCATGGATGCATCCGGTATCGTGGGCGGCCATGAATCCTCCCCACACTCCTGCGGCCGGTAGCGGCTTGGCGCGGGCATTCCGCTATCTGTACCGGGTGCCATTGCTGCTGTTGCACCTGCTCATCCCCCTCCCCATCACGTTGTTGAGCATGGTCCCGCTGTGGGCGGGCTTGCCGTTGCGCGATGGCGAACGCCTTGACCATCGCATGGTCCGCGCCTGGTCGGCCGGGCTGATGCGCATCTTCGGCTTCCGCTTGCGCCGCATCGGCGAACCGCTGCCGGGCGCCACCCTGTTCGTCGCCAACCACGTGAGCTGGGTGGACATCGAAGTCCTGCACAGCCAACGCATGATGGGCTTCGTGGCCAAGTACGAAATCTCGCGCTGGCCGGTGGTCGGCTGGCTGGCCAGCCGTGGCCAGACCATCTTCCACAAGCGCGGCAGCCAGGAATCCCTGGGCGACGTCCTGCAGGTCATGGTGGCCCGGTTGCGTGAAGGGCAATCGGTCGGCGTGTTCCCCGAAGGACGCACCCGCGGCGGGCACGAGGTGGGACCCTTCCATGCGCGCATCTTCCAGGCTGCTGTCGAAGCCGGTGTTCCAGTGCAGCCGGTAGCCTTGCGTTACGGCGACCGGGGAAGTGCACAGACCGTGGTGGCCTTTGGCCCGAAGGAAAGCTTCTTCGCCAACTTCATCCGCCTGCTGGGTGAACCGGCGCGCGCGGCCGATGTCTGTTTCCTTGAGCCCATCCAGGTGGCCGACATGGAAGGCCGCCGGGGGATTGCGGAGCTTTCCCGCGAGCGGATCCTCCAGGCCATGTCGGACGGCGGCTGACGCGGGCAGCGCAACCGTCCCGCCGGCCCTATAGTTCCACGCATGGACATGCTTACCGCAGACGACTATCGGCCTCCCCGCTGGTTGCGCAATCCCCACTTGCAGTCGGTATTGAGTTCCAGCCGGCGACGGCAACAGCGCGGGTTGCGGGCCATCAACGCCACTGGTGCGGTTTCAACCGAACATATTTTCGATGGCGGCAGCGGCGTACGCCTGCTGGGCGTGCACAGCACGGTCCCGGACCGTGCACCCCGCGGCTTGGCTTTACTCCTGCACGGCTGGGAAGGCAGCACCGAGTCCGGTTACATGCGCACCACGGCGGCGCAACTGCTGGCTGCCGGCCTGGACGTGGTGCGCCTGAATTTCCGTGACCATGGCGGCACCCACCACCTCAACGAGGAAATCTTCCACTCGAATCGGCTGGACGAAGTGATCCACGCCGCCCGCGACGTGGCACGACGTTTCCCGATACGTCCCTTCGTGGCATCGGGCTATTCGCTGGGCGGCAACTTCGCCCTGCGGTTGGCCTTGCATGCACCGCAAGCGGGCCTGCCAATCGACCACGTGACCTCGGTATGCCCGGTGCTGGATCCGGCATCGGCCATGATGGGCATGGAAGAAGGGCTGCCGCTTTACCACTGGTATTTCCAGCGCAAGTGGCGCCGCTCGCTGGAGCGCAAGCGCGAGCTGTTTCCCGAGCGCCATGACTACGATGACGAAACCCTGGCCAAGAGCGTGCGCGAACTGACCCGCTGGATGGTGGAGCGGCACACCGACTTCGGCACCATCGACGCCTATTTCGATGGTTACAGCATTGCCGGCGACCGCCTGGCCGCGCTGGCGGTCCCGGCCGACATCCTGATGGCCGAGGACGATCCGGTCATTCCCTTCGGGGATTTCGCGCGCTGGCAATTGCCATCCACTGCCCGCCTGGAAACCGCACAGTGGGGCGGCCACTGCGGCTTCATAGAAAACGCGGCCTGCGACGGCTTCGCCGAACGCTGGGTGGCCGGACGCTTGGGAAGAGTGGCCGGCTAGGCAGCGCTACAATGCGTGTTTTGGACGCGCGGATCCCCATGCAAGACACCATCATCGACGCCCTGCGACAGGGCAATGCCACACAAGCGCTGCCACTGGCGCGCGAATGGGCCAGCAATGAGCCTGGCAACGCTCAAGCCCACCGGCTGCTGGCAGCGGCATTGAGGCTGGCTGGTGAGCAGGAAGCCGCCCTGGAAAGCATCGACCAGGCCATCAACCTGGCGCCCGATCAGGCCGATATGTACCTGGAGCGTGCCGGCCTGCTGATGAATGCCCGGAAGCTGGACGAGGCGCAAGTGGAGCTGGCCCGCAGCACTGGTCTGGATCCCAATTTGTTTGCCTCTTATCTCGCACAGGCGCAACTCGCCCTGCTCCGTGGGCAACCGGACGAAGCAGAGCGCCTGGGACGACTGGCTGGAAGGGTGTCGCCAGACCACCCCCAGCTTGCCAGCATTGATGGCATGGTTGCGCTTCAGCGCAATGAGATCGACCGCGCCATCGGCATTGTTTCGTCCGCACTCAGGCAAGCACCTGATGACGAGCAACTGCGGTACGTATTGGGTTTTGCCTACATGGGCAAACAACTATGGGCGTTTGCCGAACAAGCCCTGAGACCGTTGGCGGAAACCGCCGTCCATGCCAGGAACCTGCGCCCACTGGTCGCAGACCTGATTGCGCGCCAAGGCCGCCACCGTGAAGCTGCCGAGTGGCTCAAGCCACTGCTGGATAACCCTGCCACGGCCACTCCAGCCCTGCGCAGGATGGCGGGCCAGCTTCATCTGTCCAGTGGTGATCCCGAACAAGCCCGCCCACTGCTCCTTGCCGCACTGGCGGAACAACCCGATGACCAAGACACGCTGAACACCCTGCTGACTTTCTGGCGGCAACAAGGACAACAGGAACAGGCGCGCCAGACATTGGAAGCCGCACTGGCCACGGCCGGAGAGGAAACGCCAAACCTCTGGCTCGCACGACTCG
The DNA here is from genome assembly GCA_052040085.1 of Pseudoxanthomonas sp. Classification (GTDB taxonomy): domain Bacteria; phylum Pseudomonadota; class Gammaproteobacteria; order Xanthomonadales; family Xanthomonadaceae; genus Pseudoxanthomonas_A. Next base: position 26,189 of record JBQGFJ010000074.1, read on the forward strand.
GCGTGGAGGAAGTGGGCAGCGAGGAAGCCATCCGAATCGTGGAACGCTGGGCGGGTTCCTACCCACAATCGCTGCCTGCCCTTGAGGCACGCATGGCGGCTTACACCCACCGGCACAACACGGATGAAGCTGAAAACGTCGCACGTCAGATATTGGGCCTGATGCCCGGCCACATAGGCGCCCTGGCAACCGAGCTCGGTGCACTACAGGCACGCAACCCGCAAGCTGCCGTGGAGCGCGTGGAGGCCCTTTTGACGGAAGAATCCCTCACCGAGCCTGCGCGGGACATCCTGCTGAACTGGCTGGCACGCGCGCAAGACCACGCCGGACTTCCTGCCGAAGCTGCAGCCAACTGGATTGCCATAGCCGCCAGGCGTGCCCCAGCCTCCCGCCCCCTTCCACCCCTTGGTCCATTGGCACCACCATCGCAACCAGGATTGCCGCCCCCCTCCACTGCAAACCTCCAGGCATCAACTGCCGATGCCATCTTCCTGTGGGGCCTGCCAGGCTCGGGAGTGGAACGTATTGCCGACATACTCTCGGTATTCACGGCCTTTCGCGGCGACCGCTTCGGGCCACAACCCCCAAACGATGCATTCCAGGATTATTCGTCAGTGGAGAATCTTTCCACCGGCAAACTTGGCGGCGCACTGATGGCCCAGGAGTGGCTTCGTGGCTTGCCCAAGCGTGGCATCAACGACAGCAGGGTCATCGACTGGTTACCCTGGTGGGACAACACCTTTCTGCATGCTCTTCATCCGCACGTGCCCAACGGCACCCTGGTGGCCGTGGTACGCGACCCGCGTGACATGTTGCTGGAATGGCTCGCTTTCGGCTCACCTGCACAGATCGGCATGACATCACCATTGCACGCCGCTCAGTGGATGACGGCCCAGATCGAACAAATCCTGTCCATCAGCCGTGACGCGTTGTACCCACATGCGTTGATTCGCATCGATGGGATGGAAAATGATCCCTTTGCTCTCACCGAAGCCTTGAAGACCACAACCGGCTTGCAGCCCCCCATCCCTCAACGTGGGATGCCGGCATTCTTCAAGTCCGGCCACTGGCGCAATTACGCCGAGGCGCTGGCCGAGCCCTTCGCCATCCTGACGCCTGTCGCGGTTGCGCTGGGCTACCCTGAAACCTGAGCCACGACTTCGAAGGAGCACGCACATGCGCATCCGGAGCGACAGTTTCGAGAATGGAAAACCGATTGCGGCCGAGTTCGCGGCGGGACAGCCCGATGGACTGGCACCCAACCGAAACCCCCACCTGGCATGGGACGGCGTGCCCGAAGGCACGAAGTCCTTTGCCTTGTTGTGCATTGATCCGGACGCGCCCACGGTGCCGGAAACGGTAGGCCGCGAAGACCAGCAGATCCCGGTGTCGCAACCACGCGGGGATTTCGTCCACTGGACCATGATCGACATTCCGCCAGGCCTGCGTGAAATCGCGGCCGGCAGTTGCAGCAATGGCTTCACCGTCCACGGCAAGCAAGTACCGCCCGGACCGGAAGGCTCGCGCCAGGGACTGAACGACTACACCGGCTGGTTTGCCGGCGACGCACAGATGAGCGGCAACTACCTTGGCTACGATGGTCCGTACCCACCGTTCAACGACCTGCGGACGCACCGCTATTTCTTCCGCCTGTTCGCGCTGGACGTGGCCAAACTTGATCTGCCGGAGCACTTCACCGCAGCAGACGTGTTCCGTGCCATGCACCGGCACGTGTTGGCCGAAGCCATCGTGCACGGCACCTATTCACTGAACCCCGCCGTGACCGCCTGAGGGTCCGGCAAGGCAAGGGTCCGCGCGGCATTGCACCGCGCGGACCAGATACATCACGGCTTGACGACTTCCGACTCCACCACCATGTCCAGCACGTACACGATGGACGAAGCGTCGGCCGGCGTCGTTGCCCGCGTGTAGCGATCCAGGCGCAGCACGTTGCGCTGGCCTTCCACGTGGGTGAAGCCTTCGATCTCCTCGTAGAGCGGCTGCCATTCACCCGGCTCGCCACTACGCAGGCCATTTTCGTCGAAGGTGATTTCACGCACCTGCAGGCACTTGAAGTCCGGGATCAACGGATGATTGCAGGCCACCCGTTCCGGCGCGACTTCCAGGAACACGCGTTCGCCCGGGCCGCCGAAGCGGGTCTGCGGCGTCGGCTGGCCCTTGAACGTCAACACCGTACCGTTGGCGGCGGTCAGCTTCAGGCTGGCAGTATCACCGCCCGCAGCTTCCACCTGGAACGAGCCAGCATCGAGCAGTTCGCCCACTGCGGCATCGGCCTGCATCAGCACCTGATCGCAAGCCATCATCGTGGAGACCGGACGCGTGGTGGTCAGGCTGCCATCGGCGCCCAGTTCAAACGAAGCGCTCTGGTTGTTGCAACCACCCCGCACGCCCAAACGTCCTTCGGCAAACTGGAAGACCAGCGCGCTGTCCGGCTTGGGGAACAGCGCGTCGATGCGCTGGCCCTGGGCATCGACAGCCGACTCCAGGTGCCAGTAATAGCCCGCCAGCGTCGTGGCGGTATCGGTGGCAGGTGCCGTGGCTTCGACCGGCTCGGCGGCAGGCGTGGTGCTGGCTTCGTTACCGGTATTCGGCGTGCAGGCCGCCAGGCCAAGCGCGGCGGCAATCAGCAGGGGCAACAAGGCATGGGACTTGGACATCGGAATTCTCCATTTCGATTCGAGTGTAATGACGGGAAACACGGGTGAAAAATACGCGGAAAACAAGCATGAACAGCCAGCATACGCCCCGGAACAGGCGACTTAAACACCCGCCCCCGAGGGCACCAGAAGCAGCAATGCAGCACCCAGGACCATGCGATAAACCGCGAATGCCGTAAAACGATGGGTCTGGATATACCCCAGCAACCATTTGACCGCGATGAAGGCGGTGATGGCGGAAGCCACGAAGGCCACCGCAAAGGCCGCCCAGTCCTCGTCGGCTGCCTCGCCCGACGCCGCCATGCTCATCAGTTCGTAGGCCGTGGCCGCGAACATGGTGGGTATGCCCACCAGGAACGCGAATTCGGTGGCCGCCGCCCGGTTGGTGGTCCCGGCCAGCAAGGCCACGAAGATGGTAGCGCCCGAGCGTGACGTCCCCGGAAACACGCCGGCCACCACCTGCGCGATGCCGACCAGGATGGCCACGGTCCAGGTGATGTGGCTGCGCTCGCCCAGCACCTGCGCACGCTTGGCTGCGAAATGCTCTGCCGCCAGCATCCAGATACCGCCGATGATCAAGGCCCAGGCAATGGGCTCGACTTTTTCCGGCAGTTCGAAACCCAGTTGCTTGACCAGGATGCCCAGTACCGCGGTGACGCCGAAGGCCGCCGCCAACTTGAACGCATAGTCACGCGGCGACTGTCCCGCCACGGAAGATCCGGCCACGTCGGCGACCGGACGCAGGAAGCTCTGCAGCAACTGCCACAGGCGTTGCCGGTAAATGAGGACCACCGCGAGGATCGCGCCGGCCTGGATGCCGATATTGAACAGGTCCGAACGTGGCCCCAGCCAATGCTGGGCAATGAGCAGATGGCCGGTGCTGGAAATCGGCAGGAACTCGGTAATGCCTTCGATGATGCCCAGCAACAGCGCGGCTAGCAGATCGCCCATGGGGTTCAAACGTGTAAACGGGGCGAGCAGCATAACCGGAAACCCGATAAGCACTATTTTGGTGCTTTCTGGAATCAATAGATTCAATTTGGTGCGACTTTACCCTTCGCCCGACCCTGCCATCCTTTATAATCAATAACTTGCACGGGAAACAAGGCTGGCACGGCACTTGCTTTGGTAGTGGTAACTCTTTAACCACCACCCGAGGTTCCAAGCGATGTCCCTGGAAAATGTTGAAAAGCTGGTCAAGGACAGCAAGGCCGAATTCGTCGACCTGCGTTTCGTCGATCTTCGCGGCGTGCAGCAGCACGTCACGTTCCCGATCAGCATCATCGAGCCGGCCCTGTTCGAAGACGGCAAGATGTTCGACGGCAGCTCGATCAGCGGCTGGAAAGGCATCAACGAATCGGACATGGTGCTGTTGCCCGATGCGGACACGGCGTACCTGGATCCGTTCATGGCCGATCCCACCATCGTGCTGGCCTGCGACATCCTGGACCCGGCCACCATGCAGGGCTACTCGCGCGATCCGCGCGGCATCGCCAAGCGTGCCGAGGCCTACCTGAAGTCCAGTGGCATCGCCGACCAGGCCTTCTTCGGCCCGGAACCTGAATTCTTCATCTTCGACGGCGTGCGTTTCGGTAACGAGATGGGCCACACCTTCTTCAAGATCGACTCGGAAGAAGCGGCCTGGAACACCGGTGCCAAGATCGAAGGTGGCAACAGCGGCTACCGTCCCGCCGTGAAGGGCGGTTACTTTCCGGTGCCGCCGACCGACTCCCTGCACGACCTGCGCGCCGAAATGTGCAAGACGCTGGAACAGGTCGGTATCGAAACCGAAGTGCACCACCACGAAGTCGCCACCGCCGGCCAGTGCGAAATCGGCACCAAGTTCAATTCGCTGGTGAAGAAGGCCGACGAGCTGCTGATGATGAAGTACATCATCAAGAACGTCGCCCACCGCAACGGCAAGACCGCGACGTTCATGCCCAAGCCGCTCGTCGGCGACA
>JBQGFJ010000075.1:0-36053 GCA_052040085.1 Pseudoxanthomonas sp.
TCGCCTGGCCCTGCTCAAGCGGCTGGCCGATCGTTTCCGTGCCGTGGCCGCCATCGAACACCTGTCAGGTTGAAACAATCTGCACAGGAAGTGGATCAGGGGGCCGGATCTCCCGCAGGGATAGCCGTACCCGGCAAAACATCGCGCCTACGCGATGGCAAAGTCCCAGCCGAACAAGTCGAAGGTCTTGCGCCATTCCGCATCCAAGGGCGCCTGCACCACGATGCGCTCGCCGCTGACCGGATGCAGGAATGCCAGCCTACGCGCATGCAGCAGCATGCGGTGCACGCCACGCATGCGGAAATTGCGATTGTGGCGGCCATCGCCGTGGCTGCTGTCGCCAATCAAATGATGCGACATGTGTTTCAGGTGACGCCGGATCTGCCGGAAACGGCCGGTCTCCGGCTGGCAACGCATCAAGGCATAACGTGACGTCGGGAATTCCGCCGAGGGCAATGGCCACTCGCCGGTTGCCAATCGGGTGAAGCGGGTGATTGCCGGTTTCTTCTCCGGTTTCCCCGGACCACCATCCAGGGGATGGTCCACCACGAACTGCTCCTCCGGCCAGCCGCGGCACACGGCCAGATAGTCTTTCTCCACTTCGCGGGACATCAATGTCTTGCCCAGCACACTGGCGGCATCGCGATCGAACGCCAGCAACAGGCAGCCACTGGTGGCACGGTCCAGGCGATGGATGAGGAAGATCTGCCGGCCGAACTGCTCGCGCAGGCGATCACTGACGAAATCCGTTTCGCCACGCGCCAGCTTGCTGTCGTGGACCATCAGTCCGGCCGGCTTGTCGATCACCGCGATGTGGTCGTCCACATGCAGCACCTCCAACGGCGCGGCGTGTTCCCGTTCTTCTTCAACCATTGTCGAATCATCCGCCATTGGCATCCCCGTGTGGAATCTGCGACCCTGCCCGGACGCCGGGAAGCGGCCAACGCCAATTCGCGTGCTCTGACAAAAGGAGAAACCATGTTGTTGTCACGTCCCATTCTCGCATTCGGCCTGGCCTTCGTGCTGGGCCTCTCCACCCCTTTCCTCTCCCACGCACAGGCCACTCTCCCCAAGGGCGTGACGGCCGGCCCCAGCGTGGAAGGCATCAGCGAATACCGGCTGGACAACGGCCTGCGCGTATTGCTGTTCCCCGACGCCAGCAAGCCCACGGTCACCGTGAATGTGGTGTACGGCGTGGGTTCAGCACAGGAAAACTATGGCGAAACCGGCATGGCGCACTTGCTTGAACACCTGGTGTTCAAGGGCACGCCAACCCATCCGGACATCCCCGGCGACTTCAAGAAGCGTGGCATCAGCTACAACGGCACTACCTGGCTGGACCGCACCAATTACTTCGGTTCGTTCCCGGCCAATGACGAAACCCTGGACTGGCTGCTGGCGCTGGAAGCCGACCGCATGGTCAATTCCCATATCGCGCGCAGCGACCTGGACAGCGAAATGACCGTGGTCCGCAATGAAATGGAGCGCGGCGAAAACAACCCCGGCCGCGTATTCCAGCAGCGTTTGCGCGCAGCGGCCTACCACTGGCACAACTACGGCAACAGCACCATCGGCAACCGTTCGGACGTGGAGAACGTGCCGATCGATCGCCTGCAGGCCTTCTACCGCCTGTGGTACCAGCCGGACACCGCCACCCTGATCGTGGCCGGCCGCTTCGATCCGGAGCGCGTGCTGAAATCCGTGCAATCCAGTTTCGGCAAGCTCAAGCGGCCCACCCGCACACTGCCGCCGCACTACACGGTAGAGCCGACACAGGATGGCGAACGCGAGATCAACGTGCGCCGCGTCGGCGACCTCAACCTGATCGGCGTGACTTACCACACACCGGCTGCAACCCATCCGGACAACGCACCGCTGCGCGTGTTGTCCGAGATCATGGGCCATACACCCAGCGGACGCCTGCACAAGGCGCTGGTGGAAACCAAGCTGGCCGCAGGCAGCGGTGCCGGGAGCGACTCGTTCCGCGACCCCGGCTTGACCATGTTCCTGGCAGTGCCACCGAACGATGGCGATCCGGCCAAGGTGGAAAAGGTGCTGTTGGAACAGGTGGAACACCTGGCCAGCAAGCCATTCACTGCCGAGGAAGTCGACGCCGCCAGGCAGCGCATCGCCAACGCCTTCGAACTGTCCTTCAACGACGTGAACCAGGTCGCCACCGCGCTGTCCGAATACATCGCCAGCGGTGATTGGCGCCTGTGGTTCGTCAACCGTGATGCGGTCGAGAAGGTCAGCGTGGAGGATGTCAATCGCGTGGCCAGCACTTATTTGCTGCCCAGCAACCGCACCCTCGCCCGCTTCATCCCCACGCCGGAACCACTGCGCGCGGAAATCACTGCCGCCCCCAGTGCCGCCAGCCTGGTGGACGGTTACACGGGCCGCGAAGCCGTGTCCGCGGGCGAAGCGTTCGATCCCACCCCGGCCAACATCCAGGGCCGTACCGAAACCTTCACGCTCGGCAATGGCCTGCGCGTGTCGTTGTTGCCCAAGAAGACACGCGGCGAGATGGCCACCGCGACCCTGGTGTTCCGCTTCGGTGACGAACCCACCATCACTGGCCGCACCGATGCCGGCAGCATGGCCGGCGGCTTGCTGATGCGCGGCAGCAAGCGCATGTCGCGTGAGCAGATCGACAAGCGCTTCGATGACCTGAAGGCATCCGCCAGCGTCGGTGGTGGCTCACAGAATGCCTCCATTGCCGTCACCACCAAGCGCGCCAACCTGGTGGAAGCACTGGCACTGGCCGCGGACGTGTTGCGCAACCCGGTGTTCCCGGAGAGCGAATTCGAACAGCTCCGCACTCAGAGCATCACCGGGCTGGAGGCCAGCCGCCAGGAGCCTGACCGTTTCGCCAGCGAAGCCTTGCAACGACACTTCAACCAATGGCCAGCAGGACACCCTTATGCCTTCCGTGACCTGGACCAGTCACTGGCCGCGATCAAGGCCCTGAAACTGGAAGACGTACGTGCCTTCCATCGTGATTTCTATGGCACCGCACAGGGCGAAGTCGCCATCGTTGGCGACTTCGATCCGGCTGAGTTGAAGAGGGAACTGGAAGCCACCTTCGCCGGTTGGACATCGCCCAAACCCTACCAACGCATCGCATCATCCTTCGTACCGGTAGCCACCACGCGCGGCGCGTTCGAAACCCCGGACAAGGCGAATGCCGTGCTGTCGGCCCGCATGACCTTCCCGCTGAAGACATCGGATGCCGACTATCCCGCATTGGTCGTCGCCAATCGCGTATTTGGCGGCGGTGGCATGGCCTCGCGCCTGGGCGACCGCATCCGCCAGAAGGAAGGCCTGAGCTACGGCGTCGGCAGCAGCCTGTGGGGTGATGACCTTGATGACGAAGGTGGCCTGCAGATCGGCGCCAGCGCAGCACCGGAAAACATGGCACGTCTGGAAGAAGTGATGCGCGAGGAACTGGAACGCTTCGTGCGTGACGGCCTGACCGCTGCCGAACTGGCCGATGCCAAGGATGGATTGTTGACGGCGATGGCCAACTCCCGTGCAAGCGACGGCACCGTCGCCAACATCCTGCGCAACAACCTCTATCTGGAACGGACCATGCAATGGACCGCCGACTACGAGGACGCCATCCGCGCGCTCACCGTGGAACAGGTGAATGCCGCCATCCAGCGCCATATCAAGCCGGAAGCCCTCAGCGTATTCGTGGCCGGGGATTTCGCCGGCGCTGCGCGCAAGGCTGCTGCCGGCAAATAGTCCGGATGTGAACATGGCGGCGATGGTCTTTCATCGCCGCCTGTTCCCCGGCCGGGCGGACGCCTCGAAACGGCACTCTTTTGCCAGTATCAGGACCGGACCGGACGGTCCAGGATTTCCTTGACCACCTGGGTGAAGACCTCCAGGAACCGTTCGGCAACGCGCGATGGCGGACGCTCCGCCAAGTGCACGCACTGCACCCAGAATTTGATCGACGGCATCAGCGGGAGGAACCGCGTGGCGTGGTCCGACCGCGCGCGTGCGGTGAATTCATCCAGCACTGCCATCCCGACGCCACGCCTGACCAGTTCGGCAGCCACGTAGAAGGTCTGGTTGGATACCACTTCGCGCACCTGCACTTCTGCATTGCGCAGATAACGGGAAAACAAATGTCCGACCGGGCCGCCCGTAGTCAATCCCACCAGATCCTTTCCATCCAGGTAGTCGATGCCCACCACTTCCGCATCCGGCAACTGGTCCGCAGGCAGCATCAATACCACTGAAGCCGTCGCCACGTTGCGCTGGATCAGCTGCGGGTGGCTGGGCGGGTCATAGGCAATCGCGATATCGGCCCGGCGTTCGTAAAGCGCTTTGTGAACATCGTCGTGATGCAGGGTCTGCACATCGAAGTTGACATGCGGGTGGGCTTCGCGGAATCGGGCGATCGCGATGGGTGCGGCTTCCAATCCCAACGAGGGCACCACTGCCAGCCGGACATGGTTGTCGCCGTTGTCACGGATGTTCCCTATCGCCTTTTGCAGCGAATTGAGCCGGATGAAGACTTCATCGACTTCATTGAAAAGCGCATGTGCCTCCTCAGTGGCCACCAACCGGCCACGATGCAAGCGGAACAACTCGAAACCGAGTTGCTTCTGCATGTGACTGAGGACCTTGCTCACCGACGGCTGCGATACGCGCAGCATGCGCGCGGCGCCACTGATCGACCCTGTGGTGTAGACCGCGTGGAAGACTTCGATCTGGCGGAATCGCATCATGTACTACTCGCCTTCATGCTTCACGGACGGACATGGATCGCGATACACGCCATCCGTGCATCAATGCCAGAAATTGATGAAGCCGGTGATGATCAGGGCATTGGTGAAATCGATGAAGAACGCCCCCACCAGCGGCGCCACCAGGAAGGCGCGCGGCGCGACCCCGTAGCGTTCGGTCAACGTGCGCATCACCGCCATCGCGTTGGCGGTGGTGCCCAGCATGAAGCCGATGAACCCGCCCCCCATCACCGCGGCATCGTAGTCACGGCCCATGGCACGGAAGATCACCCCGCAGAACAGGATCACCATCAGCACCTGCAGCGCCAGGTTGACCAGCAGCGGCAGCGCCAATCCGGACAGCTCCCAGAGCTTGAGGTTCATCAACGCCACCGAGAGGAACAGCGCCAGGCACACATTGCCGATCAGCTCGATGGTGTCGGTAGGCAGCTTGATCCAGCCGGTCACGTCATCGATGTTGCGGATCAACGCACCCACCAGCATGGCGCCGATGTAGGCCGGCATGGTCAGGCCCAGTGCCGCGATGCCCTTGCTGACCCAGGTGCCTGCCCACATGGCCAGCAACAGGATCACGATGGCCTGCAGTGCCCTGAATTCGCGCCGGCTTTCATCGACGGGGGCCGTATAGATTCCCTGATCCACGACGATCTCGCTGTCCGGCTTGCTTCCATCACCACCACGCAACTTGTGCTTGCGGATCATCACCGTGATCGCAGGACCTCCCACGAGGCCGCCCAGGATGATGCCGGCCATGGCCGCAGTCACCGCAATGGATTCGGCACCCTGCACACCGGCTTGTTCGAACAGTGGCGCAAATGCCAAACCGGTCGCGGGGCCACCGGTCAGCGTGGTGGAACCGGCAAGCACGCCGAACAACGGGTGCAAGCCGAACCCCATGGCCACCGCCATGCCCAGCAGGTTCTGCGCCACGGCGAATGCAGTGGCCAGCCCAAGGAAAATCGCCACCTGCTTGCCGCTGACCTTGAGCAGGGCAAGGCTGGCATTGGTACCGATGGCGGTGAAGAACGCGATCATCAACGGTGCCTGCAGACTGGTATCCAGCTGCAGCAAGGACGTGCCCTGGAAATACGCCAGCATCACCACCACCGCAACCACCAGGCCACCCACCACCGGGGGCGGCAGGTTGTACCGCGAAAGCAGCGGGATGAAGCGGCAGAGTGCGTAACCCAGGAACAACACCAGACCGGCAAGGGCAAGGGTCTGGATGGCATCAAGTTGCAGCATGGGCTCCGAATCCTCGTTCTATGGGGCACTCAGGCCCACGGTCCGCTCATCACGGACGGAAGGCCCTCACGGGCAACGTTGTAGCATGCGTCCTGCTCGCTCGTCCGGGGGACCGCCAACCAGGACAGGCATCAGCCGGGGATGGTCGCCAACAGGTTGTCCACGATCCGGCCAACACCGTCGCGCATGGGATCCTGTACCGGCAGACCGAGCATGTCCTCGGTTTCACGGCAAATGCGCAGCCCCTCGTCAGGCGAAAGCTTCGAGGTATTCAAGGACACGCCCACGGCCACCACACCCGGATTGGTCAAGCGAGCTGCCCCCAGGTTGGCATAGAGCGTGGTGCGCAGGTCCGGGACCGGATAGTGCTTGAGTCCCCGCATGTGCGGACGGTTGGGCTCATGGCACAACACCAGGGCATCCGGCTGCGCACCATGCAACAAACCGATGGAAACACCCGCGAACGAGGCATGGAACAGCGAGCCCTGGCCTTCTATCAGGTCCCAGCCACCGTCCTCGCGGGCAGGTGACAACCACTCGATGCCGCCGGAAATGAAGTCCGCCACCACCGCATCAATCGGAATGCCCCGGCCGGCAATGAAAATGCCGGTCTGTCCGGTGGCGCGGAAATCGGCCTTCAAGCCACGCGCACGCATTTCGGTTTCCAGTGCCAGCGTGGTGTACATCTTGCCGGTGGAGCAATCGGTGCCCACCGTCAACAAGCGTCGACCCGCGCGCCGCAAACCGGTGCCCACCGGCGTGGTCGGCGGCGTGCGCGCATCGAACAGATGGCGGCCCGTGCGACGTGCGGCTTCCACGATTTCGGGATGTGCATTCAGCCGGTCATGCAGGCCGGAGGCCACGTTCATGCCCGCCTCGAGCGCGGCAATCACATGCGCCACGGAGGCCGGATCCATCTTGCCGCCCGCATTGGCCACGCCCACGATCATGGTGTTGGCACCGGCGGCACGCGCCTCGGCGAAATCCATGTCCGGCACGTTGACGCTGGTGGCGCATTGCGGGCCGCGGTATTGCCCCACGCACCATTCCGGCCGGAACTGCACCAGGCCTCGTGCCGTCTTGGCCGACAACTCATCAGGCGCATTGCCCAGATAAAGCAGGAACGGCGGCGGCCAATGGGAGGACATCGAGGCTGTGGCGAAGTCGGATGCAGGCTGGGACATGGCTTGGACGGGACACCGGGCCAGAAGGATGGAGCCCATCTTCTGCGGGGCAAGCACCGGGCGCCATTGAAATCACGCGCACAGGGCATAGCCAAAGGTTATGGTCTGACAAGGCATGCCGAGCGGGATTTCGGGCAATTCCCCCCGGATTTATCCAGCACTGCACCGGGGCCTGCGCCTGGGCCGTGCCAAGTTGATCGTCTGACGATTCCGCAATGCTGGCATCCGCGGTACTCATGGCACGCATCAGCTACCGGCCGTAGATAACCGTCCTTCTTCGTTTCCCGGGATTCCATGCTCCCAGGCAGAGTGGAGCCACGTATCCGATCGATGGGGCAAGCACCGTTGCCGGGCTTGCTGGCAGATTGCGCACCCTGCCCGTTGTACCGGCCTGCAGATGCCCACGGCACGCCATCCAACGCAAGCACGTGCCGCTTGTGCCGTGACACCTGCCCGACCGGCGGACCAGGCATGGTGCAACAGAACCCCCTGCATCATCGGACAACACTGGATGTTGCGGCCCAGGTGGCCACAGCCTCTCATTGCACAGCCTGTGCATGCAGGAAAGACAATCGGACAGTACCCAGGAAGAGCCAAGGCAAAAAAGCGGGGAGGCCGGCACATTCACATGTGCCATTCCTCCCCGCCAGATTCATTTTTTCATGTTTTGCCATCGTCCACCCTGTCGCGAGGGTGGACGACGGCAGTGTGCATCAGAATGCCCAGCGGACGCCGGCGGATCCCACCAGGCCTTCACGACTGGCGTCACTCATGCCCTTGTGCCACCCCATGTCTGCATGCAATGAAAGGTTCTGCTTCATGCTGAAGGACAGGCCAAAACCAAGCTCGGCCGAACGTCCATACTCACCGGTGATGAATCGATCATCGGAGAGCAAGGCGCGCTGGTTCGTACCATTGCTGTCGTGATAGTTCAGCTTGATGTACTGGGTCAGCACCGAACCATTCGATCCGACTTTGGGCGTGAAGAGCGCGCGGACACCCGCGCGCCATGCGAGCAGTTCCGGGGTTCCCAGATCCACCACGATACCGTCGACATCCGTCATCCGGTCGGTGTCCAGCTTTTGCCAACCCAATTGCAGTTGCGGCTGCAAGGTGACGAAGTCGCTGAGTGTCCAGTCGTATCCACTTTCAACCGATACGAAGAGACTCTCCGACTCCAGGCGCGCAACATCACCGGCGCGGAAGGGCGTGGTGACATCGGTGCGATGCTGCATGCCACCCAACACGCCATCCACGTAAAAGCCACGGGCATCCGTCCAGGTGACCGTTGCGGCCACACTGTTGCTCCGTGTTTTTGCGACGCTGCTTTCAAGCACGGTGTGATCCATGGCGTACGTCTCACGGGGTGCAGTGCGGCTACGGCTGTTGCCCAGCACCAGGCCCAGGCGCAGGTTGCCGCCACTCCCATCCAACGCCAGCCAGTTGCCGCCCACCTGCAGGCCATACAGGTTCTGCTGGTGGTCATACCCATACTGCTGTGCCGTCAGATTGCTTGTGTAGTCATGATCGTGTCCGAAGACACGCACATAGGCATCAGCCCTGGCATCGTTGTGTGCATGCCGGCCAGCCAGTTCACCCTGGCGCTGATGCATGGCACTGATGGCCTGCTGCCCATGTGCGAACATCGCACTGTTGTGCACCAGGTAAGAAGGCACCTGCGGCACGAGCCCGGGACGGGTGACGGGGGGAGCAATCGGCGGCCGTGCCGGATCTGTAGGCACCTGCGGCTGGGTAGGCGGCTGGGGATTCGTGGGACCGATAGCGGCCGTCGCATTCTGCAAGCGGTAGTCCCAATGGCCATTGGCGCTGTCTTCGACAAGCCGTTGCGCGGCGTCGGACTGACCAGGCTGGTAAGCGTAGAGACGATACTGGTAGGCGCCTACTGCGGTGTAGCCATCCTTGAGGACAAAGGCATTGGCAGTGGAGCTGCCGGACACCTGGACCAATGAAATTCCCTCGTTGGCATCATTGAAGGTATTGCTGTTCAGATCGGTCGAAGCGCCAGGCCCGCCGTTGTTGGTGACGGACAGCACGGTCTGTCCTGAGGCGTTGCCATTGATCAGGATGCGATGGGTGCCTTCGCCTGCCACCGTCGTGCCACCGGCGTTCAGGAAGGTGCTCATGTTGATCGCGCTGTCCGTGCTGGAGTAATTACCCGTCACCGCGACCACGCCATAGTTTTCACTTGTCTCTGACTTGATCAACGTCAGGTTTGAGTTCACCAGGTTGATCCCGCCCTGGAATGTGAACTGGCCAGCGGAGAGATTGACGTTGGTGTAGTTCTGGGCGTGGGCCGGAATGATGGCGCAAAGTGCAAGTTGAATGCCGATGAACAAACGCTTCTTCATTGATTTATTGCTTCCTTTTTTGGCGTTACAGGGGTGAAAACATTTCCGTCATCCTGTGATCGACTGCATGGCCAGGAATCACCGTGACATCGGCATCCATATTGGTTCCGTCGAAAACGAAGACATGCCGTTGATCCATCACTGGCAATGCCGGACCACGGCAAACAGGCGCCACCGCGTCCGGCTGGACAGGAGAATGACGTCGGGAGGAAAAGTTGAAGTGTGATCCGCCGCTTCAGTGCAATGCGGATACGCTGCCAGCCCATGTCTGGAAACAGCATGGGACAGTGGGCTTTTCACGACTGCAAAGCAGATGACAAGCCATGACGACCATCAGATATGGCATGCCGGAAACGACAGTGCCAGTCCCCGCGGGGCCTTGGCCCGATCAACCCTCCAGTGCGGAAAGTTCCAATGAAAAAAGCAGTTCGAGCTCGTCGAGATGCGCTTGCAACGCACGATCATCGATGAGCCCCTTGCGGCCACGCCGCAGGACAAGCATCCGCGAAACGGTTCGCAACACCTCATCCAGCTCGTCACTATCCGCCACACGGAGCATGGCGTGGATGCGTGACTGCAGGGAAGTGGATTTCGGTACGCATTCAATCTTGAATGCACCCGGCAAACATGGGTCGAAATTGATGAGCTGCATGGCAAGCCCCTTATTCAATGAGGGCAAGATTCTGAACATCCATCACAGTTTCGAACATGCAAGAAATTTCAATTTCTTGCCGCGTGGCATGGCAATATCCTTGCCACCCTCGGCCTGAAGGCCTAGAACTCCCGCTTCAGGTAAGAGAACAACTCGGCATCATTGGCAATACCCAGCTTGCGCATGGCATTGCCTTTCTGCCGGCTGATGGTCGTCACGCTGCGATGCAGCTGGTTGCCGATTTCAGTCACCGATAGCCCGGTGCCAAGCAAGCGAAGAACTTCAACCTCGCGGGGAGAAAGGGTACGCTTGTCGGTATTGGTCACCGCTTCCATTTCGGCAATGCGTTCCTGCAGACTGGCCGCAATGAAACTGCGCCCGCGGTGCGCGGACTGGATGGCTACCGGCAACTGCTCCAGTGACGAGGCCTTGTCGACCAGCCCGAGGACACCCTTCGAGACCGCAGTCCGGAGGATGCCGAGATTGGTGGTCACGCTCAGCAGGACAATGGGCAGCTCCGGGTAGCGGCGATGGATGGCGCCCAGCATGGCCAAGCCATCGGGTTGCGTCCCGCCCGGCATGTTGAGGTCCGTGACCAGCACGTCGCATGGGGTTGCCTCCAGCGTGGCCAGCAATGCGTCGGTACTGTCGGCCTCGGCAACAATCTCGCCGACGCCGCTGTTGGCAATGATGGCCCTGGCCCCGACCCTCACCACGGGATGGTCGTCGGCAATGACAATCCTGAGTGGCATACGCTAGGATCCCTACGGAAATTTCGGCTTGAAAAACACTATTCCAACTGCTGAGGGCCTTACCCCCATGCGTCGCATCGTGGCTAGCGTAGCTGGGTTTCTGGTCAGCATGTTATTCGCTTTTCGGGCCACGGCACAGGATGTGCCCCTCGCCCGGACCCAGGAACACTGGCTGCGGGCACACCCCACGATCAGCGTGGCCGTATACCGGCACGACTGGCCCCCTTTCGAAGAATGGAACAAGGGCGAGCCGCGGGGCCTGGCCGTGGATTACCTGGAGGAGGCCCTGGCCCGCTTGGGGGTGACCCCACGCTACCGCGTCTTCGATTCCTGGCTGGACATGGTGGAGGCCGCCTGTGACGGCAAGGTGGACCTGGTGATGAACATGTCCATCACCGCCGGGCGCACCGGCTGCATGGTGTTCACCCAGGAATACGTGCAGGTACCGATTGCCATCGTGGCCCGGCTGGCCGACACCCGCCCGAGTGCATCCAGCAACCTCGAAGGCTTGCGCGTCATCACCGAGCACGGGTTCTCCACGGGTGCTGCCGCGCGCACCCGTTATCCCGCGGCGACCCACATGGAAGCGGAAGGCACGCTGGAAGCGCTTCGGGCAATATCCGGTGGCCAAGCCGATGTTTACATCGGGAACGCGTATGTCGCCAGCCAGCTGATGCAAGTGCATGGCTTGTCCGATATCGGCCTGATGCGGCTGAGCGAACTGCCGCTCTATCCACTCCACTTCGCCGGCCCCAATGCCAACCGGCCATTGGCCGAAGCCATCAATTCCGCCATGCAGGCCATTTCGCCTGCACAACGGGAAGCCATCGAACTGAAGTGGCTCCCTGACCTGGAGTGGGTCAACGAACAGGATTCGATCTTCAGCGCCGAAGAAAAGGCGGCACTGGAAGCCGGCTTCAGCCTGGGCTTTCCTCCGCACGCCGCCCCGATCTCCTACCGTGACGACCAGGGACAACCAAGCGGGCTGGTCGCTGATTACCTGCAGCGATTCCGGGAACTGGGCGCAGACTTCACCCCCTTGGGAGCCGACTATTCCTGGCGTGAAGTGCGGCAAGCCATGCACGACGGCAGCGTGGATGCAGTCATCACCGTGATCGACCCCCTGGACGGAGGACGCGGCTGGATCCACAGCCTGCCGATCGTCTCGGTTCCCAATGTCATCGTGATACGCAACAGCGCCAAGGAAAGCGTGCTCGCACTGCGCGACCTGTCAGGCATGACGGTGGCGGTCTCCGATCCGGAACGCCTGGGTCCGCTGATAGCACGCACTGCCCGGGGCGCAACCATCGTGGAAGCCGATGACGCCCGGCAAGGCCTGGAGTGGGTCCGCACCCGCAAGGCCCACGCCTATGTCGGCAACCTTGCCGTGGTCGATGCCCTGGTCCGCGATCGTTTTGCCGGGCAATTGCGCGTGGCGGCCCCGGCAGGCTTCGAGGACAACTTCGTTTTCGCCGCACGCCAATCACATGCTCCCCTGGTTGCCGCCTTCGACAGGATGCTGACCTCCATGTCGCCACGCGAGCGGGAGGCCATTCGCGGCGATTGGCTGGCAGTGGAATACCGTGGCGGCATGAATTGGCGGCGCCTGCTGCGCTGGGTGCTGCCGATACTGGGAGTGCTGGCGATCATCATGTCCATCCATGCACGCGGCTACCGGCGGTTGCGCGCGGAAGTGGAACAGCGTCGCGCCCTGGAGAAGCGCTTCGCCGAAGTCACCAACAACCTGCCCGCGGTGGTACACCAAGCCACGCTATCGGAATCGGGGGAGGTCTCGTTTCCTTTCGTCGTCGGCGATCTTCCGGCACTGTTCGGCATTACCGTGGAAGAAGCCATGGCCAATGGGGCGGCGCTGATCGACAGAATAGATCCTGCCGATCGCATCCATTTGCGCCAGACCATCGCGCGGGCCGTTGCCGACGGCAGCGGGTTCGACCTGGATTTCCGCACCCAGACCGAACATGGCCCGCGCTGGATCCGCGCCAACAGCCTTCCTTACCGGACCGATGACAATCGCTGGCACTGGACCGGCTACTGGATCGACGTCACCGACCAGCGCCGCCAATGGCAGGACCTGCTGGAGGCCAAGGCATCGGCCGAGGATGCCCTGAAGGCAAAGGCCGACTTCCTGGCAATGATGAGCCATGAGATACGGACACCAATGAGCGGGGTGATCGGCCTGCTGGAAATACTCTCCTACACGCCATTGGACGAGGAGCAGGAAGAGATCGTCGACACGATCGGGGATTCCGCACAGATGCTGCGCCAGATCCTGGACGACATCCTGGACTACTCGAAGATGGAGGCGGGCGCACTGGAACTGGACGCCAGCCCCTTCAGCCTGCGCCAGGTAGTGCAGGGCGTGGTGCAGATGCTGGCGCCACTGTCTGACGGCAAACAGCTCCGGGTCGAGGCCATGTTCGATCCACGCATCGCGGACCAGCATGTCGGCGACGATGTCCGCATACGCCAGATCCTGTTCAACCTGCTGAGCAATGCCATCAAGTTCACCGATCAGGGGCGGGTGGACGTGAGTGTCACGCTGCAAGCCGGCCACAACGGAAGCCAGGCGCTCAACATCAGCGTGGCGGATACGGGCATCGGCATTTCCGACGACCAGCAGGGGCGGCTTTTCCAGCCATTCACCCAGGCTGCGCCCTCCACGGCGAGGCATTTCGGCGGAACCGGCCTGGGCCTGAGCATCTGCCATCAGATCGTGTCACTGATGGGCGGCACCATCACCCTGCAAAGCCGGCAGGGCGAAGGCACCACGGTGACCGTGGAGGTCACGCTTCCGGTGGCGGAACCCAGCGCCCCCCAACGCCGGGAAGAACTGGCCAGCCGCGCCATGCCACGCATATCCGCCAACATCGACCCTTCCCGCACACGGGTACTCATTGCCGAGGATCACCCCACCAATCGCACCCTGTTGGCGTGGTACATGCAACAACTCGGCCTGGCATTCGACATGGTCGAGAACGGAGCCGAAGCCCTTGAGGCACTGGAAGCCGGACGCTACAACCTGCTCATCACGGATTGCCTGATGCCGGTGATGGACGGCTACGAACTGGCACGGGAAATCCGCAGGCGCGAAACCGAGGCCGGCGGCGAGCAGCGGCTGCCCATCGTGGCCATCACTGCAAGCGTGTACAAGGGAGAAGCCGAGGTCTGCACGAATGCAGGCATGGACGGCTACCTTGCGAAACCTGTTTCCCTGCACGCCCTGGCCACCACGCTGGAATACTGGCTTCAGGACAATCTTGTCCGCGGCAGCCAGGGGCGGCTTGCGGCCGATGCTCCCGCCGCGAACACGCCCTTCGGCCCGGACGTCCTGGCCGGACTCATTTCGCAGTATGGCTCGGCCAGGATTGCCATCGAAATGCTGCGTGGGTTCTGCGCGGCAACGCGCGAAGACCTCGACAGGGTCCGCTCAAGCGAAACCCGCGACGGGAAAGACCTCGCGGATATCTTCCACCGGATCGTGGGCGGCCTGTACGCCATCAACCAGCCTGCCTTGGCCACCCGCGCCCGCGAGCTCGAGCATCGCCTGATCGAACATACCGCCACCAGCGAACAGATCGAGACCTTCGCCGCACGCCTGGAGATCCTGATCCAGGAGATCCAGACGACCCCTGCACTCATGGAGTTCGACTGACGGCATGAACACCGAAGGCATGCACGCATCGCCCCGCATCAAGCACCAACCCGGCCTGCTCAGTAATTGAGCTCGCTGGTCTTGCCCCAGAACACGCGGTACGTATAGGCGCTGTAGGCCAGGATCGCTGGCAGGGTAATGGCCGCGCCGAACAGCATGATCTTGAGTGATTCCGGTGCGGCAGCGGCATCCCATAGCGTCATCCGGTCGATGACCAGGTACGGGAAGATGCTGTAAGCCAGTCCCGCGAAAGCCAGCATGAACATGCCGATGGTAGTCACGAACGGCACCCATTCACGGCGGCTGCCGCCCTTGCCCAGCTTCACCAGCGAACGCAGGCAGGTCATGAACAGCAGACCGGTCAGCAGCGGAATGGGCATCAGCAGGAACAGGTTCGGCAACGCGAACCATTTCTCGAAGATGCGCGGGCTGACCAGCGGCGTGGCGAGTGACACCGCGACGATACCGATGCCGGTGAACCACAGGCTGCGGCGTGCCCAACCGATGGCACGTTGGCGCAGGTCGCCCTCGGTCTTCATGACCAGCCAGCCTGCCCCCAGCAGCATGTACCCCGACACCAGGCACAGCGCGATGACGATGCCGAACACCACCCCCACCCGGTTGTATTGCAACCCCGTGATGTACAGGCCCAGCATGAAACCCTGCGACAGTGCCGCCAGCAACGAACCCGCATGGAAGGCGGTGTTCCAGAACGGCTTGTGTTCGGCATGCACCTTGACCCGGAAATCGAAGGCCACGCCGCGCACGATCAGCCCCACCAGCATGAATGCCACCGGCAGGTACAAGGCACCCAGGATGATGCCGTGCGCCATGGGAAATGCCACCAGCAACAAGCCCACGCCCAGCACCAGCCAGGTTTCGTTGGCATCCCAGAACGGACCGATCGACGCGATCATCACGTCCTTCTGCGCATCTTCGGCCTGGCGCAACAGGATGCCCACGCCCAGGTCATAACCGTCCAGCACCACGTACAACAGGATCGACAAGCCCATCAGGCCGACGAAGACGACGGGAAGCCATTCGCTCATATGCCTGCTCCTTCATCGACCGTGGGCGCATCCGCCGCTTCCGCCACCGGCTTGCGCTTGCGCGCCAGATAGAACAACACCGAGACGTAGGCCAGGATCAGGCCCACGTACAAGGCGAGGTACATCGACAGGCTAAGCCCGATCAACGGCGCAGGCGTATCCGAAGCCGCATCGGCCGTGCGCAACACGCCCTGCACCAGCCACGGCTGCCGCCCGATTTCGGTGACATACCAGCCCGCCAGCACCGCGATCCAGCCGGAGAACGTCATGCCCACCAAGCCGCGTGCCAGCCAGCGCGCGGGTTCGCCACGGCGCTTGAGTTGCCAGGCACCCAGCCACGAGAAGAACAGCATCAGCAAGCCCATGCCCACCATCACCCGGAAGGCATAGAACACCGGCTTCACCGGGGGCCGGTCCTCGAACTGGTCCAGTCCCTTCACTTCGCCATCCAGGTCGTGCACCAGGTACAACGACGCCAACTTGGGAATCGCGATCTCGTAATCGTTTTCTTGCGTGGCTTCGTTGGGCACCGCGAACAACACCGCAGGCGCGCCGTTCTGCGTGCGCCAGATGCCTTCCATCGCTGCCAGCTTGGCCGGCTGGTGTTCCAGCGTATTCAAGCCGTGCAGGTCGCCGACCATGATCTGCACCGGGATCAGCATCGCCCCCAGGTACACGCCAGTCCGCAAGGCCGCCATGACCGCGGGCGAACGGTCGCCACGCAACCATTGGTAGGCAGACAAGCCGGCGATCAGGAAGGCCGCCGTCAATCCGGACGCCAGCAGCATGTGCGCCAAACGGTACGGGAACGATGGATTGAACACGATCTGCCACCAATCCACCGCATGCGCCTGGCCGTTGATCATTTCGAACCCGGCCGGCGTCTGCATCCACGAGTTCAACGCCAGGATCCAGAACGCGGACAGGGTGGTGCCACCCGCCACCAATAACGTGGCCAAGGTATGCATGCGGTCGGACACGCGGTCGCGGCCAAACAGCATCACCGCCAGGAACGTGGCTTCCAGGAAAAACGCCGTCAGCACTTCGTAGGCCAGCAAGGGGCCGGCGATATTGCCCACGGTATTCATGTAGCCCGGCCAGTTGGTGCCGAACTGGAAACTCATGGTGACGCCGCTGACCACGCCCATGGCGAAACTCAGCGCGAATACCTTCACCCAGAACCCGTAGGCGGTCATCCACTTCTCGTCACCGGTGGCACGGAAGCGCAACTTGAAGAACAGCAGCACCCAGCCCAGCGCGATGGTGATGGTGGGAAACAGGATGTGGAAACTAATGTTGGCGGCGAACTGGATACGCGCCAGCGCAACCGGATCTATGGCGGAATCAATCATTTCTGCGGGCCTCGGATTTGCCGCCAGGCAGCAACTTCACGCGCTCCTTGAACTCCAGCAGCTTCTGCACCTTTTCGCCGAGGTCCATCAAACGGGTGAGGGTTTCCGGCGACAGTTTGCGTACTTCCTCGAACCAGTCGGTCACGCGCTCGATCAACTCGTACATTTCGCGCATGCGTTCCTGCGCATGACGCTCTTCGGCGGACTCGGGCGATTCCAGCAGCGCCGCCCGCAACATGGACAGGGTGGGATCTATTTCGCGCCGCTGGCGCTCCTCGGCCAGGGTGCGGAAGATGCTCCATACATCCTGTGGCGCACTGAAATAGTCACGGCGATCACCGGGTTGGTGCTCCATCCGCACCAGCCGCCAAGCCTGCAATTCACGCAGGCCCATGCTGACATTGGAACGGGAGACGCCCAATTTTTCGGTAATGTCGTCGGCATGCAGCGGCCGGTCCGACACGAACAGCAGCGCGTAGATCTGGCCGACGGTGCGATTGATGCCCCAACGGCTGCCCATCTCGCCAAAATGGAGGACAAAACTCTGGGTGAGACTGGGAAGTTCCATAGTTTCAGAAATTACTGAAATTTCGGAAACATTAGTCCCGCGCCCTTGCACTGTCCAGTGCCACCCGTCGGCAAATTCATCTGCCAGCAACCCGGAATTGCCCCCGCGTGCGCCATCGGCAGTATCCACGCGGGATCTGTAGCATGGACGCCACAATCCAGCCCCGGGTTGCCATGCCCATTCGCCAACGCCTGTTGATTGCCCTGCGCAGCCTGCTCGCCCTTGTGGTGGCGATCGGCGCAGTGCAGCTGGTCAATATCGCCGGAGGCTGGCTATCCGATGCGCTGGGCATCGCCCCCAGCAGCCATGCCCGCCATGTGCTGGACCTGCTCTGGGCATTCCTGGCCGGCGTCGCGGGTGCCTGGTGCTTCGTGCGCATTGCCGCCACCGCCAAACGGGCTCACGCCTGGTTCCTGCTGGTGCTGTACTTGGCACTGGATATCCAGATCGTCGTGCAGATGCGCGGGATATGGCCGCTCTGGTTCGGGCTGGGTGTCGTACTGACCGTGCCACTGCAAGTCTGGCTGGGCTGGCGCCTTGCCACGAACAAGCAACAACGGGCCGCCCATCGGATGGATCTGCCGTAAGCAGACTGGCCCACTCACTCGATGCTGCGGATACGCCGTGAATTGCGCGCCATGCGCTTGAGCAGGAAACGGTCCGGCAGCAGCCAGGTGACCGCACGCAGGCACTTGTAGACCAGCCCCGGCACGGCGATCACGCGCCCGGCCTCCACCGCGTCGATGCCCGCCCTTGCCACGGCATCGGCATCCAGCCACATCCAGCGCGGCAGTTTCGACATCATCGCGCGGGTGCCGGTGACATCGTGGAATTCGGAATACGTGAAGCCCGGGCACAGTGCCGTGGCATGCACGCCACGGTCGGCATTCTCCAGCGAAAGCGCTTCGCTGAACTTCACCAGGTAGCTCTTGGCCGGGGCGTACAGGGTCTGTCCATCCGCTGCCGGCACCAACGCGGCAAAGGAAGCGACATTGAGGATGCGGCCATTGTCGAAACCGCGAATGGTGGGCAACAGCCGCCACGTCAGCTCACTGGTCGCGCCGATCATCACCTGCAGGAAGTCCGCGTGGGTCTTCCAATCCTGCTTCAAGTAACGGCCGGGCACGCCATAGCCGGCGTTGTTGACCAGGATGCGGATCTTCAGGCCGCGCCGCTCCAATTCACCCACCAGCACCGCTGGTGCGGCAGGCTCGGCAAGGTCGGCGGCAATGACTTCTACCGGCACCTGTACGCGCAGCTCATCCGCCAGTGATTGCAGGCGATCCAACCGGCGTGCGGTCAGGACCAGCGGCACGCCGCGTCGTGCGTACTCGCGCGCAATCGCGGCGCCGATGCCACTCGAGGCACCGGTGATCAAGGCATGGCCGCGCGTATCCGCCATGCCCTATCGCCGCGGCCACGCCGCCAGTAAGGCCCACAAGCCGCCGATCCCCGCGATCCAGGATGATGCTGGCACGGTGAGGATGCGTGGGCCACCGGCTTCCAGTGCATACAGCACCGCCGCGACAATGAGCAGGCCGACGCCAAGAATGGCGGCCACGATGCGGCGCTGCATGCCTTCCAGCGAGCGCGCAATGCGCACCACGTCATCCGACTGCATGCGCAGCACGTGGCGGCCTTCGACCTGCTGCTGCAGCCAGGCATGCGCCAGCCGCGGCATCTCGGGCGCATGGGTGATGAGTTCGGGCAAACGCTTGCGGAATTCCGTCGCCAGGCGCTGTGGGCTGTAGCGCTCCACCAGGATGCGTTCCAGCACCGGGCGTGCAACGGCCCAGATGTCGATCTTCGGGTCCAGCAACCGGCCGATGCCTTCGATGGTCAGCAGCGTTTTCTGCATCAGGATCAACTGCGGCTGCAAGGTCAGCTGGTATTTCTGCGCGGTCTTGAACAGCTTGCCCAGCACTTCACCCAAGGAAATTTCCGAGAGCGGGCGGGTGAAGTACGGTTCGCACACGGCGCGCGCCGCCGCTTCCAGTTCGTCGATGCGGATGGTGGAAGGCATCCAGCCCGCCTGCACGTGCAGTTCCGCGATGCGGCGGTAATCCTTGTTGAAGATCGCCATGAAATTCTCGGCGAGGTAGTACTGGTCCTCGCTGGAGAGTTGGCCCATGATGCCGAAATCCAGCGCGATGAAACGCGGATTGTACTTGCGCTCCGGGTCCACCCAGATATTGCCGGCATGCGCATCGGCATGGAAAAAGTTGTCGCGGAACACCTGCGTGTAGAACACGCGCACGCCCTTGGCCGCGAGCGCTTTGCGATCGATGCCAGCGGCATCCAGCGATTCGATGTCGTCGCTGTTGATGCCACGCACGCGTTCGAGCGTCAGCACGCGCTGGGCGGTGTGGCTCCAGATGGGCTCGGGCACGTACAGATCAGGCGAATCCTGCCAGAAGCGTCGCAGCACCGAGGCATTGGCGCCTTCGCGTTGCAGGTCGATCTCCGCAGCCAGCGTGTTCTCGATTTCCGCCACGATTTCACGCGGACGGATCTTGTCGGCATTCGGGTGGGTGCGGTCTGCCAGCGCAGCCAGCGACTTCAGCAGGCCGATGTCGGCCGCAATCTGCTTCTCCACGCCCGGACGCAAGACCTTGACCACCACTTCGCGCGCAGGCGATTCGCCCACGGCAGGCAAGGTCGCCGCATGCACCTGGGCAATGGACGCCGATGCCAGCGGCACCGGATCGAACGACAGGAACAGCGTGCCGACATCGCCGCCCAGTTCCTGCTCCACGATGGCACGCGCATGAGCACCATCGAAGGGCGCCACCTGGTCCTGCAGCAACGCGAGCTCATCCACCAGGTCCGGCGGCAACAGGTCGCGACGGGTGGACAGGATCTGTCCGAACTTGACGAAGATCGGCCCGAGTTCCTGCAAGGCCAGGCGCAGGCGTGCGCCACGCGGCTGTGCGGCGATTTCCTTCGATGCACGCGGCACGAACGGCCGCATCAATTTCAGCCAGCGCTCGGCCGGGGTGTCATCGAACAGATCGTCCAGCCGGTAGCGCAACAACACGCGCCCGATCCTGCTTGCCCGCAGCGCCGCCTTCATGCGCGACCCTCCTGCGGTTGCAGACGGCGGATTCGCGCGGCAAGACGTTCCACGTCGTCACGTATCGCGTCCACGTCATCGTGGAAGGCATTCAATTCCGCACGCCCGACGACATCGCGCGATTCCTCGGTCACGTATTCAGCCGCACTTTCGGCCAGGTTGCCCGCCGCCTTGCGTGCCTGGCGCAAGGCCGAACGCATGGCATTGGCTACCTGTACGCCGATCACGTCGCCGAATACCGCCACGAACGGTTGCTGCCAATCGGGATCGAAACGCCCGGCCAACGTCTGCAAACGGCGGGCCAGCTCGGCATCGCCGGAAACGCGGACGCGGCCCACCGGCGCGGCATCGTCGCGGCGCAGGAATGGCAGCTGCGACAACAAGCCGCCCAAGGTACTGCGCACGGCAAGGTCGGGTTCTTCGGAAGCATTCACCGGGCCCACACGAAGGCTGTCACCATCCACGCGGATTTCCAGCGCCAGCGGTGGCGCTTCCACCGCCAGGGTGATGCGGCGGCCGGCCAGCGGTTTCAGGGCATCACGGGTGTCGGGGTCCAGTGCCAGCGCACGGTTCAGTGCGGCTTCCAGTGCACGGCCAGCCAGCGGTTTCAGGGCATCAAGGGGGGAAGGACTCATGCGCGCATTCTAGCGGCTGGCCGCCTGCGCCCGGAGGTGTTCCGCCAGACGACGCAAACCCTCTTCCATCGTCACCTTCGGCACGTAACCGAAATCGCGCGTGGCCGGCGCCATGTCGTACCAGTGCGAGGTGCTGAGTTGCTCGGCCAGGAAACGGGTCATCGGTGGCTCACCCTTCAGCGGCAAGACCGACCACAAGGCCTCGCACACGGCACCAATGCGGTAGGCCGCCTTGAACGAAAGCGATTTCTCCACGCGCGGCGCGCCTGCCGTGGCCAGCAGGGCATTGAGCAGCTCGCGCATCGGCCATGGCTCGCCGTTGGAAATGAAATACGCCCGGCCTGCACACGCCGCACCCGGCACCAGGTGCTCGAAGGCATCGAAGTGCGCCTGCGCGGCGTTATCGATGAACGTGGTATCCACCTTGTTGCTGCCATCGCCCACCACGCGCAAGCGGCCGGCTTTTGCGCGCTCCACCAGCCGCGGCAGGATCTGCTGGTCACCCGGCCCCCAGATCAACCGCGGCCGCAAGGCAACGGTTGCGAGCTCCTTGCTGTTGGCTGCCAATACCGCCTTTTCCGCAATCAGCTTGGTGGTCGCGTACGGCGCCTTGAACCCTTCGCCATAGGGCACCGTATCGGCCGTGCCGCCCTCTACCGGATGGGTGGCGCGATGGGTGACGCTGGGAGTGGAGGTATAGACCAACTTCCCGATGCCATGGGCGAGACAAGCTTCCAGCACGTTCTGCGTGCCCAGCACGTTGGCATCGTGATAGCTCTTGTAACTGCCCCATGCACCCGCCTTGGCCGCATTGTGGAAGACCGCATCCATGCCCTGTGCGGCATGCATCACCGCATGCGGATCCGCCAGGTCGCCCTGGATCTGGCCAACGCCGAGCCGGGCCAACACCGGATAGTGGCCGCGATTGAAACTGACCACGCGATGGCCGCGTTCCATCAGCCCGCGACACAAAGCTTGTCCCAGGAAACCACCGCCGCCGGTGACCAATATCTTCATCGAACTTCCCCTGATTTCGCTGTTGCCCAAGCGGCGAGTTTTTCACGGCCAATCTTGGCGTTGTGGCGGATATCCACCGGAAAGCCCGGATGGCACTGGAAGTGGTTTATCGCCGCAGTATGCGGATGGCCGGCGCCGATGCCACGCAACTCCGACTCAATCCGCGGGAATGCATTCGCTGCCACACCCGCCGCCAGCTCCACGCACAGCACCGGTATTTGCCTTCCCTGCGCACCCACGCCGACCAGGGCCGTCCGCTTGACCTGTGGATGGGTGTTGAACACCGGTTCCACCTGCTCGGTGTACAACGGTCCTTCCACGGTTTCGACACGGTGGGATTTGCGCCCGCAGAACCACAGGCGGCCGTCTTCGTCGAAATAGCCGACATCCCCCATGCGATGCACGATGCGTTGCACGCCATCAGGCAAGGCTTCCGCAATCTTGGCTGCCCGGGTCTGCGCTTCGCGATTGAAATAGTTGTCGGTGGCGCTGGGACCGGCCACGGTGATCTCGCCCACCGTGCCGGGCGCGGCCAGCAGATCATTCGACCACGCCGCGATGGCGTCATCGGTGATACGGATGATGCGCACCTCGTTGGGTGGCACCGGGCGCCCCACGCAAGTGCCCGCGCCGTTGTCCGTGCGCAGGCGCAGCTGCAACAGTTCGCGGCCTTCGATCACGGCGACCGGCAGGCATTCGGTGGCGCCGTATGGTGTCCAGAACGATGCATCGGCAGGCAGCAGCTCATGCATGCGCGCCACCACTTTCGGCGGCACCGGGGCACCTGCCGATGTCACCCGGCGCAACGTCGGCAGCGGACGTCCGAATTCAGCCAGCACCCGCATCAGCGCCGGCGAACCGAACAGCTGGTCGACACCGAAGCGATCGATGGCCGCATGCAACTTCAGCGGATTGGCGTCGGCCGGACGGGTTGGATCCATGTCCGGGATGATCGACGTCAGCCCCAACGCGGGATCGAACAGCGCGAACGGCGGGAACGTCGGGAAATCGATGCCACCCGGCGTGATGCCGAATGCATCGCGCAGCATTGCGATCTGTGCCACGAAATGGCGGTGGCGATAGACCACGCCCTTCGGCACGCCGGTCGAACCACTGGTGAACAGGATGGCCGCGACATCATCCGGCTGGGTACTGCTCAGCTGCGGGCCCGACCCCGCGCCATCACGCTCCACCTGCGCCAGCGTGGCATCGGACAACAGTGCCAGGCGGCCGGTGGTGATCCTCATACGGGCTGACTTGGCCCAGCCCAGCAACACACGCGCAAACTGCGCCAGCGGGATACCAATGAACGCTTCGGCCTCGGCCTCGTCCAGGCATTGCCGCAACGCGCGCCGGTCGATGCCCGGATCCACCAGCACCGGCACGGCACCTGCCTTGAACAGTGCGAACATCAGCAGGAAGAACTCCGGCGTGGGCCGCACCATCAACACCGTGCGGGTGCCACGGGAAATTCCACGCTTGCCAAGACCGGCGGCGATGGCGTCGCTGCGGGCATCCAGCTCGCCATACGTCAAGGCGGTGGCATACGCGCCATCCTTGCCGGGGCAGCGCATGGCAATGCGATCGGGGGCTTCGGCAGCCAGCCGCGGCAGCGCGGCGGCAATGTTGCAGGCGGCATCCATCTGGTGATTATCGCCCAAGCCCATCGGCCGCCGGCCCCCTGCCACGCACCCTCTTGCGTGGCGGCGCGGATCGGGCAGAATTCCGCGCCTGTCCCGCCATCGCCGCGCCCCGCCCGGTACCCGCCCATGCCGCACCCTTGTCTGGCCTGTGGCGCCTGCTGCGCCCACTTCCGCGTCAGCTTCCACTGGTCCGAAGCCGAGCCCTCGCTCGGAGGCCCGGTACCGCCGGAACTGACCGAACGGCTGGACAATCATCGCGTGGCAATGCGCGGCACCTGGGCACAGAAACCGCGCTGCATTGCACTGGATGCCAACATCGGGGTGTATTCCCGTTGCACCATCCACCCGCAACGCCCCAGCCCATGCCGGGAGGTCCAGCCTTCCTGGGAATCCGGTGAGGCGGACTCGCATTGCGACAAGGCACGCGCCGCGCATGGACTGCCGTTGCTGACCCCGGCCGATTGGCGTTGGCGCGACGATGCCGACAACGACGACGATCATCCCGACGACAACGGCAACAGCCCCACTACCCCGAATTTGCCGCCGATTGCCGCCTGAGCAAGGCCCAATGTTGTCCCTGTAGGAGCGGCCTTGGCCACGATACCGCTCGCGGGAAGGCCTCATCGCGGGCAGCGCCCGCTCCTACAAAAGCGCGGGGGATCGCGGGCAACCATCCCTTCTCCCTCCGGGAGAAGAGCCTGCCCCCCGCGAAGGCGGGGGTGCCCGAAGGGCGGATGAGGGCATGTACGATCCGTTCATCGCGAACTTTCCGTGGCGCGTCATTTTCCTTCCCTCATCCGTCGCTGCGCGCCACCTTCTCCCGGAGGGAGAAGGCAAAAAGCGCGGGGATCGCGGGCAGCCGATGATGAATCGGCACGCGGCCATTTCTACAGCGGATTGCGATCCAGGAAAGTCCGGATCGCCGGCACCAGCACTTCGTGCTTGTCTTCGAGTACATAGTGGCCGGCATCATCGAACGCCATCACCTCGGCGCGAGGCAAATCGGCCCGGAAGCGCTCCAGGAAATGGCGGTCGAACACGAAATCCTTCAGCCCCCATCCGATGAAGGCCGGCCGGTCCGCGAATGATGGCAAGGCCTTGCCTGCCGCCTCCAGCAACG
Source organism: Pseudoxanthomonas sp. (assembly GCA_052040085.1). Lineage (GTDB taxonomy): Bacteria > Pseudomonadota > Gammaproteobacteria > Xanthomonadales > Xanthomonadaceae > Pseudoxanthomonas_A. The sequence goes on from JBQGFJ010000075.1 coordinate 25,090, forward strand.
GCCACGCGCGATCCTTCGGCGACAACGGAATGTCCTGCATGAAGCGCACCGTGGAGATACGGTTCTTCCAAGTGTCATAAGGTGCCACGTAGGCGCGGCGCACATCGGCCGGCATCCTGCGCTCGACGCCGAAGTACGATGCGCCGCCGGAAAAAGCATTGAAGCCGCGGATCACCAGTTCGCCGACACCGTAGTCCCGCCCCAGCGCGATCTGCCATGGCATGGCCTTGGCGGCCGGCATCGGGAACGCGGCGGTGTTGGTGATCACCAGCCGCTTCACCTGCGCCGCATGCGACAGCGCCCAGCCGAAACCGATCATCCCGCCCCAGTCATGCACCGCCAGCGTCATTGGCCCGTCAACGCCCAGGTGCTCGAGCAGCGTGGCCACGTCATCCACGCGCGATTGCAGCGTGTAGTCATAGCGCGGATGCACTTGCTTGCCGTCATCCGGCTTGTCCGACAACCCCATGCCGACATGATCCGGCACGATGACGCGATAGCGGTCACGCAAGCCCAGCACCAGGTGCCGCCACAGGTAACTCCACGACGGATTGCCGTGCAGCGCCACCACCACCTCGCCATCGCGCGGGCCCTCGTCCAGATAGGACATTTCGATGCCGGGACGGACCTGCAGGCGGTTCGGGGTGAAGGGGTAATCGGGAAAATTCAAGGCTCGTCCTGTCATTTCAATAGCGGCAACTGGCCGCCTTGTTCGTCGCGCAGCACTTCCGCGCGACGGATCATCTGCTGCACTTCGGGGGCAGCATGCACATGGTGCAACTCCACGTCCGGATGCGCGTTGGCGAAGACACGGAAAATCTCATCGGCAAATGCCTGGCCAATGCCACCCACCTCGGCAAAGTCCAACACCACGCAACGGAAATTCTCCACCCGCTGCAGCAGGCGCTTGGCTTGTGATCGCGAAACCAGATTCTCGTCGCCCACCTTGGCCAATCGCACTGGTACCACCGTACGCGCAAAGGCATAGTCATCGGGGCCGCTGGAGTACTCGGAAAACACTGATTCCACCGTGCGCGGCGAGCCATCGGCAACCTGCATCACGACCCGCGTGCCGGTCACGTCATGCGCTTCATCCAGCAGGTCCAGATCGTATTTGGCGTCGTGATCCAACACCAAACTGCCGGATTCGATTCGGTAGATGTCGAACATCCGCGAGGTGAAGAAGATGCCCTCGCCACTGTGCCGCTGTGGATCAGTCGTCAGCTTGCCTTTCGAGAGTTCCAGCAATGCAAGCCGCTCATCCGGGAGACTCAATGCACGCGTGATCTTCCGGAAAATACCCACTCCGTCATCAGCCACGACAAACTTCAATTGGCCGGCACTGTATTCCATGCGCACGGAAACCTTTTTCGCATCGGAATGATCCACGGCATTGTTGACCATTTCGGTGACGCCATGGTGGGCAATATCCAGTACGTTACGCGGCAGCTGTTCCAGCAATGGCAGCAGATCGCCATACCAGACCCTGTCTTCGGCCAAGCCCGCACGCAGGTAATCACGCGTGAAGCGCCGGTTTTCCCCCAGCGCATAAGTCGGGCGGGTACTGCCTCTCTTGACCAGATAGCCACCGGCAACCAACTCACGGACCTGGATGTTCACCCGCGATGGGCTCAACCCCAACTGCGCTGCCACCATGGCGACCAGATCCCGGGGATGCTCACTGACCGCCCTGAGCAGGGCGGCATCAATCTCAGGAGAGCGGTCGGGCCGGGCCATGGCGTGATTCTAGAATTAAAACGGCAGATTCGCGAATTATCAGCCCTGAATTCACGAATTACTCGCAAATACGATGAAGGCCGGACAAGCCGGCCTTGGAAATATCAATCGATTTGGAGAATCACCAGACCACTTCCGCCATGGAGCAGTTCAGGCCGGAACCGATGCCCAGCAGGGCCACGCGGTCGCCCTTCTTCAGGCGTCCCATCTCGCGCAGCTTGCTGAGCACGATGGGCACGGAGGCCGGGCCGATGTTGCCGTGTTCGCCGAAGATGGTCAGGACCTTCTTCGGATCGATGCCGATGGCCTTGGTGAAGGCGGCGGTATGGACCTTGCTGACCTGGTGGATGACGAACTGGTCCAGCTCGTCGGCCACCCAGCCCAGTGCCAGCTTGGCGGCGCCGAAAGTCTTCTGCGACAGCTTGATGCCTTCGATCAGCAGCATGCGGGTGTCGGTGACCATGCCGTCCAGGTTGCCGCGGCACAGCTTGTTCCATTCCGTGGCCGCGCGGGTCACGCCACCGCGGTAGCGGGGTGCACCCGGCGCCAGTTCGGCGCGGGCCAGCACCATGGCGGCGGCGCCGGAACCCAGGGTCAGGGTGGCCAGTTCATTGCGGAACTGTTCTTCGGTGGCGTTTTCGCTGCTCAAGCGCTCGAGGGTTTTCTCGTACGCGAGGTTGGCGGTTTCGCCGTCGACGATCAGGGCATAGTCGATCTCGCCACGCTCGCTCATGCGGCTGGCGATATCCATGCCGTTGATGAAGGCCAGGCAAGCGTTGGCCACGTCGAAGTTCTGGCAGGTATCAGGCAGGCCGAGGTTGCCGGACACGATGCTGGCCGTGGACGGCTCCAGGTAATCACGGCTGACCGAGGTATTGACCAGCAGGCCGACCTTGTCCGGATCGATGCCAGCATCCGCCAGCGCCTTGACGCCGGCCAGGGTGGCCACGTCGGAAGCCTGTGCGTCGTCTTCCCACAGATAACGGGAGTGGATACCGGCGATGTCGCCCAGCACGTCGGTCTTGATGCCCAGGCGGTCAAGCGTCGGCTTCAAGCGGACATTGATTTCTTCGGAAGACAGTCGGCGCGGGGCGTCGATATGGGCGAGGCCGGCGATGGCGACGTGTTGGAAGAGCATTGGCGGGGCCGGGTAGCGGGAAACAGCCGTATAGGGTAACGGCTTGGCCGCCCCCCTGCACCTTTGGCGGATGAATGGCCCACCCCAATCCGGCCATTATTTGTGACTTACGTCACAAATAATGGGTCACTGGCTGCAACGCCACGCCATGAAGCTTTGCTTTCCATCGGCGGGCTCATTGACCGGCTGGATGGCGGTGGCGTTCAGATCCACCGCCTCGTTGCGGGCCAGGGTCTCCAGTTCATCACGGACCTTGACGGCATTGCGCTCATAAAAGGCCACGCTGCCCTGCACCGAAACCGTGATCTCGCCAAGCTTCTGGCAACTGGCCACCGCCGTACTGCCAGCCGGAAGCACACGGACATGCTTGGCTTCGGGTGCAATGGGTACCCAGGTGCACGCCGACAGCGCAGCTACCATCAGGACGGGAACGATCACTTTGTACATGTACTTGCCTGCAGGAAGATTCACCGGTTCCATTCTGCCGCAAGCGGACTGAATCGCAGCAGCGCGAAGACCCGCATTCAACATGGCAATCCACCCAAAGGAAATGGACGGACACACCGTGCCCGCCCATCTTCAACACGCGATCAATTCGCCGTGCGCGGCTTGCCGTCGGCATCCAGCACGGTCACCTCGCCCAGGCCCAGGGCGCGGATGTCGGCTTCGATCTTCGAAAGATCACCCACCACCACCCAGGTCAGTGCCTCGGGATTGATGACCTTGGCCGCGTCTGCAACGATCGCTGGCGTCAGTGCCTCGATCTCCGCCTTGCGCCGGAACACGTAATCATCCGGACGGCCATAGCGGACCATGCCACCGATTTCGCCCATCACCCGGCCCGCGGTTTCATAGCCACCCGGCAGGCTGAGGATTTCGGCGGCCTGGACCTTGGCCACCTCCTCGGCGGTCGGTGGCGTGGTGCCGGATACGTACTCACTGATTTCGCGCTGGATTTCCTTGATCGACTCCGTCGTCTTGTCGATCTGCACCGGGGCGAACGCAGCCCACGGGCGCTGGCCGAGCGCATTCTGCAGGAAGCTGTAGGAACCGTAGGCCCAGTGCTTGTCTTCGCGCAGGTTCATGTTGAGGCGCGAGCTGAATTCGCCACCCAGTACCGAATTGGCCACGTACAGCTCGGTGGCATCCTTGTCGCGCGTGGAGGGTGCCAACTGGCCCACGAAGATGTTGGCTTGCACGGCACCCGGCTGGTCGATCAGGAATACACGCGGTGCCGTCGGCAGGGCGACAGCCGGCACGTCGGCCCGCTGCGGCGCCTTGCCCTTGCCCTTCCAGTCACCCAGGTGCTGGTTAAGCAGCGGCACGATCTCATCCAGCGTGGTGTCGCCCACCACGATCAGGGTGGCGTTCTCCGGCCGCACCCAGCGGGCATGGTGATCCACCAGGTCCTGGCGGGTCAGCGCCTGGATGGAAGCTTCATCGCCGGTGCCGCTGAAAGGAATGGCGTACGGATGGCCTTCGCCATACAGCAACGGTGGCAGCACGCGCATCGCCGCACTGTTGGGCCGCGCCTTTTCCTGCGCGATGTTGGACAACCACGTCGCGCGGACGCGGTCGATTTCCTTCTGATCGAACGTGGGCTGGCGCAGCATGTCGGCAAACAGCGCCAACGAAGGATCCAGCTTGTCCTTCAGTGCGGAAAGATAAGCGTTGGCACCATCCAGCGAGGCACCCGCACCCAGATTGGCCCCCAATGCCTCGGCACGTGCACCGAAGCCCAGCGCATCCAGCTTGCCGGCGCCTTCGTCCAGCATGTTCATGGTGAAGCTGGCGGTGCCCGGCTTGCCACCGGCATCGGAGGCATAACCACCGCCGAACTCATAACTGAACTGCACCACCGGGATGTCGTTGCGGCGCGCCAGGATGACCTGGGTACCGTTCTTCAGGGTGGCGCGCTCGAGTTGCGGGAACTTCAGTTCCGGGAATTCCTTGGTCTGCGGCACACCCGCGCTGCGATCCACGCTGCTCGGGGTGGTGGTGAACTTCGGGTCCACCGCAGGCAGCGCCAACGAAGCAGGCGTGACGGCAGGCTCTTCGGCCAATGGCGTGCGTTCACCCGGCTGCACCAGCAAGGTATGGCTGCCCTGGTTCAACCACGTGCGGCCCGCTGCCAGGAGATCCGCCGGAGTAGCGGTGTTGATGACTTCCAGACTGTCGCGGAAGCACCCCGGATTACCCGTGAACACCGCACATTCGGCCAACGCATCGGCCTTGCCGCCAAAGCCGCCGATACGTTCGACGCCACGCACAAAGCCGGCCTTGGTCACGGTGCGCGCCTGCTCCACTTCCTCGGCCGTGGGGCCTTCCGCCAACAGCCGGCGGAGTTCCTCCTCGATGGCCTTTTCGACCAGGGTGGGGTCCACGTCCTTCTTGATGTCGGCACCGATCAGGAACGTGGAGGAGAGCTGCGACGGGAATGCCACGGCATAGATGCGATCGACCAACTGATCCTGGAACGCCAAGCGCCGCGACAAGCGCGACGTCCGCCCGCCACCCAGCACATGCGCCAGCAACTGCAAACGTTCGACATCGGGCTGGCCATATTCAGCCACGTTCCATACGCGCTGGATCCGCGCCTGCGGCACATTGTCGGAGATGGTGGAGCGCGTGTTTTCCTTCAGCGCCGCCACGTCCACCTTGGGCTGTTGCATGGTGGGTGACGCCGGGATATCACCGAAATAGCGGGCGACCTTTTCCTTTGCGGTCTCCACGTCGATGTCGCCAGCCAACACCAGCACGGCGTTGTTGGGGCCGTACCAGGTACGGAACCAGTTCTTCACGTCTTCCAATGACGCGGCATTGAGGTCGGCCATCGAACCGATGACGCTGTGGTGGTAGGGATGGCCCTTCGGGTACATCGCCTTGCCCAGCAATTCCCATACCTGTCCATATGGCTGGTTCTCGCCCTGGCGTTTTTCGTTCTGCACCACGCCACGCTGCTCATCCAGTTCCTTTTGCCCGATGGCACCCAGCAGGTGGCCCATGCGATCGGATTCCATCCACAGCGCCATGTCCAATGCGGTGGTGGGCACGTTCTGGAAATAGTTGGTGCGGTCGGAGTTGGTCGTGCCGTTCATGTCGGTGGCACCCACCAATTCGAACGGCGTGAAATATTCACCGTCACGATTTTCCGAACCCTGGAACATCAGGTGTTCGAACAGGTGCGCGAATCCGGTGCGGCCTTCGGGTTCGTCCTTGGCACCCACGTGGTACCAGAGGTTCACTGCCACGATGGGCGCCTTGCGATCCGTATGCACGATCACGCGCAGGCCATTCGGCAGGGTGAAGGACTCATACGGGATATCCACTTCGCCCGTGGCGGCCGGATTCGCCATGGCGGGCTCCGGGACCAGGTATGCCAAGCCTCCCAGCGAAGCGGACAGGGCCACTGCCAGCAAAGCGGCACGGGGATAGCGGAAAACGGACATCGCACGACTCCTTGAATAAATACATGAGCAGGCCAGCCAGGCCCACGAAAGGTCCCCGGATGCTACTCGCCACCCAGGCGGCATGGCACTAGGCCACAAGGCATGCATGGCAAGTCACTGGATGTCGTGATCCCTGCAAGGGGGTCTCCCCGTTTTCAATGAACAAGGGGGCAAAAAACACCAGGAACGATGGCACGCAGGGTTGCTGCCATGGATGACGGACAACAAAAACGGCCTGGCCGCTGCTTGTTTTCGCACTGTACGGACGTCCGCACATCCCTGCCGGACACTTCCATTGGAAATAAAATCCATCAAAAACAAATACCTGCAGTTGGCACGATGTCTGCTTTGCAGTTACTTGTCCAGGCGCCAACCGGACAAAAGTGAACAAATACTGAATACAGGCAAGCGTAACGCAAAAACTATTTGCCACTCCTGCTTAGGTGTTGTACTTTACTACCACACCACACAACAACATCACTACAGAGGACGCCATGAACACCAAGACCCTGATCCCGCTGACCGCCGCCATCCTGTTCTCCCTCTGCGCAGGTTCCGGCCTGATTGCCGCCAAGTCCGCCCATGCGGAAGCCAGCATCGATTCCGCCACTACCACCCAGGAACACATTGTCACCTTGCCGACCGTCAGCGTTCGCCCTGACGCAGAAGACCTGGCCGCCTACCAGGCCTCGCAATCCCGCATCGTCGACCTTGCCACCGTCACCGTGCTGCCGGATGCCGAAGACCTGGCCTACTACATGGCCATGCAGACGGCCCGCATCGTCGACTTGCCGGCCGTCACCGTGCGTGCCTCGAGCGAAGACGTGAGGGAAGCGATTGTCCGTGGCGCCGCCTTCACTGCCCAGAAGGTAGCGGGCCGCTGAGCGCCGACGGCCACGTGCCGTCGGCCCCCGGGAGCGTCGGGATCCGGGGGACAAGACGGGAAGATTGCGTAGAATCCGCGCGATGCTTCCAACACTCGACATCGATGTACTGCTCTACCAGCCGGAAATTCCACCCAACACCGGCAACGTGATACGCCTTTGCGCCAATACCGGCGCGCGCCTGCACCTGATCGAACCCCTCGGCTTCGACCTGGACGACAGACAGCTCAAGCGCGCCGGCCTGGATTACCACGAATACGCGTCATTGCGCGCCCATGCTTCCCTTGCGGCCGCCTTGGCCGCCATCTCGCCACACCGGCTGTTCGCGCTCAGTACGCGCGGCACGCAACGCCACGACCAGCCACGCTATGCCGCCGGCGATGCCTTCCTGTTCGGACCGGAAACCCGCGGCCTGCCGCAGGACGTGCTGGACTCACTTCCGCCGGAACATCGCCTGCGCCTGCCCATGCGGCCGGGCAACCGCAGCCTCAATCTTTCCAACAGTGTCGCCGTGGTGGTTTTCGAAGCCTGGCGGCAGTGTGAATTTGCTGGCGGCAACTAGGGCCTGTTAGCGCTTATGGCGCATGCCGCACCGGTTCTGCGGGCGTGCACGGCAAGGAAGAGCGAGGGCGCGTATGTCGATACGCAACAGAGCGATGACGCGGCTGTGCGCGTCTGTAGGGCCGGCCCTGCGGGTGGCATTCCCAAGGCCGCCATGCGACGTGCGCCATAAGCGTTAACAGGCCCTAACGCCTGCAATCAGAAACGAGCCAAGCGATAAGCGTGCAACGGCACGTCGGTGTCTTCACCCGCCATCGCTTGCGCAATCAACTTCCCGCTCACCGGGCCTTGGGTCAGGCCCAGGTGTCCATGGCCGGTAGCCACGAAGATGCGCTCATCCTCCACCTGGTCCAGCACGGGCAACGAGTCCGGCGTGCACGGACGGTGTCCCGCCCATTCGGATACGGGATTACCTTCCAGCCCGGGAAGGAGTTTGCTGGCCTCCGGCGCCATCCGCCGTATCAGTGCGGGATGCGGATCACGATGCAACGCCGTCAGTTCCTTCATGCCGGTCATGCGCACGCCCTGCACCATCGGCGAAAGAACGATGTAGCGCTCTGCCCACAAGGTAGGCCGCCGAAGCGCGCGGGCCGAGTGTGGAAACATCAGGTGGTAGCCGCGTGCCGGCACCAGCGGAATGCGGATGCCGAAAGGCCGCAGCAAGCGCGCTGTCCACGCCCCTGCCGCCACCACCACTTGAGCAGCATGGACATCGCCACGGTCCGTGGTGATCCGGTACGCATCGCCTTCGCGACGCATGGCCGAGACAGTGGCGGTCAACGAAGAGGCGCCCTGCCGCACAAGATGATCGAACAGGTGTTGGCAGAATTCACCGGGATCCCGCACCGCCAGCGAATCACGCTGGAAAACACCATGATGGAATCCAGGCCCGAGGTTCGGCTCCAACTCGCGCAACTGCCGGGCATCCAGCACATCGAAGGCAATCCCGCGTTCCCGCATCCAACGCCGGTTGCCCTCGCCTTGCGCCAGCGTGGCCGGATCACTGTAGACATGCAGGTAACCTTCCGGCGCAAGCAAGCCGGAAGCACCTATGTGCTCGCCGACTTCCAGCCAGGCGGCGCGCGCGCGCACATTGAGCGCATGCAGCGCATCGACCAGTGGCACGATTCGATCCTGCCTGCCTGCTGCGACGAACTTCAGTAGCCAACTGGCATAAGCAGGAAAGGCAGGCCAATCCAGTTTCAGTGGCGCCATCGGATCGGCCAGCATCCGCATGCCCTTCCACATGATCCCCGGCGTGGACTGCGGCGTGATATTGCCCACTGAAACGGAACCCGCATTGCCGAACGAGGCTTCAGCCCCCGGGCCCTTGGCATCGATGAGCAGGCATGAATATCCACGCTGCTGCAGATGGAACGCCGTGGCCAAACCCACGATGCCGCAACCGATCACCGCCACGTCGGCGGCAGGCTTGCTGGGTTTCATTCATTCCACCGGGAAATCGTAGGCTGTGTGCGGGGTGGGTTCCGGACGGAACGTGTAATGCCACCACTCCATCGGGTAGTTGCGGAAACCATGCCGCGCCATTGCGTCAAGCAATACCTGCCGGTTGCGCTGTTGCTCGACGGTCAGGTGCGGGTGTTCGGTATTGGCGCGCGCATCGAACAGATCAAACTCGGTGCCCATGTCCAGTGGAACGCAGCCTTTCTGCGTGCACCGTGCCAATGTCAAATCCACGGTGGCGCCGCGGCTGTGCCCCGAACTGCGTGCGATGTAGGTGCCTACCAGGGCCGACTTGTCGAGGTTGGGATAATACGCCGCCTTGGTGCGCTGGTCGGCAAGGTCTTCGGCCCACGCCATGAACCGGTGCACGGAATGCGCCGGACGGTAGCAATCGAAGATTTGCAGGCGCAGTCCGTCATCCCGCAGGTCATCCGCCACCCGTCCCAATGCTTCGGCCACCGGCTGCAGCAAGTAGCACTTGGGTGCGGCATAACCTTTCACGACATCACCCGTGAAATTGTTGGCCGTCGCATAGCGGATATCCATCACCGCATCGGGCACGGTTTGACGGATTTCCAGCATGCCGGCACGCGTGGCATCACGCGCGCTGGCAGACACGGGCGTTTCCCCGGGTGGCGCCAATTGCCGCGACAACGAATACAGGATGCGCAGGTCTTCGCGATCCAGCACGTCGGTCTCGATGCCACGGTAGTGGTTGCGGAAAGCCCGCACGGCGGCATTGCGATCCTGCACGGGATAGCCGATCAGGCGCAGTGCCTGCCACGGATCGAAGCCCTCCGGCGCAGGTGGTGCGTCAACTTCGGGCCACAATCCGAATCCAGCTTCGGCCAAGGCCTTCCACGGGAACAGGGGCCCCGGATCACGCTTGCGGGTGGGCGCGATGTCTTCATGCCCGATGACGTGCGTGCGAGGTATCCGATGCCGTTCGGCCAAATCACCCAGCAAGACCAGAAGGCTGTCGATCTGCTCCTGCGGGAAGGGCGACTTGCCATCGTTGTCCAGCTCGATGCCGATGGAGGCCGAATTGACGTCACTGATGGCGCCCCATGATCCGGCACCTGCATGCCAGGCACGACGATCGTCATCGACCAATTGGTAACGCATGCCATCGCGGCCGATCAGGTAGTGCGAACTGACCGGCCCACCGCTGTTGCGCGTGCTGAGTGTATGGAGACTCTGCGCCACCGATGCCTGGTCGGTGAAATGCAGCATTACCAGGTTGGGGCGGCGCGCATCGTGGTTCGGCGAAGGCACCCATTCGGCCAGTGGATTGTGTGATGGTGCTGGCTGGTGGGCACAGGCGGAAAGCAACGCCGCCAGCGCCAGTACCGCTCCTTGCATGGCGGTCCTGCATGAAGTGCGTTGCATGAAGGCACGGCCCGGAATCATGGAGCCCCGCAACCCGATGTGCGCGTGAAGGCCAGGTCACCAAAATTGGAACTGTTGCGAACCTCGCCGAAATGCGACAACGCAAGTTTCATGCCCGCACCGGGCGCATCGGAAAACTCAAGCCAGGCAGGTGCTGCAACACCAGGTTCGTCCCATGTCAGCAACCAGCGGCCATCCAGCCGGGATACCACGCCTTTCATGCGGGGCGACTTCTGCATCTGGAAGACAACCCGGCCATCGACCGGACAGATCGTCGCATCCCCAAACCAGGCGTCCCGGTAATGTCCCTGCCACTTTGCAAATTCCTGCGGCGGAACAGGC